>NZ_JBICXG010000017.1:0-164512 GCF_043200175.1 Streptomyces sp. NPDC048462
CGGCCGCAACACCGACCACCGAACCCACAGAACCGCCGTCCACATCCAGATCAACGCATCGCCAAGCCCGCCAGACGACTAACCGAACGGCATTGGCCCTAACCCTGGGCTTCGCCCGTACCCGTCATCCAGCGGTTCACGTCTCCGTAGGGCGGGGCCTGTGCGGCGAATTCGAAGGTCCCGTGGTCGAGCACCTCGCGGGCCGCCCGGACGAATCCGCCCAGCGCCGCCCGGGACAGGGTCGATCCCAGGCTGATCCGGCGCACCCCGCAGGCCGCGAGCGCGGACACGTCCCACGCCGGCTGCGGGCCCCCCGCGAGGACGTTGACCGGCCGCCCGACCGAGGCGCACACGGTGCGCACGGCCTCGGCCGACGGGAGTCCGGGCGCGTACAGGACATCGGCGCCCGCCTCCTCGTAGGCCTGCAGTCGACGGATCGTGTCGTCGAGGTCGGGGCGCCCGTAGAGGAAGTTCTCGGCGCGTGCGGTGAGGGTGAACGGGAAGGGCAGGCCCCGCGCCGCCTCCACCGCCGCCGTCACCCGGTCCACCGCCTCGGCGAGCGGACGGACCGGGTCGCCGGGCAGCCCCGTGGCGTCCTCCACCGAGCCGCCCACCAGTCCCGCCTCCGCAGCCGCGCGAATGGTCTCGGCAACGCCCTCCGGATTCTGCGCGAAGCCGCTCTCCAGATCGGCGGAGACCGGCAGCGGCGTCGCGGCAGCGATCTCCCGGGCGTTCGCGAGCACCGTGTCGCGGTCCAGCAGATTGGAGCCGTCCGGCAGGCCGAGGGCCGCGGCGAGACCGGCACTGGTCGTCGCGAGCGCCGGGAAACCGAGCCCGGCCAGGATCCGGGCGGTGCCCGCGTTCCACGGGTTGGGGATCACGAAGGGTTCGGGACCGTTGTGCAGTTCCCGGAACACGGCGCCCCTGGACCGCAGCTCACTCAAAGACAGTCGCACTTTCGCTCTCCCCATCACGTAGTCGGAATCGGGTACGCGTATCGCCTCGGCGGGACGTCCGGCCGGGGAGCGGCACGCGCGCAGCCACCGAGCGATGAAATCAGCACATCGGCCGGCCGGCCGGCGGGCAGGTCCGGAAAGCGGCAGTACCGGTGTCCGGCGGCCGATCGAGCGGGCGCGGCGCAGGTGACACGCACGGCATATGCCAATGGAATGTCACCCTGTTCAGGAGCGTGCGTACTCAGATGTGCGCCCCTACGCACGCCCGTGCACCCTGGTACGCGAGAATGGAGCGGTGACCTCAGCTACCGACCGCCCTCTTCCCTCCGCTATCCGGCTGATCGCCACCGATCTGGACGGCACCCTCCTGCGCGACGACAAGACCGTCTCGGACCGTACGGTCGCGGCGCTCGCCGCCGCCGAGCAGGCCGGGATCGAGGTCTTCTTCGTCACGGGTCGCCCTGCCCGCTGGATGGGCGTCGTCAGCGACCACGTCCACGGCCACGGCCTGGCGATCTGCGCCAACGGCGCCGCCGTCGCGGACCTGCACGACGGCGGTCGGCTGCTGAAGGTCCGCGCCCTGGACCGGGCCACCGCCCTGGACGTCGTACAGACCCTGCGCGCGGCCGCCCCCGGCACCTCGTTCGCCGTCGAGCTGGCCACGGGCATCCACTACGAGCCGAGCTACCCGCCCTTCCACCTCGATCCCGGCGCGACCGTGGCCATCGCGGAGAAGCTCCTGCACGAGGAGACACCCGGCACCGGCGCCCCCGTGCTGAAGCTCCTCGCCCACCACGGAGAACTGGCCCCGGACGATTTCCTCGCCCTGGCCCGGACGGCCGCGGGCGACCGGGCGTCCTTCACCCGGTCCAGCCCGAGCGCCCTCCTGGAGGTCAGCGGCCCGGGCGTCTCCAAGGCCAGCACGCTGGAGCTCTGCTGCGCCGAGCGCGGCGTCTCCCCCGCCGAGGTCGTCGCGTTCGGTGACATGCCCAACGACGTGGAGATGCTGAGCTGGGCCGGCACCTCCTACGCGATGGGCAACGCCCACCCGGCCGCTCTGGCGGCGGCCACCGGCCGTACGTCGACCAACAACGAGGACGGCGTCGCGGTCGTCATCGAGCGGATCATCGCCGAGCGGGCTGTCGCGGACCGGGCTGTCCCGGAGCAGGCGCCGTCCGGCACGGAGCTCTGAAGCGGCGCGAGCCGGTACCGGACCGCCTGGGCACGCGGGCAGGGGCCCGTCAGAGCGGTGCTTCCCACACCACCGTCGTACCCCCGCCGTCCTCCCCGAGGCCGGGCCCGAACCAGCTGGCCCCGCCCAGCGACTCCGCCCGGCGGGCCAGGTTCCGCAGCCCGCTGCGCCGGCCGCCCGGCGGGATGCCCACACCGTCGTCGGCGACCGTCAGCCGTACCGCGTCCCGGCCGTCGGGGAGCGTGGCGGTCGCGTCCACGACCACGTCGATCCGTGATGCCACGGCATGCCGGAAGGCGTTGGACAGCGCCTCCCGCAACGCAGCGATCAGGTTCTTCCCGGTCAGCTCACCGACCACCGCGTCGACCGGGCCGAGAAAGCGGTGTGCCGGCTTGAAGCCCAGCGGGACCGCGGCCATGTTGATCTCGCGCAGCACCCGGGTGCGCAGCCCCGACGGCGCCTCGGCCGGCTCCTGCTGCAACGCGAAGATGGCGGTACGGATCTCCTGGATGGTCACGTCCAGCTCGTCGACCGCCCGGCCGACGCCGGTCTGCACCTCCGGCACGTCCGAGCGGCGCTGAGCGCTCTCCAGCATCATCCCGGTGGCGAACAGCCGCTGGATGACCAGGTCGTGCAGGTCACGGGCGATCCTGTCCCGGTCCTCGTAGACCGCGAGCCGCTCCCGGTCCCGCTGCGCCTCGGCCATCATCAGCGCCAGCGCGGCCTGCGAGGCGAACTGGGCGGCGAGGGTCCGCTCCGTCTCCGTGAAGGGCCGGTCGCCCCGGGCACGCGGGGTGGCGAGCGCGCCGAGCACCCGGCCCCCGCTGTGCAGCGGAAGGAGCATGCTCGGCCCGAACCGGTCCGCCAGCGTGGTGACCATGCGGGGGTCGGTGGCGGAGTCGTCCATGAAGACGGCCTCGCCGCCCAGCAGCATCCCCACCACCGGGCTCTGCGCCGGGATGATCACCCCGAGCGCCCCGGTCGGCTCCGTCGCGGACACGGCGACGATCTCCAGGCCGCCGTCCTCGGCGGGCAGCAGCACGATCCCGGCGGCGGATGCGGCGAGGTGGCGGGCCTGTTCGGCCACGACCGCGAGGGCGTCGTCGGCGTCCCCGCCGGAGAGCAGGGCGGTGGTCACGGCCACCGAGCCGTCGATCCAGCGCTCGCGCTGCCGGGCAGCCTCGTACAGCCGGGCGTTGCCGATGGCGATACCGGCCTCGGTGGCCAGCACCCGCACCATGTGCAGGTCGTAGTCGGTGAACTCGCCCCCGCCGTCCTTCTCGGACAGATAGAGGTTGCCGAAGATCTCGCCCTGCACCCGGATCGGTACGCCGAGGAACGTGCGCATCGGGGGGTGGCCCGGCGGGAATCCGGCGAACCGGGGATCGGCCGTCAGATCCGCGAGCCGCACGGGGCGGGGGTCGTGGATCAGCGCGCCGAGCAGGCCCCGGTGGCCGCTCGGCCGGTGGCCGACCTCGCGCGCCACCGGCCCCGGAACGCCGTAGGTGACGAAGTCCGAGAGGCCCTTGCCCTCCTCGTCCACGACGCCGATGGCCGCGTAGCGGGCGTGGGCCAGCTCGGCCGCCGTCTCGCAGATCCGGTCGAGGGTGGTGTGCAGTTCGAGCCCGGTGCCGACGGAGCGCATGGCCTCCAGCAGCTGCGGTACGCGGGCGGTGAGTTCGGTGGACAGGCCGCGCAGACTGCGGGTCGCCTCCGTCGCGGCCTGGAGCGACTCCTCCGGACGCGCGGTGTCCTCGGGGCCCTCGGGGTGCTCCGGGTACTTCGAATCCTTCGAGTCCTTCGGACCCTGCTCTGACATACCCAGAGCGTAGTTAGTCCCTTTTGTTGGGGAAAGTCGAAGACCGGTGGGATCTCGCAGACCCGTACCCCTCACATCCGTATCCCTCGGGCAGGTACCGCTCAGCCACGCACGCCCCCCTGCGTCGCCGCCTCCGGCTCCCGCACGGTCTCGCGCTCGCGCGCCAGCATCCGGCTCAGCGGCCCGTCCACCGCCACGAGTGCCGCGTACGGACCACGCTGCACCACCGCACCCGCGTCCAGGACCACCACCTCGTCGACCGCGTCCAGGCCTTCGAGGCGGTGGGTGATCAGCACCGTCGTACGTCCTCGGGTCGCCGCCAGCAGGTCGGCCGTCAGGGCGTCCGCGGTCGGCAGGTCGAGGTGCTCGGCGGGCTCGTCCAGAACGAGCACGGGGAAGTCCGCCAGCAGCGCGCGGGCCAGTGCGAGCCGCTGCCGCTGGCCCCCCGAGAGGCGGGCCCCGTGCTCGCCGACCAGGGTGTCGAGGCCCTCCGGCAGCGCCTCGGCCCAGTCGAGCAGCCGGGCCTGCGCGAGGGCGTCGCGCAGTTCCGCGTCGGTCGCTCCGGTACGGGCGAGACGCAGGTTCTCCCGGATGGAGCTGTCGAAGATGTGGGCGTCCTGGGCGCAGAGCCCGACGAACCGCCGGACCGTGTCCCCGTCCAGCGCGGACGCCTCCACACCCCCGATCCGGTAGGTCCCCGCCCGCGCGTCCAGGAAGCGGAGCAGGACCTGGGCGAGCGTGGTCTTCCCGGAACCCGACGGGCCCACGACTGCGATGCGCCGGCCGGCCTCCAGCGTGAGGTCCACGGAGTCCAGGGCGTCCTGCCGTGCCCCCGCGTACCGGGCGGACAGCCCCCGTACCTCCAGCGGGAAGGGCGAGGCCGGCGCCTCGGCCGGGGTGGCGGGTTCGCGCACCGGCACCGGGGCGTCCAGCACCTCGTACACCCGCTCCGCGCTCCGCTTGACGCGTTGCCGGTACTGCACGGCGAGCGGGAGACCGGTGACGGCCTCGAAGGCGGCCAGCGGGGTGAGGACGACGACGGCGAGCTCCACTCCGGCCAGCCGCCCGTCGGCCACCGCGGGGAGGGCGACGAGTGCGGCGGCGACCACGGTGAGGCCGCCGATCAGCGCCGTCAGTCCGCCGCCGAGCGCGGTGACGGTCGCCGCCCTGGAGGCGATCCGGGTGAGGACGCCGTCGGCCTCCCGGGTCCTGGCCGAGCGTCCGGGCAGGGCGCCGGCCACGGTCAGTTCGGCCGTCCCGCCGAGCAGGTCGGTGATCCGGGTCGCCAGATCGGCGCGGGCGGGCGCCAGCCGGCGCTCGGTGCGCCGGGCGCAGGCGCCGCTGACGAGCGGGACCCCGACCCCGGCGAGCAGCAGTCCGACGGCGAGCACGGCACCCGCCTCCGGCAGCAGCCAGCCGGTGAAGCCGGCAGTCGCCGCGCCGACAACGACCGCGGTCCCGGCGGGCAGCAGCCAGCGCAGCCAGTAGTCCTGCAGTGCGTCCACATCGGCGACGAGCCGCGAGAGCAGATCCCCGCGCCGGGTCCGGCGCAGGCCTGCGGGCGCGATGCGCTCCAGGCCCCGGTAGACGTCGACCCGCAGCGCGGCGAGCATCCTGAGCACCGCGTCGTGCGAGACGAGGCGTTCGGCGTAGCGGAAGACCGCCCGTCCGATGCCGAAGGCACGGGTCGCCGTCACCGCGACCATCAGGTAGAGCACGGGGGGCTGTTCGGAGGCGCGGGAGATCAGCCAGCCGGAGACGGCCATGAGGCCGACCGCCGAGCCCAGCGCGAGGCTGCCCAGCAGCAGGGCGAGCGCGAGCCTGCCGCGCTGTGCCCCGGCGGCCTCCCTGACCCGGGCCAGCACGTGCCCGGTCCGGGCGGCGGTGTCCCACAGCACCTCGGGCCCCCGCGCCTCCGGGACCCCGATGAGGTCGTCGGGGGCGCCGGCCGGACGCGGCACGGCGAGGGGGACGGCCGGGGCAGCGGGCCCGGACGCCCCGGCCGGCTCCAGCGCCACCACGCGGTCGGCGACCGAGAGGAGGGCCGGCCGGTGCACCACCAGCAGCACGGTCCGGCCGGCCGCCAGCCGGCGTACCGCCTCCACGATGCCCGCCTCCGTCTCGCCGTCCAGGCTCGCGGTCGGCTCGTCGAGCAGCAGCACCGGCCGGTCGGCGAGAAAGGCGCGGGCGAGCGCGAGACGCTGCCGCTGCCCGGCGGAGAGGCCCGCGCCGTCCTCGCCGAGGAGGGTCGCGGCACCATCGGGCAGGGCCGCCACGAAGTCGTATGCCCCGGCGTCGCGCAGTGCGGCCGTCACCGCGCTGTCGTCCGCCTCCGGCCGGGCCAGCCGTACGTTCTCCGCGATCGTGCCGGCGAAGAGGTGCGGGCGCTGCGGGACCCAGGCGATCCGCTCCCGCCAGCGTTCGGGGGAGAGGTCCGCCAGGTCGGTGCCGCCGACCCGTACCCGCCCCTCGTCCGGTGCGGCGAAGCCCAGCACCACGTTCAGCAGGGTGGACTTGCCCACGCCGCTCGGGCCGACCAGGGCGACGGTCTCCCCCTCCTCCACCACCAGCGACGCCCCGGCGAGCGAGGGCTCGGTGCGCCCGGTGTGCCGGACGGTCACCCCGTCCAGCTCCAGCCGCAGCGACTTCGGGACCTCCCGCGTACCGCCCGCACGCGGCTCGGTCTCCAGGACCGAGAAGATCTCTTCGGCGGCCGACAGTCCCTCGGCCGCGGCGTGGTACTGCGCCCCGACCTGCCGGAGCGGCAGATAGGCCTCCGGCGCGAGGATCAGCACCACCAGGCCGGTGTAGAGGTCGAGTTCGCCGTGAACCAGCCGCATGCCGATGGTGACGGCGACGAGCGCCACCGAGAGCGTCGCGAGCAACTCGAGGGCGAAGGAGGACAGGAAGGCGATCCGCAGCGTGCGCACGGTCGCCAGCCGGTACTGCGAGGTGATGGTGCGGATGGACTCGGCCTGGGCCTTGGCCCGGCCGAAGACCTTCAGCGTGGGCAGCCCGGCGACCACGTCGAGGAAGTGGCCGGAGAGCCGCGAGAGCAGCCGCCACTGGCGGTCCATCCGCGACTGGGTCGCCCAGCCGATCAGGATCATGAAGAGCGGGATGAGGGGGAGGGTCACGACGATGATCGCCGCCGAGATCCAGTCCTCTGTGACCACCCGGGCGAGCACCGCCACCGGCACCACCACCGCGAGCCCGAGCTGCGGCAGATACCGGGCGAAGTAGTCGTCGAGCGCGTCGATGCCCCGGGTGGCGAGCGTCACCAGCGAGCCGGTGCGCTGCCCGCTCAGCCATTCCGGGCCCAGCGCGGCCGCCCGGTCGAGCAGCCGCCCGCGCAGCTCCGACTTGACGGCCGCACCAGCCCGGTGGGCGGCCAGCTCGGTGAGCCAGGAGACCAGGGCCCGGCCGAGCGCGACCGCCGCGAGGAGCAGGAGCGGCGTACGCAGTCCGGACCCGGTGAGCCCGTCCTCGAAACCACCCACCACCACTTCGGCGACGAGCATGGCCTGGGCGATGACCAGCGCCGCTCCGGCCACTCCGAGTACCACCACGGCCACCAGGAAGAGGCGGGTGGCACGGGCGTGGCGGAGCAGGCGCGGGTCGATCGGTTTCACGTGAAACACCCCATGGAACTCGGCTCGGTCAAGGCATTCACTGCGTTCTGTGCGTTCAGCTGTGTGGTCCGTACCGATCAGTGCGCGTCGGCGATGTGGTGCGTACCGATCCGCTTGCGGAACACCCAGTACGTCCAGCCCTGGTACAGGAGCACCACGGGGGTGGCGATCCCGGCGCACCAGGTCATGATCTTCAGCGTGTACGGCGTGGACGAGGCGTTGGTGACCGTGAGGCTCCACGCATCGTTCAGCGAGGACGGCATGACGTTCGGGAAGAGCGTCAGGAAGAGCATCGCGACCGCGGCCGTGATGGTCACACCGGAGAGGGCGAAGGACCAGCCCTCGCGCCCCGCCGCGACGGCTCCGATCGCCCCGACCAGGGAGACCACGGCGATGATCATCGCGATCAGGCTCCAGCCGTCACCGTTGTCGGCCTGGGTCCAGATCAGGAAGCCCAGCGCCAGCACCGCGGTGACCGCGCCCAGCTTCAGGGCGAGCGCACGTGCCCTGACCCGGATGTCGCCGACCGTCTTGAGCCCCGCGAACACCGTTCCGTGGAAGGTGAAGAGGGAGAGCGTGACCAGCCCGCCGAGGATCGAGTACGGGTTGAGGAGATCCCAGAAGTTGCCCACGTACTCCATGTCCGCGTCGATCTTGACGCCGCGCACGATGTTCCCGAAGGCCACACCCCAGAGCAGGGCGGGGATCAGCGAGGTCCAGAAGATCGCGTTCTCCCAGTTGTTCTGCCACTTCTCCTCGGGCCGCTTGGCCCGGTACTCGAAGGCGACACCGCGCACGATCAGGCAGAGCAGGATGATCAGCAGCGGCAGATAGAAACCGGAGAACAGCGTGGCGTACCACTCGGGGAACGCGGCGAAGGTCGCGCCGCCGGCGCTGAGCAGCCAGACCTCGTTGCCGTCCCAGACGGGCCCGATCGTGTTGATCAGGACCCGTCGTTCCTTTCGGTCGCGGGCCAGCAGCTTGGTGAGCACGCCGATCCCGAAGTCGAATCCCTCCAGGAAGAAGTAGCCGGTCCAGAGGACGGCGATGAGCACGAACCAGACGTCGTGGAGTTCCATCTCTCGGCTCCTGCGCTCTCAGTAGGAGAAGGCCATGGGCCGGTCGGCGTCGTCATGGTCGCCGCCGATCCTGGTGGGCGGGTTGAGGTCGTCGTCCGTGAGCTCCGGAGGTCCGGCCTTGATGTACTTCACGAGCAGCTTGACCTCGACCACGGCGAGCGCCGCGTAGAGCAGGGTGAAGAGGATCATCGAGGTGAGCACCTCGCCCTGCGAGACGCCGGGGGAGACCGCGTGGCGGGTCTGCAGCACGCCGTAGACGACCCACGGCTGCCGGCCCGTCTCGGTGAAGATCCAGCCCCAGGAGTTGGCGATCAGCGGGAAGAGCAGGGTCCACAGGGCGACGATCCAGTAGCACTTGGCGAGCTTGGGACTCAGCGCCTTGTTCTTGAACAGGACCAGATGCGGGACTTCGTCCTCACCGGTCCGCATGCCCGGTGGGAGCATGAACTTCTTCCGGGTCAGCCACAGTCCCAGGATGCCGAGGGCGAAGGACGCCATCCCGAAGCCGATCATCCACCGGAAGCTCCAGAAGGCGACCGGGATGTTGGGCCGGTAGTCGCCGGGCCCGTACTTCTCCTGCTCGGCCTTGTTGATGTCGTTGATGCCGGGGACGTAGGAGTCGAAGTTGTCGTCGGCGAGGAAGGACAGTATTCCGGGGATCGAGATCTCCACGGAGTTGTGCCCCTGGCTGACGTCTCCGTACGCGAAGATCGAGAAGGGCGCGGAGTTCTGCCCGTCCCACAGCGCCTCGGCCGCCGCCATCTTCATCGGCTGCTGCTTGAACATCACCTTGCCCAGCTGGTCGCCGCTGATGGCGGTGAGCAGACCGGCGATCACCACGGTGATCAGCCCCAGCCGCAGCGAGGTCCGCATCACCGGGATGTGCTTCTTGCGAGCCAGGTGGAAGGCGGCGATGCCGACCATGAACGCCCCGCCGACCAGGAAGGCCGCCGTGATGGTGTGGAAGAACTGGGCGAGCGCGGTGTTCTGGGTGAGTACGTGCCAGAAGTCCGTGAGCTCCGCGCGTCCGCGTTCCTTGTTGATGCGGTAGCCGACCGGGTGCTGCATCCAGGAGTTGGCCGCCAGGATGAAGTACGCGGAGAGGATGGTGCCGAGCGAGACCATCCAGATGCAGGCGAGGTGGATCTTCTTCGGCAGCTTGTCCCAGCCGAAGATCCACAGGCCGATGAAGGTCGACTCGAAGAAGAACGCGATCAGCGCCTCGAACGCCAGCGGGGCACCGAAGATGTCCCCGACGAACCGCGAGTAGTCCGACCAGTTCATGCCGAACTGGAACTCCTGGACGATGCCGGTGACAACGCCCATGGCGATGTTGATCAGGAAGAGCTTTCCCCAGAACTTGGTGGCCCTGAGGTACTTCTCGTTGTTCGTCCGCACCCAGGCGGTCTGCAGGCCCGCGGTGAGCGCGGCGAGCGAGATCGTCAGGGGAACGAAGAGGAAGTGGTAGACGGTGGTCGTTCCGAACTGCCATCGCGCCAGGGTCTCCGGCGCCAGAGCTAGCTCCACGTCGTCTTCTCCTTACGTCGCCGTAGTTGCACCGGCATTTTGTCCTTTGAATCCGACTCATCTTGGGAGGAACCAGGACACGCTTGTGAACGCGTTCACATTCACAAGCAATTATGGCGCACAGACTTTCGGGATCTTCGAGGGGGGTACCCCTCTCGGGACAGGATGAGCATTCGCCCCGAAGCGGACACGTCCGCACCGGGCAGGAACGCCATCCCCGCGCCCGGCCCGGAACCCTCACCGCCGGGAACGCTCACACCCGCCCGGCACGCTCACACCCGCCTGGGCACGCGCACGGGCCCCGTATCCCGTGCGCTGGATCGCGCACGGGATACGGGGCCCGAGGGGCCGGCTCCGGGAGCTACAGCTCCTTGCGGTACGACTCCGTCACCTTCAGGAACAGGTCGTTCGCCTCGTTCTCACCGATCGTGACCCGGACGCCCTCGCCCGCGAACGGCCGGACCACCACGCCGGCCTTCTCGCAGACCGCGGCGAAGTCGGCGGTACGGTCCCCCAGCCGCAGCCAGACGAAGTTCGCCTGGGACTCCGGCACCGTCCACCCCTGCCGCACCAGCGCCTCGTACACCCGCTCCCGCTCACACACCAAGGACCCCACCCGGCCCAGGAGTTCGTCCTCGGCGCGCAGCGAGGCCACCGCGGCGTCCTGCGCGAGCTGGCTCACGCCGAACGGCACCGCCGTCTTGCGCAGCGCGGCCGCCACCGGCTCGTGGGCCACCGCGAAGCCGACCCGCAGCCCCGCCAGCCCGTAGGCCTTGGAGAACGTCCGCAGCACCGCCACATTGGGCCGGTCCCGGTAGATCTCGATGCCGTCCGGCACGTCCGCGTCGCGGATGAACTCCTTGTACGCCTCGTCCAGCACCACGAGCACATCGCCCGGCACCCGGTCCAGGAACCGCTCCAGCTCGGCCCGGCGCACCACGGTGCCGGTCGGGTTGTTCGGGTTGCAGACGAGGATCATCCGGGTCCGGTCGGTGATCGCGTCCGCCATCGCGTCCAGGTCGTGCACCTCACCGTCGGTCAGCGGCACCTTCACCGACGTCGCACCGCTGACCTGCGTGATGATCGGGTACGCCTCGAAGGAGCGCCAGGCGTAGATGACCTCGTCGCCCGGCCCCGAGGTGGCCTGGAGCAGCTGCTGCGCCACCCCGACCGAGCCGGTTCCGGTGGCCAGGTGCGAGACCGGCACGCCGAAACGGTCGGACAGCTCGTTCATCAGACCGGTGCAGGCCAGGTCCGGGTAACGGTTGAAGTGCGCGGCCGCGGCCATCGTGGACTCCATCACCCCCGGCAGCGGCGGATACGGATTCTCGTTGGAGGACAGCTTGAAGGCGACCGGTCCGTCCGCCGCGGCCGGCTTGCCCGGCACATAGGCGGGAACGCCGTCCAGCTCGGCACGCAACTTGGGGCTCGTCTCGCTCACCGCGGGTCCTCCTCGACCATCTGTACACATCAATACTGCTCACCTTATGAGGATTGAGCGCCGCTGCGAACGGCAGCTCCGAGGATTCGTCCGGTGGGCCCCGGAATGAGGGGGAGCGCTCCTCCCCCTGGCGCGCGCCGGTGGCTCACTCCGTGGCGCGCGTCCCTCGAAGAGGTGAGTTGAGACCTCTTCGAGACCTCACCCCTACGACAGGCCCATCAGGTCCGACACCCGACACATGATGGTCCTGGCCGCCAACACCATTGTTTCCCAAGGGCATTGACGCCAAATGATCATGCAGAAACGTGCCTGTCAACGCGTGCATATGCGATCGGACCAACTGCCCGTGCGAGCCCTACTATCGGCTCGCCATGACAGCAGCAGGGAAGCACCAGGTGAGCCGGACGGAGACCCCCCGGCGCGGCGGCAGGCGGGGCCGAGCAGGAATCCGGGATGTGGCCGCCGCCGCCGGAGTCTCCATCACGACTGTCTCCGACGCGCTCAACGGCAAGGGCAGGCTCCCGGACGCCACCCGCCGCCATGTCCGCGAGGTCGCCGAGCGCCTGGGCTACCGCCCTTCCGCCGCGGCCCGAACCCTCCGTACCGGCAAGTCCGGCCTGATCGGCCTGACCGTGACGACCTACGGGGACGAACCCTTCACCTTCACCGAATTCGCGTACTTCGCCGAGATGGCCAGAGCGGCCACTTCCGCCGCGCTGGCCCGCGGCTACGCCCTCGTCATCCTGCCCGCCACCTCACGCCACGACGTCTGGTCGAACGTCGCCCTCGACGGCACCGTCGTCATCGACCCGTCCGACCAGGACCCGGTCGTCACCGAACTCGTCCGCCAAGGGCTGCCCGTCGTCTCCGACGGCAGGCCGGCCGGGACCCTCCCGGTCACCGCCTGGGTGGACAACGACCACCGGGCCGCCGTGCTCGACCTCCTCGACCACCTCGCCGCCGCCGGAGCCCGCCGCATCGGGCTGCTCACCGGCACCACCACCGACACGTACACCCGGCTCTCCACCACCGCGTACCTCCACTGGTGCGAGCGGGTGGGCCAGGATCCGGTGTACGAGTCCTACCCCGCCCACGACCCGTGCGCGGGCGCGGTGGCCGCAGACCGCCTGCTGGCCCGTCCGGACCGCCCCGACGCCGTCTACGGGCTCTTCGACCCCAACGGCACCGATCTGCTCGCGGCGGCCCGCCGGTACGGCCTGCGGGTCCCTGAGGACCTGCTGCTGGTGTGCTGCAGCGAATCCACCGTCTACGCGACGACCGAGCCGCCCATCACCACGCTCTCGCTCAAACCCCGCAGAATCGGCACGGCGGTCGTACAACTGCTCATCGACGCCATCGAAGGCGTCGACCAGGACGGCCCGGTGGAGCAGGTGATACCGACGGAACTCATCGTCCGGACCTCCTCCCAACGCCGTCCGCCCCGCACCACGGTCAGCGCACCGCGCTCTCCGGCAGGGGATTGATCAGACCAATTGGGATCAATCGGCCGACGAACCCGGGGTGCGTTCGGATTCACCACCCCTGGTGCGTCACAGAGCACGATTCGCATTCCTATGATGGGCGGACGACACCGCGGACCGCCCCGACCAGCAGGGCCCGTCAGGTGTACGGCGGCGCGACGGTGGTGGAGGGGTCGATGACACAGGGGGCCGGTCAGGAACCCGCGGTGCGGACGGCGACATTGCGCGACTTCCGCGTACCGCCCTATGCGCAGTCCCCGGCACCGCCGGCGGCTCCGCACCCGGGCAACGCCTTCCCGGAAGGTGAGGCGCCGGAGGGGTACACCCCCACCGCGCGCGACCTTCCGGTGATCACCCGCGAGAAGACCGTCCAGGTGCGGGCCGTTCCCGAACCGCGGCCCGCGCAGGATCCGGAGCTCGGACCCCTGTACGTGGTGGGGGACGTCCACGGATATCTGGACGAGCTGCACGCCGCGCTCACCGAGCAGGGCCTGATCGACGGCGAGGGCAACTGGTCCGCGGGCAACGCGCGGCTCTGGTTCCTCGGCGACTTCACCGACCGGGGGCCCGACGGCATCGGCGTCATCGACCTCGTGATGCGGCTGTCCGCCGAGGCCGCGGCCGCCGGCGGCTACTGCAAGGCCCTGATGGGCAACCACGAACTGCTGCTCCTGGGCGCCAAGCGGTTCGCCGACACCCCGGTGAACTCGGGCGCCGGCACCGCCACCTTCCAGGCCGCATGGCTGCTCAACGGCGGCCAGAAGAGCGACATGGAGCGCCTCCAGGACGTCCACCTCCAGTGGATGTCCCGGCTCGACGCGGTCGTCGAGGAGGACGGGCATCTGCTGATGCACTCGGACACCACGGCCTACCTCGACTACGGCTCCACCATCGAGGACGTCAACGACACGGTGCACGCCATCCTGACGCGGAACGACGCCGACGAGTGCTGGGACCTCTTCCG
The DNA here is from genome assembly GCF_043200175.1 of Streptomyces sp. NPDC048462. Taxonomy (NCBI): domain Bacteria; kingdom Bacillati; phylum Actinomycetota; class Actinomycetes; order Kitasatosporales; family Streptomycetaceae; genus Streptomyces; species Streptomyces sp. NPDC048462. The sequence continues at coordinate 14,092 of NZ_JBICXG010000017.1, forward strand.
CAAGCTCACCAAGCGCTTCGCCTTCCGCGACGAGTCGGGCCCGCAGGCCGTCCAGCAGCTGATGGCGGCCTACGGCGGCCGGCGCGTCGTCCATGGTCACAGCCCCATTCCGTATCTGCTCGGTGAGGTCGGTTCCGAGGACGGCGAGGACAACGCGGGCCCGCTGGTGGACGGCCCGCACGTGTACGCGGACGGGCTCGCCATCGCCATGGACGGCGGAGTGACCATGGCCGGAAAGCTACTGGTCGTCCAACTCCCCCTGCATGACTGACGTTCTTCGGGGAAGACGCATCAACGACCTGACCGTGCCGACCACTGGGCCTATTTCCGGAAACCCCCTGTCACCCTGTGCCGTGGGCGCTCTACCATCGGCGTACCAGTAGCAGGCTCTCCTCCGTTTCCGCCTTACTGCCCGGTGAATCGGGCACACAGGCCCTACGGAGCATCGGGGGATGCACATGAACAGCGCTCCGCACCTGCTGACCGAGGACCGCCCCGAGTACGAGCGGATCCTCGACGACGCGCTGCGTCACGCCCATGAACGACCAGATCTGGCCGCAGTCGGTGAACGGCTCAACCCGGTTCAGCTGCGCACCATGGCGATGGCCGCCACCGCCCTGATCACCGCCACAGCGGCCACCGAGTACGAGCACTACGTGAAGGCCCGCGACGAGCTGCGTACCAGTACGGCCGGCTCCGACCAGGATGGCGCCGCGGGCTTGGGCGCCGACGATCCCAACGGGTCGGGGGCCGGCATAGGAGCCGTCGTCACGGTCCTGGCCCCGGTGCTGGCGGGCACGGCCGCGGTGATCTTCCTGCTGGTCGGCTACATCCTGAAGATGCTGAGCCCGCCGCCGTCCTTCGCGGGGACCATGGTCGGCGCCGGCTGGGTCTTCACGGCCCTCACCGCGGCCGCCATCCTGATCGCCGCCGTCGGCCTCCTCGTGGCTGCCCTGCGCAACGGCTCCACGTCGCTGGCCGCCGACGACCCCGGCGAGGAACTGCCGGAGGACGTGGCGCGGGCCCGAGAGGCCTGGCGGCACGCGCTGCTGGAGCGGGGCATCCTGCCGTTCCTGCGGGACGCGCTGGCCGACCCGGGCGCCGCCCCCGCCGCCCGTACCCCCTATCCCTCGGCCAACCGCATCCCGAAGATCGGCTACAGCAGGCCGGACTTCTCCAGCCCGGACGACGGGCCGGCGGCCGCGCCCCGGCCGACCTTCACCAGCCCGGACTTCACCAGCCCCGACTTCGGCGGGCCGGAACACGAGATGGACTGACCGGGCCGCGTCCGGGTCCCGGCGCGAGGCACGGTCAGGAGCTCTGCGGTTCCCCTTCACGGCCGGCACTCAGCCCCAGCAGGGCCTCACCGGTGGCGTAGAGCTCGATCAGCAAGGGCCGCAGCGTCCGTCCCCCGTCCGTCAGCGCGTATCGAGTACGCACCGGAAAACCGCGCAGTCGCTCCGCCGACACCAGACCGCCGTCCCGGAGCTCCCGGAGCCGCTGGCTCAGCACCTTCGCCGAAAGCTGCGGCAGCCGTTCCCGCAGGTCCGTGAATCCGAGCGGGCCGCCCATGAGTTCCCGCAGGACGAGCGTCGTCCAGCGCCCGGAGACCGCTGCGAGCGCCACCTCGACGGGACAGCCCGGATCGGGACGGCTGGTGCGGCCGCGCTCGGTCGGCGCCAGTCCGCGATCCGGCCCCGCGAGGGTTTCCGCTTGGTGACCCACGTCAACGGACTGTTGTCTGAAGGTATGACGCATTCCACCAGTGTGCAGCTCGCCACGGATGCCGCCGGGCATCCGCACGCCCTCGCGCGGGCGTTCAACACGTTCGACCCCGAGATCCTCGACCTCGTGTACGAGCCCGGCTCGGTCTTCGTACCGCGCCCCGGCGAACCGACGACGGGGTCGCAGCGGCTCCGCGCCAACGGCGAGTTCCTCGCGCTGCGGGTCCCGATCAGGGTGACTCCACGCCGGACGTACCAGGCGGGCGGCATCGCGCTCCTGATCGTGGACTGGCTCGTCGAAGGAGTCGCCGCCGACGGAAGCGACGTCCGTATCGCGGGCACGGCGACGGACATCGCCCGCCGCGGGGAGGACGGGTTCTGGCGATACGTCATCGACAACCCGTTCGGCGTGGCTGACCACCCGGACTCCGAAGCCTGACGCACGCTCACCGCGTCCTTGATCAGGCCATTGCGCGGACCGGCCGGGGGCACGGACGTGCCGCGCCACCGACCCACGCCACCGTCCCACGCCCCCGGCCCGGGCCCCCGACCTGGCAGAACCGGTCGGGGGCGCGGGACGCCCACCGGTGAGCGTCAGTCCGCCAGCGGCAGGTACACCCGGTTCCCGCTCGCCGCGAACTCCTTGGACTTCTCCAGCATCCCCGCCTCGATCTCCTCGTCCGAGGCCGAGGCGACCAGGTCGGGGGCGAACTGCTCGGTGATGCTCCTGCTGATCTTCATGGAGCAGAACTTCGGACCGCACATCGAGCAGAAGTGCGCCGTCTTCGCCGGCTCGGCCGGCAGCGTCTCGTCATGGAACTCCCGTGCCGTGTCCGGGTCGAGTGCCAGGTTGAACTGGTCCTCCCACCGGAACTCGAACCGGGCGTCCGACAGCGCGTCGTCCCACTCCTGCGCCCCCGGGTGCCCCTTGGCGAGGTCCGCCGCATGGGCCGCGATCCGGTAGGTGATCACGCCGGTCTTCACATCGTCCCGGTTGGGCAGGCCGAGGTGCTCCTTGGGTGTGACGTAACAGAGCATCGCCGTCCCCCACCAGGCGATCATCGCCGCGCCGATGCCCGAGGTGATGTGGTCGTACGCCGGAGCGACATCGGTGGTCAGCGGGCCGAGCGTGTAGAACGGCGCCTCCTCGCAGATCTCCTGCTGGAGGTCGATGTTCTCCTTGATCTTGTGCATCGGGACGTGCCCGGGACCCTCGATCATCGTCTGGACGCCTAGCCGCTTGGCAACCGTGTTCAGTTCGCCGAGCGTGCGCAGTTCGGCGAACTGCGCCTCGTCGTTGGCGTCCGCGATCGATCCGGGCCGCAGCCCGTCACCCAGCGAGTACGTCACGTCGTACGAGGCGAGGATCGTGCAGAGCTCCTCGAAGTGCTCGTACAGGAACGACTCCTTGTGGTGCGCGAGGCACCAGGCCGCCATGATCGAGCCTCCCCGGGAGACGATGCCGGTCTTGCGGCGGGCGGTCAGCGGCACGTACGGCAGGCGCACGCCGGCGTGGACCGTCATGTAGTCGACGCCCTGCTCGGCCTGCTCGATCACGGTGTCCTTGTAGATCTCCCAAGTCAGCTCCTCCGCCCTGCCGTCGACCTTCTCGAGGGCCTGGTAGAGGGGCACGGTGCCGATCGGCACGGGGGAGTTGCGAAGTACCCACTCACGGGTGGTGTGGATGTTGCGCCCGGTGGAAAGGTCCATGACCGTGTCGGCGCCCCACTTGGTCGCCCAGGTCATCTTGTCCACCTCCTCCTCGATGGAGGACGTCACCGCGGAGTTGCCGATGTTGGCGTTCACCTTCACCAGGAACCGCTTGCCGATGATCATCGGCTCGATCTCCGGGTGGTTGACGTTGGCCGGCAGCACGGCCCGGCCCGCGGCGATCTCCTCGCGCACCACCTCGGGCGCGACGTTCTCCCGGATCGCCACGTACTCCATCTCCGGGGTGATCTCGCCGCGTCGGGCGTACCCGAGCTGGGTCACCGGGCTCCCGTCCCGGCTGCGCCGCGGCTGGCGCGGGCGGCCGGGGAAGACCGCGTCCAGATTGCGCAGCCCGCCGCGCGGCGAGGTGTGCTTGATCCCGTCGTCCTCGGGACGGGCGGCCCGGCCCGCGTACTCCTCGGTGTCGCCGCGGGCGATGATCCAGTTCTCGCGCAACGGCGCGAGTCCGCGGCGGACATCGGTGTCGATACCCGGATCTGTGTACGGCCCCGACGTGTCGTAGAGCGTCACGTCCTTGCCGTTGCTGAGGTGCACCTGACGGACCGGCACCCGGAGGTCCGGGCGCGAGCCCTGGACGTACCCCTTGTGCCAGCCGATGGACTTCCCGGCCTCGTCGCTCTGATTCGAGGCAGGCATACGTGCGTCCGCTGTGGTCATGAGACCTACTCCCTACGCCGGCATTACCCGGTAACAGGTTCGGCGGTCGGCGCAGCTTGTCCCGTACGGACGTACGGAGATCAGCGCCCTCTCAGCCCGGTGCTCCGAGCTCCCGCGTGTGCAAAGGTGCCACCACGCTAACGCCCTCACGGGTGTGCTGAACAGTGGGCCCCGCTCGTCTTGCGATGATCGGCCGGTGACGTCCCCCCATATCGTTCCCGAGCAGCCGTCCCATCAGCACGCCCACACGCACTCGCACGGACCCGCCGCACCCGTGTCCAAGCACCTGCGCAAGGTGATCGCCGCCGTACTGATCCCGTTCGCGGCCGCGGTCGCCGTCGGTCTCGTGGTGCTCTGGCCCGGTGGTGCGCCGGCGCACGAGCGCACCGGTGTCGGTTTCGACCGGCAGACCCAGCAGGCCAAGGTGGTGAACATCGACAAGGTCGACTGCAAGGACGTGAACGCGGCCCAGCTGCCCGTCGACGGCGAGACCCCGTCCGCCAAGGACCCGGCCACCGGTGGCGGCGGGGCCGCGGACTGCGAGAAGGCCACGGTCGAGGTCACAAGCGGCGAGGACAAGGGGCGCGCCTTCATCGAGGTGATCCAGCCAGGCGCTCCGCGACAGCTCCGGGAGGGGCAGGAAGTCGTCGTCGCGTACGCCCCCGACGCGCCCCACGACCTCCAGTACTCCGTGACGGACGTGAACCGGAAGTTCCCGATGGCGCTGCTGGCCGGGATCTTCGCCGTCGCGGTGGTCGTGGTGGGCAGACTGCGCGGGGTCATGGCGCTGGTGGCGCTCGCCCTGTCGTTCGCCGTGCTGACCCTGTTCATCCTTCCGGCCATTCTGCAGGGCTCGAATCCGCTGGTCGTGGCGGTGGTCGGGGCCGGCGCCATCATGCTGATCGCCCTCTACATCTGCCACGGGCTGACCGCCCGCACCTCGGTCGCGGTCATCGGCACCCTGATCTCACTGCTGCTGATCGGGCTGCTCGGCTCACTCTTCATCGGCTGGGCGAGCCTGAGCGGGAACACCGACGACAGTACGGGCCTCATCCACGGCCTGTATCCGCACATCGACATGAGCGGTCTGCTTCTGGCCGGCGTCATCATCGGTTCCCTGGGCGTGCTCGACGATGTGACGGTCACCCAGACCTCGGCCGTCTGGGAACTGCACCAGGCGGACCCGACGATGAGTGCGAAGCAGCTTTACCGGGCAGGTATCAGAATCGGAAGGGATCACATCGCCTCGGTGGTCAACACCCTGGTGCTCGCCTATGCGGGCGCCGCGCTTCCGCTGCTGCTGCTGTTCTCGATCGCCCAGAGCAGCGTGGGCACGGTGGCCAACAGCGAGCTGGTGGCGGAGGAGATCGTGCGGACGCTGGTCGGCTCGATCGGGCTGGTCGCCTCGGTGCCGGTGACCACCGCGCTCGCGGCACTGGTCGTCTCCGCGGACCGTACGGGGGTCGGCGCGGAAGCCGAAGCTTCGGCACCCGTACGGAGTGGCAGAGGACGCCGGCGACGGGCGAAGGCCTGAACAGTTGCACACGGAGAGTGATTCACCCGTTCGGCAGGTGTGGTGTTCGACCGGCACCAGGGGCCGGAGAGGCGGTTCCCCGTCAGCCGGCGTTCTGTTCCTCGGCCAGAATTCGCCCCAATGCCTCTTCCAGATTGCCCTCGAAGTCACCCAGCGTGCACTCCTGGCCGAGCGGGACGAGCTTGTCCGTCCGGTCGAGAAAGGCCACAAGAGGTGCTGTACCCGCCCTGAAGAGGGCGCGGTCCGCCCCCACCTGGAGCCGGATGTGGACGTCGCACAGTCCTTCGGGCTCGGTCGGCCCGATGTGTACGTCGCCGTCACCACTGGGGCTGTTCAGGCCGTCGAGCAGCAGCTCACGGCCAAAAGCCCAGGTGACGGGGGCATCGCCGGGGAGATGGAAGGTCATCCGGATCGCGTACGGATCGCACACTTCGTACCGGAGCTCCACCGGGATACGGAATGAGAGCTCCTCGGAGACGAGGAAGCTCATCATGACCTCAGCTTGAACCGACTCGCGCATCGTTCAACCCCGCAGTAGATGAATCTGGCCAGGAATGATCCCCCATGGCCCTATTGACGCCATCGTGGTGCACGCGATAGCAGATCACAAGGAGTGATTTTTCAGATACTGATAGAGAACACGAACGAACGCAAGAGGCTGGCCACTTCGCCACGTAGTCGTTCGACTGCGGGGAGCAACCGTTCTTCCTGATCCAGGGGTACCGAAATGGCCATCGCCGCTGCCGTGAAACCGGCCGCGATCGGGATGGCCGCGCAGACCGTCCCGAGTGCGTACTCCTGCCGCTCGATGACGGGTTCCATTCGCTCCAGCGACCGCAGCCGTTCAAGGAGCGCCGGACGGTCGCGTACCGAGTAGCGGGTCAGCGGACGGACCGGATGGCGGTCCAGGTGGTCCTCGCGGGCCTTCTCGTCGAGCTGGCTCAGCAGACACTGGCCGATCGCGTGGGCGTGCCCGGTCTCCTGGAAGGCGGCCCATTCGTCCACCGCGGGCGCGGCCGGGGTGTCGGAGACCGCGAGGAGTTCGATCTCGCCGTCGCGGTAGACGGCGCAGTAGACCGGGGCGCCGATGATGTCGCGCCAGCGGCCCAGGGACTGGGCCATCCGGCTGCGCCGGTTCTGCAGAGCGCCGTCGCCCACCAGCCGCTCGGCGGCGGCGCCGAAGAGGAAGACGCCGTTCTCACGGCGCAGATATCCCTCATGGGTGAGGGTACGAAGCAGGTGGTAGGCGGTGGGCAGTGGAAGCCCCGCCTCACGTGCGAGCTGTTTGGCCGGCGCCCCGTCGCGATGGGCGCCCACTGCCTCCAGCAGCCTCAGCGCCCGCTGCACCGATCCGATCAACGTCGGCACAGCGGTACTCGATGCCGTGGTCAACGGTCACCCCCAGGCATGGTGACGGGCGGTCAGCCCGCCTGTGGAGGCCGCCCCCACATGTCTGCCGCAGGTTCGGGTCCGGAGGCCGGATGCCCTGCCCACCACTGGTCAGGTGGTGACTGACGGTGCTCTCCCGGGCGGCGGCAGCGGATTTCCACTGTATCGGCAGCGTCCGGAAGGGTTGCTGTTTCGTCTTCCGCTTCGCTCACCTGGGCTAACCGTGCTACCGGTGGTGCGGCCACCGGTCGCCACCGGTCTTCTACCAGTCGCCGCGCGAGGAGGAGGACGACATGAACTTCCGCACGAGGAAGACGATCCCGCCGACCAGGACCACGAAGATCAGGACCTTGAAGAGCAGCCAGACGACGAAGCCGACCACGCTGGCGATCAGACCACCGAACACGACGATCGCGATGACGGGCACCGCGATCCACTTCACCCACCAGGGCATTCCCGCGAATATCTCCCGCACGGCCATCTGTCCTACCTCGTCTCTGTGAGTTCCTGCTCCGATGCTAGAGGGGCAGCGGTGGTCTGCGGGGGCCTCGCATCCCTTGAACTCCCCTGATCGAACCCTTAGGGATCCCCGAGAGACCGCTCCGTCTCCCGGCCCCCTCAGCCCTCGGGCGGCGAAAAGACCACCATCACCCGCAGGTCCTCGGTGATGTGGTGGAACTTGTGAGCCGTGCCGGCAGGTACGTACACAACGCTTCCTCTGCCCACCTGCGTGGTTTCCATGCCCACGGTGATCGAAGCGCGCCCGCTGACGACCAGGTAGACCTCGTCCTGCTTGTGCGGCTGCTGCGGGTCGAGCTCGCCGGCGTCCAGCGCGTACAGGCCTACAGACATGTTCCGTTCACGCACGAACTGCAGATAAGCGCCGTCGTTGGCGGCCCGTTCCGCCTCCAGCTCGTCCAGTCTGAATGCCTTCATGGCCTGTCCGTCCCTTACGTATACCCGGCCGGTGTCCGCCACCGATCATGTCTGCCACGATCAGACACATGAAGAATTTCGTAGTCAAGACGATCGCCAACGCAGGTGCGCTGGCAGTGGCCATCTGGCTGCTCCACGACATCACGCTGACCGGCGGCAGCACCGGCCGCAAGGTCCTGACCCTGATCGTGGTCGCGCTGATCTTCGGCCTGGTCAACTTCTGCGTGAAGCCGGTCCTGAAGCTGCTCACACTGCCGCTCTTCATCCTCACGCTGGGGCTGTTCACCCTCGTCGTGAACGCACTGATGCTGATGCTGACCTCCTGGCTGGCCGACCAGTTCGATCTGAGCTTCCACGTCGACGGCTTCTGGACCGCCGTCCTCGGCGGACTGATCATCTCGATCGTCTCCTGGGCGCTGAACGTGGTCCTGCCCGACGAGGACTGATCCGCGTACACCTGGAACAGTGCAGGCAGTACCGGTGACGGACCGGGGAGAGAAGTGAGGACGCAGTATGAGCACCATGGGCGACGGAACCCGCGCGGTACGTGCCGGCCTGCCGGAACCGGAGCAGTACGAGCCGACTCTCCCCGGCCCGGTCTTCGCCGCACACTTCCACCTCTCCGGCGAGCCGGTCGGCCCCTACACCTACGGCCGCGACACCAACCCGACCTGGACCCATCTGGAACGGGCCATCGGCGAGCTCGAAGCGCCGGGGGAGAGCGTCCAGACCACGGTCTTCGCCTCCGGAATGGCGGCGGTCTCGGCCGTGCTGCTGTCCCAGGCGCGCAGCGGTGACGTGATCGTGCTGCCCGACGACGGATACCAGGCGCTCCCGTTGGTACGGGCACAGCTGGAGGCGTACGGGGTCGAGGTGCGGACCGCCCCGACCGGGGGCGATGCCCAGCTGGACGCCCTGTCGGGCGCCAGGCTGCTGTGGATCGAGACCCCGTCCAATCCCGGGCTCGACGTCTGTGACGTGCGGCGGCTCGTCGAGGCCGCGCACGCGGGCGGGACGCTGGTGGCCGTGGACAACACGCTCGCCACCCCGCTCGGCCAGCGCCCGCTGGAGCTGGGCGCCGACTTCTCGGTGGCCAGCGACACCAAGGGCATGACCGGGCACGGCGACATCCTGCTCGGCCACGTGGCCTGCCTCGATCCCGAGCTGGCGGCGGGGGTGCGGCGCTGGCGCAAGGTGGTCGGCGCGATCCCGGGGCCGATGGAGGCGTGGCTCGCACACCGCTCGCTGGCCACCCTGGAGCTGCGGATCGAGCGCCAGTGCGCGAACGCCCTCGCTCTGGCCGAGGCGCTCACCGAGCACCCGGAAGTGACCGGGCTGCGCTACCCCGGCCTGCCCACCGACCCCTCTTACCCGAAGGCCGTCCGCCAGATGCGGCGCTTCGGCTCCGTGGTCTCGTTCGTACTGGCCGACCGGGAGACCGCCGAGCGCTTCCTCTCGGCGCTCCGGCTGGCCGAGGACGCGACCAGCTTCGGCGGGGTCCGTTCCACCGCCGAACGGCGGGCCCGCTGGGGCGGCGACGCGGTGCCGGAAGGCTTCATCCGCTTCTCGGTGGGCGCCGAGAACTCGGCGGACCTGCTGGCCGACGTGGCCCAGGCGCTGGCAGAAGCTGTCGCCGGGAGCTGAGTCGGTCGACGGGGGCTGATGCGGCTGGCAGGCGCTGGTCGGCCGTACCGCCGGTAGTCGGTGCGGCCGACGGAAGTCGAGCGGCCGCACCAGCCGAGGCTGTACGGACGGCCCGAGCCTCCCCCCTCGTGGCTCGGACCGTCCCGGCCCTCCGCGTTCTTCACGCAAAGCACCGTCTCGACAAGGCTAGTTGACTCTGAGTCAGTGTCCAATCACAGTAGCGGCAGCGGCCTATCGCCATATTTATGGTTGTCCGGGTCCGAGACGTCGCACGGGGTGGGAGGGACAGGACATGGACCTGGCCCTGCTGCGCACGTTCGTCACCGTGCACCGGGCCGGTTCGTTCACCCGGGCCGCCGCGCTCCTCGGCCTCTCCCAGCCCGCCGTGACCTCGCAGATACGCACGCTGGAACGGCAGCTGGGCCGCCCGCTCTTCCTGCGCCGGGCCCGCGGAGTGACCCCCACCACCATCGGGGACGAACTCGCGCACCGGGCCGCTCCCCATCTGGACGCGCTGGTGGAGATCGCCGAGACGGAACTGGACGAGGAGTCGGGCGTCCGGACCCTGCATCTGGCCGGGCCACCGGAGTTCACCTCAATACGGGCGCTGCCCGCGCTCACCCCGCTGATCGCCCAGGGCCTCGCCCTGCGCAGCTCGTTCTCCGCGGACACCGACGAGACGCTGGAGGGCCTGGCCGCCGGGCACCACGACCTGGCCATCGTGACGGCCCGCCCGCGCGGCGGCCTGCTCACCGCGACCCCGCTCTGCGACGAGGAGCACGTCCTGATCGCCGCGCCCCGCTGGGCCGGGCGGCTCGGCCCGGGGACCTTGCGGCGCAACGGCCCGGTCGTCCTGGAACAGCTGCCCGTGGTGGAGGTGCACGAGAGCCTGCCGCTCGTCTCCCGCTACTGGGCCGCGGTCTTCGATACCCGGCCGGCGGCCGCCGGGGCCGTCATCGCACCGGATCTGCGGGCCGTCCTGGAGTGCACGGCGGCCGGCGCCGGCCTGGCCGTCCTGCCCCGCTACCTCTGCGAGGGCGCACTGGAGCGGGGCGAGGTGGTGGCACTCCTCGACCCTCCGGTGCCCCCGCTGCGCACCTACTTCCTCGCCGCACGGACCGGCACGCTCGCGCTGCCGCATCTCGCTCGCGCGCACGAGTGGCTGGTGCGCGCCGCGGCCGACTGGTGACCGCAGAACGGTCCGGCAGCCCTCAGGTGTTTCAGAAGGGGTCCAGCGGGCCACTCTCTTGCCATGACCGAACGTCCTGTGGTCAAGCGCACCGCACGCGCCATCCTGCTCGACGGCGACGACCTCATCCTCATCAAGCGGACCAAGCCGGGGGTCGACCCCTACTGGGTCACGCCGGGCGGCGGGGTCGAGCCCGAGGACGCGACCGTCGTCGACGCCCTGCACCGTGAGGTGGACGAGGAGCTCGGGGCCAAGATCACCGACGTGGTCCCCTGCTTCGTCGACACCGTGGAACACATCGAGGGCAGCGGAGTGAAGGGCGTCAAGGTCCAGCACTTCTTCGTCTGCCGGCTCGACTCGATGGACCTGTCCCTGCGCCACGGACCCGAGATCGACGACCCCTGCGGGGAGTACGACGTCGTCCGCGTGCCGTTCAGCCGGGTCGGAATCGCCGCCGTGCACCTCGTACCGCTGTCGCTGCGGCACTACCTGGACGGCAACATCGAGGGCGTCCGGGCGATGCACGCGACCGACCTGGGTTGATCGGGAGCGGACGGGGCGGGTGACCGGGCGGACGGCTCCCGGCACCGTGTTTCACGTGAAACCACTCAGCCGCCGCCCCCGCCGAAACCTCCTTGCCGCACACGTCGCGGTCTCCATCAGCTGACTCGGACTCACCATCGGTCTGCTGACGCCGGCCATCGCCGCTCTCACGAACGGGGGCCCGGCGCCTGCGGATCTCGGCCAGTTCCGTTAAAGCGGTGGACGAGCGATCATCGCGTCGGACAGCCTGACCCTCATGCCCAGCTCACTGCCCCGCCCGCTCGCCGATCTACCCGTCCGGCGTCTCACCCGGGACGATCTGGTCCCCTGCGCCGACCTCAGCGAGGACCGCGGCTGGCCGCGTGACGAGCACCGCTGGGGGCTGCTCCTCACGGCGGGAACGGCTTTCGGTATCGACGATCCTGACGGCAAGGGCCTGATGGCGACGTGTGTGGTGACCTCCTACGGCCCTCGCATGGCCGCCATCGGCATGATGCTGGTCGCCGAGCGTTATGCCGGACAAGGAGTCGCCCGGTACCTCATGCACCAGACGATCGAATGGACCGGGGGCGCCCCGCTCAGCCTCTACGCGACGGCATCGGGCCGCCCGCTCTACGAGAAGCTCGGGTTCGCCGCGGTGGGCACCGCACAGCGGATGGGCGGCCGTTTCCGGCCGACTGCCGAGACCGGCGGCGCACCGGACGCGCTCGCTCGACCGGGCCGGACCGTTCGTCCCGCAACGGCCGGGGACCTGCAGGCCATGCTCCGGCTGGACGGGGACGCGTTCGGCCTCGACCGGACACATCTGCTGACCCGTCTCCCGGCCTTCGCCGATCATCTGCGGGTGGCCGAGGACAGCGGGGAGCTCGTCGGTTACGGGGCTCTCTGGCCGAGCGCGGGCAGCCAGGTCATCGGTCCGCTGATCGCTCGGGACACCGCCACGGCGAAACTGCTGGTGACCTCGCTGGCCGGGGCGACCGAGCTGCCGTTGCGGGCCGACATCGACGCCCGCCACCACGAGCTCCTCGACTGGCTCGGGGAGCGCGGCCTCCAGCCCGGTTCCGAGACCACGGTGATGACCCTGGGGGACCGGCAGCCGGGGGACTGGACACGGTGCTTCGCGCCACTGAGCGTGGCGACGGGCTGAAGCTGCGGCCGGTGTCCCGGCCCTGGAATCGGCTCTGGGAATCGCGTCCGGAAATCGGCTCCGGAGCGGCGCTCGCCCCGGGTAGTTGTCGAACCGGACGTCAGTTGTCGAACCAGACGGTGAGCCGGACGTTCTCGCCGCCGTGCACCGCGGCGAGGGCTTCCATCACGGACCACACCGGCTTCCACTCACCCTCCGCCGGCACCACGTCACGCCGGCGCATCCGCTCCACCCGGTAGAGGCGCTCACCGTCCCGCCACTCCGTGCCTTCCGGCCACTCCTCCCCTCCGTAGCCGACGAGCGCACCCGCCACGGGCTCGACCGGCAGCCCGGCCACCGCGGCGAACCGTGGACTCCAGACCGCTTTGGAGACGAGGCTCCAACCGCTATCCACCGCTGTGTACTCATGGATCCGCCGGTCCGTCGTCACGGCCGGTTCGGTCCAGTCGACGGCCTTCAGCTCGTCCCAGCCGATCCAGCTGGGGCTGTGCGCCGTGGCGCCCCACGCGTCAAACTCCGTGCGTACGGCGTCGGACACCAGCGCGGGGAGCCCGCGCTCCGCCGCCAGTGGGGCGAAGCCCGCGTAGTCGCGCACGCCGAACAGGCAGCCGAACGCGTCGTAGCCCCTGCCCGGATACAGCAGTTCGAGGTCAATGGCCCCGGACCACAAGGCTTTCGGATCCGCCCACTGATATCGGCATTCGACGAACCCATGAATGTCAGCTCCCATGTGCGGCAATTCTGCGGCCACATGGGAGTCGGCACCACTGAATTGCCCCCGGCCTCAAGGAAGATGATGTCTCCCCACCAGGACTCAGGCGAGGCCCGCCACGGCGCTGGTCGCGAACGTGTGGTCCTGCTCGGGCGCCCCGCCACCGACGCCGATGGCGCCGATCAGCCGACCTTCGCGGTGGACCGGAACGCCGCCGGCGATGAACAGCAGCGGTCGGTCCAGCGCGGTGGGCCGCCGCGGCGACACCCGCGGCCTCGGCGGCCTTACGGGCCGCGTCGACGAGCCCCTCCGCGTCCTGGGTGGTCAGCGGGGCGACGGCTGCGGCGAGGTTGCTCATGGGGATGACTCCTTGGTGCGGTGCGGGGATTGCGGGAGGGCGGGGGGTCAGCGCCGGGCGGCGGATGCGGCGGCCGGCTCCGGGATGTGAGCGGCGACGAGCCGGCTCCGGGTAGCCGTGCGGCGCTCCAGGCTGCTGGAGACGACCGCGAGGACCAGGGCCGAAGCGGCGAGGACCGCGCCGACCCAGTTGGGCGCGGTGTACCCGAGACCGGCGGCGATGACGACGCCGCCGAGCCATGCCGACAGCGCGTTGCCGAGGTTGAAGGCGCCGATGTTCACGGCGGAGGCGAGGGTCGGTGCGCCCGCCGCCTGATCGAGCACCCGCTTCTGCAGCGGGGGCACGGTAGCGAAGCCCAGGCCACCGATCAGCACGATGGTCACGGCTGCCGCGATCTTGTTGTGCGCGGTCAGGGTGAACAGCGACAGCACCACGGCCAGCGCCCCCAGGGACACGTACAGCAGGGGCATCAGGTGGCGGTCGGCGAACTTGCCGCCGAGCAGGTTGCCACCGACCATGCCGAGCCCGAAGAGGACCAACAGCCAGGTGACCGAGGAGGCCGAGTAGCCGGCGATCTCCGTCATCATCGGCGTGATGTAGGTGATCGCCGCGAACACGCCGCCGAAGCCCAGCACCGTCATCGCCATGGCGAGCAGGACCTGCACGTTGCGGAACGCGGCCAGCTCGTGGCGGAGCCGGACGCCTTCGGCGCGGGGCTGGTCGGGGACGAGCCTGGCCACTCCGAGAAGGCCGACGACGCCGAGGGCCGCGACAGCGAAGAACGTGGCCCGCCAGCCGGCGCTCTGCCCGACATAGGTGCCGAGCGGGACACCGACGACGTTGGCGACGGTGAGCCCCGTGAACATCATCGCGATCGCACCGGCCTTCTTGTGCGGCGCGACCAGGTCGGCCGCCACGACAGATCCGATGCCGAAGAAGGCACCGTGGGCGAGGGACGCGATGACCCGGCCCGCGAGCATCACCTCGAAGACGGGTGCGGTCGCGGACACCACGTTGCCCACGACGAACAGCCCCATCAGGATCATCAGCATGCGTTTGCGGGTGACCCTGGTACCGAGCACGGTCATCAGCGGGGCACCGAGGACGACCCCGAGCGCATAGCCCGTGACGAGGAAGCCGGCTGCCGGGATCGACACCTGGAAGTCCGCGGCCACCTCGGGGAGCAGTCCCATGATCACGAACTCGGTGGTTCCGATACCGAATGCCCCGATGGCGAGGGCGAGGAGCGCGAGCGGCATGGGTTACACCTTCCCTGGAGATTGCGTCTGCGCCTTACGAGCGTTCACAATAATTGCACGCGCTGGTTAATTGCAAGCGCGGGCTATTGCGTACGTCGCCTATCCTGTACGTAAGCAGCTCCAGCACGGAGGAGAGACACCCATGACAGCGACGGACCCGGCACTGACCGCCCTCTCCCAGGGCTGGTGCGCGCTTTCCCTGCTCCACGGGAAGATCGAGGCCCACATCGAGCGTGCCCTGCAGAGCCGGCACGATCTGAGCGTGCGGGAGTACTCACTGCTGGACGTGCTGAGCCGGCAGCACAGCGGACCGGGCGGACACCTGCAGATGAAGCAGGTGGCGGACGCCGTCGTGCTCAGCCAGAGCGCCACCACTCGCCTGGTCACCCGCCTCGAGGACCGCGGTCTGCTGACCCGGTATCTCTGTGACACCGATCGCAGGGGCATCTACACCGACGTCACCGAAGCCGGTCTCACCCTGCTCGCCGAGGCCAGGCCGACCAACGACACAGCACTGCGCGCCGCACTCGACGAGGCCGCCAAAGACCCCGAGCTGGTGCCGCTCGTGCGCGCGGTCGAGGAGCTGAAGGTCCCCGTGTAGACCGGTCCGCAGGCCGATTGCACCGCATGACCCCAGGCCACTGCGTAGGCTGCCGATCATGAGCGATCTGGAAATACGCACCGCGGGCGTCGATGACCTCTCGGAGATCGTGGCCATGCTGGCCGACGATCCGCTGGGTGCGGAGCGCGAGTCGCCGGACGACCTCACGCCGTACCTGGCTGCCTTCCGGCGGCTGGCCGGGGATCCGAACCAGCACCTGATGGTCGCCGTGCGCGCGGACCGGATCGTCGGCGCACTCCAGCTGACGGTGATCCCGGGCCTCTCCCGGCGCGGCTCGACGCGCTCCGTCATCGAGGGCGTCCGCGTCCACGGGGACGAACGCGGCAGCGGACTCGGCACCCTGCTGATCCGGTGGGCGGTGGACGAATCCAGGCGCCAGGAATGCCAGTTGGTACAGCTGACCTCGGATGCGAGCCGGACCGACGCGCACCGTTTCTACGAGCGGCTCGGCTTCGTCGCCAGCCATGTGGGTTTCAAGCTCGCTCTCTGACCGCACACCGGCATCCGAGGGGCACGACGATGCACCACGTCAGCGACGGACAGCGCCGCATCAGGCTGGTCAGACGCCATCTCCTGGCACCCGCCACACGGACGGACTCCCCGGTGGCCGTGGCCGACGCCCTGGTCGCTCTGCACGCCACCGACGCGGCCACGGTCTTCCTGTCCGTGTGCGCCCGACTCCGCGCCCCGGGCGTCGCCGCGGTGGAGAAGGCCCTGTACGAGGACGTCTCGCTGGTCCGGCTCCTCTCCATGCGCAACACGCTCTTCGTCGCGCCGGAGGCGCTCGCCCCGCAGATCGAGGCGACGAACGCGCGCGCTGTGGCGGCCAAGGAGCGCCGGACCTTCCTGAAGCACCTGGCGGAGGACGGCCAGGGCCTGGACGAGCGCTGGCTGAACGCTGCGGAGAAGGCCACCCAGGCGGCCCTGACCGCTCGCGGGGCGGCTACGGGCAGCGAACTCTCCGCCGCCGTGCCCGCCCTGCGTACGAAGATCACGGTCTTCCCCGGCAAGAAGTACGAAGCGGTACAGGGAGTGGCCTCCCGGGTCATCCGCATCATGGCGGCCGAGGGGCGGATCCGCCGGGACCGGCCCCGGGGCTCCTGGACGTCCAGCCAGTTCCGCTGGACTGCGGCCGAACCTCGGCAGGCTCCCGCCACCGCCGAAGCGCAGGCGGAGCTGGCCCTGCGTTGGCTCCGCTCATACGGACCGGCCTCCGAGACCGACCTCAAGTGGTGGACGGGCTGGGGGCTCGGCCAGGTCCGCAAGGCGCTGGCCACCGCGGAAGCCGAGCAGGTGGGCCTCGATGACGGCTCGACCGGCTGGGTCGCGCCGGGAGACACCGCGCCCGAGCCGGCGCCGGAGCCGTGGGCGGCGCTGCTTCCCGCCCTCGACCCGAGCGCGATGGGCTGGGCCGACCGCGGTTTCCACCTCCCTGCCGAACACCGGGCAGCCCTCTTCGACCGCTCCGGCAACATCGGCCCCACCGTGTGGTGGGACGGCCGGATCGTCGGCGGCTGGGCACTGCGCGCCGACGGCGAACCGGTATGGCGACTCCTGACCGACACCGGCCGGGATGCCACCGCGGCAATCGAGGCAGAGGCATCCCGGCTGGCCGGCTGGGTGGGAGAAGTGCGGGTCACACCGCGCTTCCGCACCCCGTTGGAAAAGGAGTTGACCGCCTGAGCGGATCGCTGCCGTGTTTCACGTGAAACACGGCACTCAACCTCCCAGGCCACGCCACCCGTTCTCGTCCACACCGCCCGGTACGGCCGCTGCGGAGTCGTACGGCTCACGGGTGAAGACGAACGAGCCCAGGTCCAGATGGTTCACGCTGCCGTCGTCGTTGCGGACGAGCCGCAGCGTCTCCCCCGCGTAATAGCCGTCCAGCCCGACCCAGGTGCCGTCCGGCCGGGCAGTGAATCGAGCGCCTCGCCCATCACCGCGGATGCCGCGCAGTTCCAGTCCGCGATCGGCTTTCAGGCGCAGGATGTTGGCACGCGTGCCCCAGTACCAGGGGCCGGTCAGCGCGAGCAGTTCGGCGTCCACCTCGGGCAGCGGGCGCCACGGCTCCGGGATGCGGGGCTCGGCCTCCGCGACGATGTCCACGAGCTCAGCGGCCACCTCCCCGATCAGCGGCCCGGAGGTGGCGTTGGCGAACACCACCGCTGCCACGTCCTCCTCGGCGCAGAACCACAGGGTGGCCAGGAATCCGGGCAGTGACCCGGTGTGGCCGACGAGCGTGCGGCCCTTCCTGTGGATCACCTGCAGCCCCAGACCGTAATTCCCTTCCCAGTCCCCCGACTCGGCCGGTGCGGACGGCTCCTTCATCTCCGCCACGGACGCGGCGCAGAGCACCCGGTCGTCCCCCTCGGCAAGGAAGGCGGCGAACCGGCAAAGATCGGCGGTGGTGGACCACAGCTGGCCGGCCGCTGCCATCAGTCCGAGGTCCTCGGCCGGCTCGGGCAGCATGGCGTCGGCCCACGGGTGGACGGCCCAGCCTCCGGCATGCGGTGCCTCCGGGCCGGGGCTCGTGCGCTGCATGCCGAGCGGCTCCAGTACCTCGCGCCGCAGAACCTGCTCCCAGGACGCTCCGCGCACGGCTTCGATCAGGGCTCCGAGCAGCGTGTAACCGGGGTTGGAGTAGTGGTGACGCCGACCGGGCGCGTGCATCCGGGTCTGCTCACCGAGCACATCGGCGAGCTCGGGCCGCAGGCTGCCCGGCGTCCGCTCCCACCACGGAGCAGGCGACTCCGCGCCGAGTCCCGCGCTGTGGCCCAGCAGCTGATGAATGGTGACCTCGCCCACTCCGGTGCCGGGGAGATGCTTCTCCAGCGGATCGGCCAGATCCAACAGGCCCTCGTCCCGCAGCCGCAGAACCAGCACCGCGGTGAACATCTTGGTGAGGGACCCGATCCTGAACTGTGTGTCGGAATCGGGGGCATGGCCGTCGACACAGCTGCGGGCGCCGTGCCAGACGGGCTGCCCCTGACGCTGCACAGCGGCTACGAAGGAGGGTGAGCGCCCATCGGACTGGGCGGTGGCGATGCGGTGCAGCAGAGCGCGCTGCGTGGTCGGAAGCAACTGTTCGGCAGGAGTGGTCATCGTCAACAACTACCGCCCGGAGCCTCCAGGGGCCACCGCATTCTCCGGCCCACCCGACCGGGCCGCCCGACCGACTCGGTGCCGGAAGCCGCTGCCGGTCAATGGGCCTCCGCCAGGCGGGCATCCGGCCGGGTTCCGCCGACGGTGAAGACCCGCCCACCCGGGCCGGGCGATCACTACAGTCCAGTTGCATGACGACGATTACCACGCGCACGGTCGAGTACCCGGCCGACGGCCTGACGATGATCGGTCACCTCGCGCTCCCGGCCGGTGCGGACCGCGCGCCCGCGGTCCTGCTCGGGCCCGAGGGCATCGGCCTGAACGACCTCCAGCGCCGCCGGGCCGACGCCCTGGCCGAACTGGGATATGTGGCGCTCGCCTTCGACATCAACGGCGGACGGGTGTTGGCCGACCCCGAAGAAATGCTGGCGCACGTGACTCCGCTGCTCGCCGCACCCGACCGGATGCGGGACATCGGGCACGCGGCCCTGGACGTGTTGCGCGCCGAACCACGGACCGACCCCGAACGGATCGCCGCCATCGGATACGGCACCGGAGGCATCATCGCGCTGGAACTCGGACGCGACGGCGTCGACCTCCGCGCGATCGGAACGATCAACGGCCTCAACACGGGCCGGCCGGGCGAGGCGGCACGCATCAACTGTCCGGTATGGGCCGGCGTCGGTTCGGAAGACCCCATCATGTCGTCCGCCCACCGCGAGGCGTTCACCTCCGAGATGCAGGCAGCAGGCGTCGACTGGCGCTTCGTCGTCTACGGCGGTGCCCTCCACGCCTTCCACCACCCGACGGTCGACCACACCGTGCTCCCCGGCGTCGGCCACCACCCACTCCATGCCGAGCGGGCCTGGCGCGATTTCCTCGATCTGCTCGCCGAGTGCCTCCCCCTGGAAGAGCCGGCCGCAGCGCAGGCACAACCGTCTTCGTGACACGGCAGGCGGGGTGCCCGTCCCGCCGCACCGACCGGGAAAGGACCCCGCGACCATGGCTCGTTCCATCATCCTGATCCGCTCCGACTCCCTCTCCGATGTCGCCGAGTACGCATACGCGGCCACGGCGCCCGCCGAGTCCCGCCTGATCTTCCTCGCCGGATCGTGTCCACTGAACAAGGACGGCTCCACGGCGGCGATCGGGGACTACGCGGGCCAGGCGGCGAAGGCGATCGAGAACATGCGAACCGCCCTCTCCGCCGCAGGTGCGTCGCTCCAGGACGTCATCAGCACCCGGGTCCTCGTCGCGTCGTCCCGGCAGGAGGACCTGGTGACCGCCTGGCAGGTGGTCCGGGACTCGTTCGCCGACCACGACGTCCCCAGCACCTTGATGGGCGTCACCGTGCTCGGCTACAAGGACCAGCTCGTCGAGATCGAGGCCGTCGCCGCCGTACTCGACTGAGACACTCTCCCGTCCGTCGCGAACGAGGCCTACGACTTGGGCGTCATGTCGGATGCGCGCCGATCGAGGGCGCGGGATCGATGTCGTTTCAGCCGACGATGCGCATGACCGCAGCCCCGACCTCGGCCTCGGTGAGCTCGCCGCTGAGCGGCAGAGGACTCAGGAACTCGATCCCGGCGACCGGCCAGAGCGCGAAGTCGTCACAGGGAAACTTCTCCAGGGCTGGCTGCATCACGATCACCTGGCGAGTGTGGCGCGGGACCCTCCCGCCCGAGCCCCAATGACGCCGGGGCACGCCATGGCCTGCGGTGTCCCGGCGTCGCACCAGTTGTGCCATGTGCGGTGCCGGTCCGGCCCTTCGGCACCGCGTCACTTCGAGAGGCCGGCCTCGATACCGTCGAGCAGGAAGTCGAGGCCGAGCCGGAAGGTCTGGTCCGCGTCCAGGTGGGCGGCGTCGCGCACCACCGTGGCCAGTGCGGGGAAACGGCCGGTGGCGAACGTCCGCACCAGATAGGGCCCGAGTTCGGCCTGCCAGCGCTTCTCGTCCATCCCGGTGGCCCGTTCGGCACGCCGCTCGGCGTTCTCCCGACGCACCGCGCCGATCACGTACGCGTTGAGCGCGCCGACCACCGGCATGGCGGCGTTCACGTCGACATCGCCCAGCGCGGCCACCAGGATCTCCCCGTTGGCCAGCGCGTTCGGTCCGAGCTGGGGCCGCCCGCCCAGCAGATCGGCCAGCCATTCGTGCTCGTGGGCGGCGCGCCGGGTGGCCTCGGCATGAGAGCGGAGCACCTCGCGCCAGCCGTCCCCGACCGGGTGGATCTCGGCGTAGGCGGCGTCGACCATCAGGTCGAGCAGCTCCTCCTTGCTGGCGATGTAGCTGTACAGCCGCATCGGACGGACATCCAGCGCGGCGGCGACCTTGCGCAGTGACACCGCTCCCAGGCCGTCCGCATCGGCCAGCTGGATCGCCGCTCGCACAATGCGCTCCCGGCTCAACGGGACCGGCACGGGGCGATTCGGGGGCTCCGGCCTCTCCCACACCAACATGCCGCAACAATACATCGCATGGAGCGATACAGTGTATCGGCCAATACGGTGTATCGGAGGACGATCATGACCATCGCCATCATCGGAGCCGGCCCCGGCGGCCTGGCCCTTGCCCGGGTACTGCACGTGAACGGGATCGAAGCCACCGTGTACGAACGGGAGCCCTCCCGCGACGCACGCGGTCAGGGCGGCATGCTCGACATCCACTCCGGCCAGCGGGCGCTGCGCGAGGCCGGTCTGATCGACCGGTTCCACGCGATGGCCCGGGGCGGGGGTCAGGACATGCGACTCCTGGAGCCGGACGGCACCCTGCTCCTCCAGGAGGACACGCCCGACGACGCCCCGCTCGACCGCCCCGAGATCGACCGCGCCGACCTGCGCGACCTGCTGCTGGACTCCCTCCCCGAGGGAGCGGTGCACTGGGGGCACACCTTCGAATCCGCCGAGAACGGCCTGCTCCGCTTCTCCGGCGGCGGCAGCGCCACGTACGACCTGCTGGTCGGCGCGGACGGCGCGCGTTCCCGGGTCCGCGCGCTGCTCACCGACGCCCGCCCCACGCACATAGGCCAGAACGTCGTCGAGATCGGCATTCCCGACATCGACCGCACACACCCCGACCTCGCGGCGATGGTCGGGCGCGGCAACTACTGGGTGCTCGGCAACGGGATCTCCCTGGCGGCGCAGCGCAACGGCGACGGCCGCGTTCGCATGGGCCTCAGCTTCTACAACACCGCTGAGGACTGGTTCGCGACCAGCGGGATCCCGTTCGGCGACCCGGCCGCCGCCCGAGCCAGGCTGATCGACCTGCTCCCCGGCTGGGCCCCGCGGATCACCGCGCTGATCAGGGCCTGCGACGACATGGTCGTACCTCGGTCGCTCACCACGCTCCCGGCCGGCCTGACCTGGCCGTCGGCACCGGATGTCACGCTCCTCGGCGATGCCGCGCACCTGATGCCGCCGGTGGGAGAGGGCGCCAACATGGCGCTGCTCGACGGCGCCCTGCTCGGCCTCGCGCTGGCCGCGCACCCGGACGATGTGCCCGCCGCTCTCAAGGAGTACGAACGCGAGATGTTCGAACGCACCGCCGCCGCCGCCCGGATCTCCGCGAAGATGCAGGAACTGCTGATGTCACCGGACGCCGGCCGAAGGATGCTCGAGTTCTTCCAGCCAGGCTGACGGCCGAAAACGCCGCGCCCCGGCGGGCATTCGGCCTCGTGACGACATTTGTACAAGACCGGCAGCCGGCGGCGCAGGCATCGTCTCGTGCATGGCACATGAAGACGTCACACACCTGCACGGGATGCACGTGGTCCGCCACGGTCCGCGCCAGGCACCGCCGCTGGTGCTCATCCACGGATCGGGGTCCTCCGGCGGCTCCTGGGCCCCGGTGGTGCCGGCACTCGCCGACCGGCACCACGTCATCCGGGTCGACCTCCCGGGTCACGGCCAGTCCCCGCCCTCACCGTCGTACGACGTGCCTGAACAGGCGGACCGCCTGGCCGCGGTGCTCGACGGGCTCGCCCTCGACCGGGTCACCGCGATCGGTCACTCCAGCGGTGGCTACATCGCCACCGCGCTCACCGAACAGCGCCCCGACCTGGTCGGTTCGCTCGCACTGATCAGCAGCGGCCCGAGCCCGGACGCACTCCTTCCGCAACCGGCCCTCCTCCGGATGCTGATTGCCCCGCCGCTGGGCCCGCTCCTGTGGCCGATCCGCTCGGACGCGATGCTCCGCAGGGGGATGACCGCGGTATGCAACCGCCCGGTGGACATCCCGGACAAGCTGGTCGCCGAGGCCCGGGGCATCGGCTACCGCACGTTCAGGACGGTGCTGCGCCAGAACACCGCGTACATCGCCGAACGAAGCGTCCCCGAACGCCTCGCCGCCCTCGACGTCCCGGTCCTGGTGATCTTCGGCGCTGCGGACCGCCGCTGGGAACCGTCCTCGGCACACCACTACGACACGGTGCCGAACGCGCGCGTCGAGCAACTGCCCGGCGTCGGACACCTCCCCATGCTCGAAGCCCCCGATCTGACCGCCGAGTTGCTGCTGGCCTTCGCAGCCGCACGCCGCTGACACCGTCACTACCCTGGGGCTGTGCGACCCGTCGCGTCACCTGACTGGACCTCGGTGGAAGTCGCCCTCCCGCGAAAGGCGGAGCGCCTTCCGGGTATCAGCATGGCCGGGTTCGACCAGCGTGTACCGGCTCTCGTGGACATCGGCATGGTCGCGCACCCGTCGGTCACCCTGTTCGTGGACCTGAGCGAGGGGGCCGGCCCCGTCTACGACACCGCCGGCGGGCGCGTACACGGCAGTGTGGTCGCCGGACTGATTCCGGGCAGCCTTCGAGTCAGCGGCCCGGCGGCCGAGCGGTGCCGGTGCCTCCAGATCCGGCTGTCGCCGGTCGTGGCCGCCGCGGTGCTCGACGAATCGACCGAGCTCGTCGGGACGGTGGTCCCCCTCACCGACGTCTGGGGTCGCGACGCCGCGCGAACCGAGAACAGAATGCGCGCCGCCACCTCGTGGGACGAGCGGTTCACGATCGCGGCGGACGTCCTTGGCCGGCGGCTGAACGCCCGCCCACCGCTCGATCCCGTGGTGACTGCCGCCTGGGGGCGGATCCAGGCCGTCCGCGGACAGCTGCGGGTCGACGATCTGGCGCACGAGTTGGGCTGGAGCCGAAAGCGCCTCTGGTCCCGCTTCCGGTCCCAGGCCGGCCTCACCCCCAAGCACGCCGCCCGGCTGGTGCGCTTCGACCACGCCGCTCACCTGCTCGCGGCGGGTGGCGCCGCCGCTCGGGTGGCGGCCGTGAGCGGCTACGCAGACCAGTCCCATCTCCACCGCGAGATCAGGGCGTTCACCGGCGCGACGCCCACCGCCCTGGCCGCCGCGCCGTGGCTGGGGTTCGACGACATCGCTTGGCCGGCTTCCTCCGCCCCGCCGCCGTCGCGAGAGTCACGGTAGGAAGCGGGGGCGGTCCGGCTCCGTCGGACGCCTGCTCCCTGCTCCCTGCCACTGTCCCCGGCTATTTCTGGCTGCGGTGACCAGGTGCTCCGGGCAGCGGCTTCGCCCGCCCGGATCCGAGACGTGCACGGCACCGGTCAGGTCTGCGCCATGTCCACGAAGCGCGAGTAGTGCCCCTGGAAGGCCACGGTGATCGTCGCCGTCGGGCCGTTACGGTGCTTGGCCACGATCAGGTCCGCCTCGCCGGCCCGCGGTGACTCCTTCTCGTAGGCGTCCTCGCGGTGCAGCAGGATCACCATGTCGGCGTCCTGCTCGATGGAACCGGACTCACGGAGGTCGGAGACCATCGGCTTCTTGTCCGTCCGCTGCTCCGGGCCACGGTTCAGCTGGGAGAGCGCGATGACCGGCAGTTGAAGCTCCTTGGCGAGGAGCTTGAGGTTTCGGGACATGTCCGAGACCTCCTGCTGACGGCTCTCGGCACGCTTCGAGCCACCGGACTGCATCAGCTGCAGGTAGTCGATGACCACCAGCTTGAGATCGTTGCGCTGCTTGAGACGACGGCACTTCGCCCGGATCTCCATCATGGAGAGGTTCGGGGAGTCGTCGATGTAGAGCGGGGCGGCGGAGACGTCCGGCATCCGTCGGGCCAGCCGGGTCCAGTCCTCGTCGGTCATGGTGCCCGAGCGCATGTGGTGGAGCGCCACCCGGGCCTCGGCGGACAGCAGGCGCATCGCGATCTCGTTGCGGCCCATTTCCAGGGAGAAGATCACGCTGGGCAGGTTGCTCTTGATCGAACAGGCTCTGGCGAAGTCCAGTGCGAGCGTGGACTTACCCATGGCGGGCCGGGCCGCGATGACGACCATCTGGCCGGGGTGGAGGCCGTTGGTCAGGGCGTCGAGGTCGGTGAAGCCGGTCGGTACACCTGTCATCTCCCCGCTGCGGGAACCGATCGCCTCGATCTCGTCGAGCGCGCCCTCCATGATGTCGCCGAGCGGCAGATAGTCCTCGCTGGTCCGCTGCTCGGTGACGGCGTAGATCTCGGCCTGCGCGGAGTTGACGATGTCATCGACATCCCCGTCGGCCGCGTATCCCATCTGCGTGATCTTCGTACCGGCCTCGACGAGACGGCGGAGCACCGCGCGCTCATGAACGATCTCCGCGTAGTACGAGGCGTTGGCCGCGGTCGGCACCGACTGGACCAGGGTGTGCAGATACGGAGCTCCGCCGACCTTGGTGATCTCGCCGCGCTTGACGAGCTCGGCCGCCACGGTGATCGGGTCGGCCGGCTCGCCCTTGGCATAGAGGTCGAGGATCGCCTGGAAGACGGTCTCGTGGGCGGGGCGGTAGAAGTCGTGGCCCTTGATGATCTCCACGACGTCGGCGATGGCGTCCTTGGACAGAAGCATGCCGCCGAGGACCGACTGTTCCGCGTCGAGATCCTGGGGCGGCACCCGCTCGAATCCCGGGGAACCACCCTCCCAGCCGTTGCTCTCCCGGCCGCGGTCGTGCTGCTCACCGCGGTCACGGCCCTCGCCCCGGCGCTGGCGGGAAACGGGCAGCCGGTCGCTGGGGCCGGTGTCGGCCCAAGGGTCGTCCAAGGGCTCGGGAATACTCATCCGGCCACCTCCTCCCGTCCGCTCCGCGGACCTAGCCGTGCCACTCTTTCTTACGGCACGGCACCGACAAACAAGACGCCCGACTCCGGTTGCGGTGTGTCGGGTTCTGCCGGTTTCCAGGGCCGAAACGGGGTGGGGGCGCCGCACCACGGTAGGCCTCCGAGCACCGTCAGCCAATCTGGTTATCCACAGGGCATGTGGACGACGGACCAGATGCTGTGGAGAACCACGCGGAACCTGTGCACGGACCGGGGGACAGCACTGTGGACAAACTCATAGCACCCCCGACATCACCGGCCTGACCTGCACGTTTCCCATCCACCGGCTGTGGGGGAGAAAAACTTTCCGAGTCGGCGCAAGATCACGGCAACACACACGCAGCAGAACACCGGACTCCCACAGATGTAAGGATCAATAAGGGATTGCATCTGTTACCTGTGGAAGATTAGATTGGCCCCCATGACCCAGGCACCGGCGAGCCCGCCACCCAGCCGCCGTCGGCACGACCGCGAGATCATCGCACTCGCGGTTCCCGCCTTCGGCGCGCTCGTGGCCGAGCCCCTTTTCGTCATGGTCGACAGCGCCATCGTCGGCCATCTCGGCACCCCGCAACTGGCCGGCCTGGCCGTTGCGGCAGCCCTTCTGACGACTGGCGTGAGCATCTTCGTCTTTCTCGCGTACGCCACCACAGCAGCGGTTGCCCGCCGGGTCGGTGCCGGAGACCTGACCTCCGCGATCCGCCAGGGCATGGACGGTATCTGGCTGGCCATCGTGCTCGGCCTGGCGGTCATCGCCCTGGTGTTCCCGCTGGCCCCCTGGCTCGTGGAAATCTTCGGCGCATCGCACACCGCGGCCCCGTATGCGACCACCTACCTACGGATCTCCAGTCTCGGCATCCCCGCCATGCTCGTGGTCCTGGCCGCGACCGGCGTGCTCCGGGGCCTGCAGAACACCCGCACCCCGCTCTATGTCGCCATCGGCGGCTTCACGGCGAACGCAGCCCTCAATGTGGGCCTCGTCTACGGAGCCGGCCTCGGCATCGCCGGATCGGCCTGGGGAACGGTGATCGCCCAGGTCTCCATGGCGGTGGCCTATCTCGTCGTGGTCGTCCGGGGCGCCCGTCGGCACGGCGCCTCACTGCGGCCCGACGTCGCAGGCATCAGGGCCAGCGCCCAGGCAGGCGTCCCCCTCCTGGTCCGTACGCTGTCGCTCCGCGCCGTCCTGCTCATCGCCACCGCCGTCGCCGCCCGACTCGGCGACACCGACATAGCCGCGCACCAGATCATCCTCTCGCTCTGGAGCCTGATGGCCTTCGCGCTGGACGCCATCGCCATCGCCGGGCAGGCCATCATCGGACGGTACCTGGGAGCCGATGACACCAGGGGCGCCCGTGAGGCCTGCCGCCGCATGGTGCAGTGGGGCGTCGCCTCCGGCGTGCTGTTCGGAGTGCTGATCGTCCTCGCCCGACCGCTGTTCGTGCCGTTGTTCACCAGCGACCAGTCCGTCCAGGACACCCTCTTCCCCGCCCTGCTGGTGGTGGCCCTGACCCAGCCGCTAGCCGGGGTCGTCTTCGTCCTGGACGGCGTGCTGATGGGCGCCGGGGACGGCCCGTATCTGGCCTGGGCCATGATCGTCACCTTGGCGGTCTTCGCCCCGGTGGCCCTGCTGGTTCCCACCCTCGGTGGTGGGCTGACCGCAGTGTGGTGTGCGATGACCCTGATGATGGTCGTTCGTATGGCGACGCTCTGGCTACGGACCCGCTCGGGCAAGTGGCTGGTCACCGGCGCCGCTCGCTGAGCAGCCTGGTCCGGTGCCTGTTTCACGTGAAACAGGCACCGGCACGAGACACGGCGAAGGGCCGCACCTCAAGAGGTGCGGCCCTTCACTGTTCTGCTGAGATGCGGCCTGATCAGGCAGCAACGACCTCGACGCCGAGCTTCGCAGCGACCTCGGGGTGCAGACGCACGGACACCTGGTGTCCGCCGAGCGTCTTGATCGGCGAGCCGAGCTCGACGCGACGCTTGTCGACGTCCGGACCACCGGCGGCCTTGATCGCCGAGGCGATGTCGGCCGGGGTGACGGAGCCGAAGAGACGGCCGGCGTCGCCGGAGCGAACGGCCAGACGGACCTTCACGGCCTCGAGCTTGGACTTGATCTCGTTGGCCTGCTCGATCGTGGCGATCTCGTGGATCTTGCGGGCGCGGCGGATCTGCGCCACGTCCTTCTCGCCACCCTTGGTCCAGCGAATGGCGAAGCCACGCGGAACCAGGTAGTTACGGGCGTACCCGTCCTTGACGTCAACGACGTCGCCAGCAGCACCGAGGCCGGAGACCTCGTGGGTGAGGATGATCTTCATGATTCGGTCACCCTTCCCTTATCGCGCGGTGGACGTGTAGGGCAGCAGCGCCATCTCACGGCTGTTCTTGACAGCCGTGGCGACGTCACGCTGATGCTGCGTGCAGTTGCCGGTGACGCGGCGGGCACGGATCTTGCCACGGTCGGAAATGAACTTCCGCAGCATGTTCGTGTCCTTGTAGTCCACGTACTGGGTCTTGTCCTTGCAGAACGCGCAGACCTTCTTCTTAGGCTTGCGCACAGGCGGCTTCGCCATGGTGTTTCTCCTGTGTGATCAAGAAGTGGGGGTACGAGCTGCCCTAGAAGGGCGGCTCGTCCGAGTAGCCGCCGCCGCCAGAGGCACCAGAGCCACCGGAACCGCCGGAACCGCCGGAACTTCCGCCCCAGCCGCCTCCGCCGCCCTGCTGGCCCCCGCCCTGCTGGCCGCCGGCCGGCGCGCTCGTGGCCCACGGGTCGTCGGCGGGAGCACCGCCACCACCCTGCTGGCCACCAGCACCGGGACCGCCGCCCCAGTTACCGCCACCCTGCTGACCGCCGCCGTATCCACCCTGGCCCTGGCCGCCCTGGCCACCGCGACCGGTGGTCTTGGTGACCTTGGCGGTGGCGCTCTTGAGACTGGGGCCGACTTCCTCGACGTCCAGCTCGTAGACCGTGCGCTTGACGCCCTCGCGGTCTTCGTACGACCGCTGCTTCAGCCGGCCCTGCACGACAACGCGCATGCCTCGCGTGAGCGACTCGGCGACGTTCTCCGCCGCCTGCCGCCAGACCGAGCAGGTGAGGAACAGGCCTTCGCCGTCCTTCCACTCATTGGTCTGCCGGTCGAAGATGCGGGGAGTGGACGCGACGCGGAACTTCGCGACCGCCGCACCGGACGGGGTGAAGCGCAGCTCGGGGTCGTCGACGAGATTGCCGACGACCGTGATGACGGTCTCGCCTGCCATGGGTGAACCTCTCGGCGGGGATTGCTTCTGGCTGCTTGCTGCTACTCGAACCCGATGACCACTGAGCTAGAAGCTCAGTGGATCTCGGGACGGAGGACCTTGGTCCGGAGGACCGACTCGTTCAGGTTCATCTGGCGGTCGAGCTCCTTGACGACCGCAGGCTCGGCCTGCAGGTCGATGACCGAGTAGATGCCCTCGGGCTTCTTCTTGATCTCGTAAGCGAGCCGACGACGGCCCCAGGTGTCGACCTTCTCAACCTTTCCTTCGCCCTCACGGACGACGGAGAGGAAGTTCTCGATCAGCGGGGAGACTGCTCGCTCCTCGAGATCGGGGTCGAGGATGACCATCACCTCGTAGTGACGCATGTGGAACCCACCTCCTTTGGACTCAGCGGCCACGGTCGTTCCGTGGCAGGAGGGTCGTGATGCGTAAGCAACAGTGTCTCCGAGTAAATCAGCCACCACTGACAACGCCTTCCTTCGAGGAGGGGCTGACGCGGGGTGGCCTGGGCAGACACCGGTGCAGACCGTCCAGAGTACCTGCAGACAGGCTTCCGGTTGAAATCCGGTGGTCAGGAGACGCAATCTGTACACATCGGGTGTGAGCGGCGCCACGATGCGCCGCCTTTCGGCCAGGAGGTACTCCATGGCACACGCAGTGCGACCCCGCTCGTCCGTCTCCCTCTTCGCCACGGACGGAAAGGCTCATCCACTCCAGGACGCCCTGGTGGCGGTGACGCTGGCCCTCGGCATCCTCGCGTTCGTCACGGCGTGGTTCCACGGCCTGCATCTGATCAGCTCGTGGGCCGGGCTCGTCGGAATTCTCGTGGGCGCGTACGGGCAGTACATCTCCGTGACGACGCGGGAGAGGTTCCCGCTGATCCTCGGTATCGGAGCCTCTGCCATCGGGTTCTTCCTCGGTATGGCCCACGGCGGCCTCTTCGGCGGCGTGGTGGGCTGAGCCCGCCGGTATCCGGCGGTCCCGGCACGGGCCCGGGGCGGCGTCGCAGCCCGGCGCCGCCCCCCGCACCGCCTGCCGGAACCGTCCCGGTACGACAGGGCCAGACCGCGCGCTTCCCGGTCACAGTAGGCTTCGGCGCGAGAGCCGGAGCCCCTGACCGATGGGGACACACCTGCCGAGGAGCGCCCCGCATGAGCCTGACCCTGAGGACCATCAGCCGAGAGCAGCATCTGGCGTACATCCAGAGTCTGCCCGCGGCGAGTCACATGCAGGTCCCGGCATGGGCGGATGTGAAGGCCGAGTGGCGCTCGGAGAGCCTGGGCTGGTTCGACAAGGGCGGCGAGCTCGTCGGCGCCGGTCTGGTGCTCTACCGACAGCTCCCCAAGATCAAGCGGTACCTCGCCTATCTGCCCGAGGGCCCGGTCATCAACTGGTACGCCCCGAACCTGGCGGACTGGCTGCAGCCGATGCTGACGCACCTCAAGCAGCAGGGCGCCTTCTCGGTGAAGATGGGCCCGCCGGTCGTCATCCGCCGCTGGGACGCACAGGCGATCAAGGCCGGCATCCAGGACCCCGACGTGAAGCGCCTGCGCGATGTCGAGGCCACCCACATCGAGCCCCGCGCCTTCGAAGTCGCGGACCGGCTGCGGAAGATGGGCTGGCAGCAGGGCGAGGACGGCGGCGCCGGCTTCGGTGACGTACAGCCCCGCTACATCTTCCAGGTGCCGCTGGAGAACCGCTCGCTCGAAGACGTCCACAAGGGCTTCAACCAGCTCTGGCGGCGCAACATCAAGAAGGCCGAGAAGGCCGGCGTCGAGGTCGTCCAGGGCAGCTACGCCGAACTCGCCGAGTGGCAGCGGCTGTACGAGATCACGGCCGAACGGGACCACTTCCGGCCGCGCCCGCTCGGCTACTTCCAGCGCATGTGGACGGCCCTCAACAACGAGGACCCCAACCGGATGCGGCTGTACTTCGCCCGTCACGAGGGCGAGAACGTCGCGGCCGCGACCATGCTGATCGTCGGCGGTCACGTCTGGTACTCCTACGGTGCCTCCGCCAACCACAAGCGCGAGGTCAGGCCCTCGAACGCGATGCAGTGGCGGATGCTCCGCGACTCGTACGCCATGGGCGCCACCGTCTACGACCTGCGCGGCATCTCCGATTCACTGGACGAGACCGACCACCTCTTCGGACTGATCCAGTTCAAGGTGGGCACCGGCGGTCAGGCGGCGGAGTACCTCGGCGAGTGGGACTTCCCGCTCAACAAGCTGCTGCACAAGGCCCTCGACATCTACATGTCGCGCCGCTGATCTGTGGCGCAAGGCTGACGAAACCGGCTTCATTCGTTTCAATGGGCTCTTCAAGTAGCTCTTCACACCTCTGATACACCGCAGCCACCAGAAAGGTTCCGGACCGGCCATGGCGCTCTCCCTGTACGTCGACACCGCGCGCTGGCGGGCGCACCAGAAATCCGTGCTCGATCAGTTCCCCGGTCTCGTACCGGTCTGCAAGGGCAACGGGTACGGCTTCGGTCACGAACGGCTGGCCGACGAGGCGATCCGTTTCGGCTCCGACACACTCGCGGTCGGCACCACCTACGAAGCGGCCCGGATCAAGGACTGGTTCAGCGGCGATCTGCTGGTGCTCACGCCGTTCCGGCGGGGTGAGGAGCCGGTACCGCTGCCCGACCGGGTCATCCGTTCCGTCTCGTCCGTGGACGGGGTGCACGCCCTGGTGGGCGCCCGGGTCGTCATCGAGTGCATGAGCTCGATGCGGCGGCACGGTGTCAAGGAGGAGGAGCTCGGGCAGCTGCACGCCGCCATCGAGGACGTACGGCTCGAAGGCTTCGCCCTGCACCTGCCGCTGGACCGCACGGACGGCTCGGACGCCGTCGAGGAGGTCATCGCCTGGATGGACCGCCTCCGGGCGGCCCGGCTGCCGCTGCACACGATGTTCGTCAGCCACCTGCGCGCCGAGGAACTGGGCCGGCTCCAGCAGCAGTTCCCGCAGACCCGCTTCCGCGCCCGCATCGGGACCCGGCTCTGGCTCGGCGACCACGAGGCGACGGAGTACCGGGGCGCGGTGCTCGACGTCACGCGCGTCGTCAAGGGCGACCGGTTCGGCTACCGGCAGCAGAAGGCCGCCTCCGACGGCTGGCTGGTGGTCGTCGCGGGCGGTACGTCGCACGGGGTGGGCCTGGAGGCCCCGAAGGCGCTGCACGGCGTGATGCCTCGTGCCAAGGGCGTCGCCCGCGCCGGCCTGGCCACCGTCAACCGCAACCTGTCGCCGTTCGTCTGGGCCGGCAAGCAGCGCTGGTTCGCGGAGCCGCCGCACATGCAGGTGTCGATCCTGTTCGTGCCCTCGGACGCCGAGGAGCCGAGGGTCGGCGACGAGCTGGTGGCCCACCTGCGCCACACCACCACGCAGTTCGACCGCCTCGTCGACCGCTGAGCCGCTCGGGGCCGCCGCGACAGCCGCGGCCCCGAGCCCCTCGCTCAGTCGGCGGCCGGCGTGCCCCTGCCCCCGGTGCCCCACTCCACGCGCGGCCCCTGGACCGTGAGTGCGGCATGGCGCGGCGGATACGCGGCCGCGCGGCCCAGCACGAAGGCGTCCGGCGCCCCGTCGAGCACCCCGCCGGACGGATCGTCGGACCCGTCGTGCCGTACGCCGTCCCGCTCCGGCATCAGGATGTCCCGCACGACCACCGCGCAGAGGTACAGCGTGCCCAGCAGGTGCAGGGCGATGGCGAGCTGGTAGC
Organism: Streptomyces sp. NPDC048462; assembly: GCF_043200175.1. Lineage (NCBI taxonomy): Bacteria > Bacillati > Actinomycetota > Actinomycetes > Kitasatosporales > Streptomycetaceae > Streptomyces > Streptomyces sp. NPDC048462. The sequence goes on from NZ_JBICXG010000017.1 coordinate 46,694, forward strand.
CCTCCGTCGGCAGGCCCTGGTGCTTGTCGCCGCTCGTCGTGTAGGCGAGGTACATCCAGATCCCCAGAAAGTACATGACCTCGCACGCCTGCCAGATCAGGAAATCCCGCCAGCGCGGCCGGGCCAGCGCGGCGAGGGGGATCAGCCAGAGCACGTACTGCGGTGAGTAGACCTTGTTGACGAGGATGAACACCGCGACGACGAGGAACGCGAGTTGCGCGAACCGCGGCCTGCGCGGCGCTGTCAGCGTCAGCGCGCCGATCGCGGCGCACAGCGCGACCGTCGCCAGGGTCGAGACGGTGTTGACCGTGCTGACGCCGATCGATTCACCGGTGCGCTGTGTGATGATCAGCCAGAAGGAGCCGAAGTCGATCGAGCGTTCCTCGCTGAAGGTGTAGAACTTCTTCCACCCGTCGGGGGCGAACAGCATCACCGGCAGGTTGACGACCAGCCAGGAGGCCGCGGCGCCGAGCGTCGCCACCCAGAACGCCCGCCACTTCCCGGCCCGCCAGCACAGCACGAAGGCGGGTCCCAGCAGCAGCACGGGGTAGAGCTTGGCGGCCGTTGCCAGCCCGATCAGGATGCCGAACGCCAGCGGCCGGCTCCGGGACCACATGAGCATCGCCGCGGCCGTGAGGGCGACGGCCAGCAGGTCCCAGTTGATCGTGGCGGTGAGGGCGAAGGCGGGTGCGAGGGCGACCAGGAGGCCGTCCCAGGGACGGCACCGGTGCGTGCGCGCGACACAGACGGCGATGATCGCGGTGCAGATCATCAGCATGCCCGCGTTGACCAGCCAGTACACCTGCTCCTGGTGCTGGATCGAACCACCCGGGGTCAGCCAGGCCGCGATCTGCATGAACACCCCGGTGAGCACGGGGTACTCCAGATACTGCATGTCGCCGGGCAGCCGGTCGAAGTAGGGCACCAGGCCGTCGGAGAACCCGCGCCCGGCGTAGAGATGCGGAATATCGGAGTAGCAGGCGTGGGTGTACTGGGAGCCCGCGCCCTGGAACCAGGCCCAGTTGTAGCAGGGCAGCTTCTGCACCATGCCGAGCGCGAACATCCCCAGCGCGACCAGCGCGACCGCACCAACGGGGGTGAGTGCGGTGGTGCCGAGCCGCGACCAGCGGCCCGACCTCCCGCCGATCAGCTCGCTGCCGGCCGCGGCGATCTCGTCCTCACGCGTGGGCCGTACGACGGACCGTTCCTGCTGCACGCTCGTGTCCTCTGCACTTGGCATGCCGCACATCCTGCCGTACCGGACTGTGCGAACGACGAGGGCCGCCGCACCGTGCGGTGCGGCGGCCCTCGTCATGGCTGTCGGACTGCCTCGCGCCGGCCTGCCGGCCGGGCGGAGGCCACTGCCGGCCGGACGCTACCCGGGCGGGCCACCGAAGATGTCGCCGTTGCCCCCGTCGGGGGGCGGACTGGTGCCGCCGGGATCACCGTTGCCCGCCGTCGTCCCGTCCGAGGTGCCGGTCGTACCGCCGTCGTCCCCGCCGTTGTCCCCGCCGGTCGTGGTGGGATCGGTGCCGCCGTTCTCCCCGCCGTCGGATGTACCGCCGTTGTCGTTCTGGCAGTCCCAGTCCCAGGTGCCGCAGCTCTCCGTCGGGTCGGGCGTCGACGAAGGCGTGGACGAAGGGCTGGGCGGGGGCGTGTCGGACGGGGTCGTGGACGGGCTCGGCGGCGGTGTGTAGCTGGGCGTCGGCTTGGGGCTGCTCGCGCCGCCTCCGTAGACCTTCTCGCCGATCGGCTCCGCCTTCGGGAAGTCCACGACCTTCTGGCCCTTCATGGCCTCGGCCATGTAGTCGTGCCAGATCTGGGCCGGGAACGAGGCGCCGTGGATCTTCTCCTCACCGCCGGTGCCGTACATCTTCTCGAACTTGCGGCCCTTGTGCTTCTCGTTGTCGTCCAGCCGGTACATGCTGATCGCCGTCGAGAGCTGCGGGGTGTAGCCGACGAACCAGGCGGAGAGGTTGTCGTCCGTCGTACCCGTCTTGCCCGCCACATCGCGGCCCGGGATCTTGGCAGGCGTACCCGTACCCTTCTCGACGACGTTCTTGAGCACGTCGGTCACGTTGTCGGCGACGACGTTGTCGAAGGCGCGCTTGGTGACCGTCTCGTGCTGATAGATCACCTTGCCGAGCTTCTTCACCTGGGTGACCGAGAACGGCTCGCGCTGCTGGCCGCTGGCCGCGAACGTGGCGTACGCGCCCGCCATCCGGATCACGCTCGGCGAGGACGTACCGATGGAGAACGACGGAACGTTCGAGTTCGCCATTTGGCGGTCGTCCTTGAGACCGGCCGCCATGGCCGCCTTCTTGACCTTGTCGGTGCCCACGTCCATGCCCAGCTGGACGTAGGGGGAGTTGGCGGACACCTGCATGGCCTTACGAAGGGTGACGTTGCCCTCGGAGTGGTTGCCGTCGTTGGTCTGCAGCCACTCCTCGCCCTTCTCGTTGGTCCAGATGTCGCCGTTGTACTTCTTGATCTTCAGCTTGTTGTCGCCGTTGTAGATGCTCAGCGGCGAGACCTTCTCGCGCTCCGAGTCGTCCTGGTCCGCACCGAGCTCGGGGTCCCGCTTGCCGTACTCCATCGCGGCCGCCAGTACGAACGGCTTGAAGGTCGAACCCACCGCGGCGCCGGTCGCGTCGGAGTTGTTGGTGTAGTGCTGGGTCGCGTCCTTGCCGCCGTAGATCGCCTTGATGGCGCCGGTCTCCGGATCGACGGACCCGCCGCCGAACTGGACGTGGGTGTCCTTGTCCGGGCGCTTCTTGGGGTCGATGTTCTTGTCGTAGACCCGTTTGACCGCCTTGTTCAGCTGCCCGACCTTCTTCTTGTCGAAGGTGGTGTGGATCTCATACCCGCCCCGGTTGAGCATTTCGGCGGTGACGCCGCGGTCGTTATTGGCCAGGAAGTACTTCCGGGCGAGCTCGACCAGGTAGCCGGTCTGCCCGCCCAGCTGGGCGTCCTTCTTCAGAGGCTTGGGCATCGGGAACTTCTGGTACTTGTCGTGATCGGCCTTCGACAGCCGGCCGTCCTTGAACTCCTCGTCGAGGATCCACCGCCAGCGCTTCTTCGCCCGGTCCGTGTTCTTCGCGGCCGTCGCCTGCTCCTGGTCGACGTCCGGAGCACCTGCCGGGTCGTAGTAGCTGGCGCCCTTGAGCAGGGTCGCGAGGAAGGCGCACTCGCTCGGGTCCAGGTCCGTGGCGTCCTTGCCGTAATACGTACGGGCCGCCGCCTGAATGCCTGAAGCGCCCCGTCCGTAGTACGAGACGTTGAGGTACCCGGCCATGACGTCCTTCTTGCTCTCCTGCTTGCCGACCTTCAGCGTGATGAAGAGCTCCTCGAACTTCCGGCTCAGGGTCTGGTCCTGGGAGAGCCGCGAGTTCTTGACGTACTGCTGGGTGATGGTGGAGCCACCCTGCGTCTGGCCGCCCTTGGCCATGTTCCACACGGCTCGGCCGATACCCATCGGGTCGATGCCCTTGTCGTGCTCGAAGGACTTGTTCTCCGCCGAGATGACCGCGTTGCGCATCGCTTCGGGGATCTGCTCGTAGGCGATGACCTGGCGGTTGGCCGCACCACCGGTCGCGACCATCTGCGTGTTGTCGGACCAGTAGTAGACGTTGTTCTCCGCCTTCGCGGCGTCGTTCACCTCAGGCTTGGCGACCATCGCGTACGCGAGACCGGCGAGGCCCATCAGAAGGCCGAGGAAGCCGATGCACAGGCTGGAGACCAGCCTCCACGACGGTACCCAGCGCCGTACGCCGTGCTTACCGGCGCGCGGGTAGTCGATGAAGCGCTTCTTGACCGGGCGCTGATTCCCACGCCCGCGGCCCCTGCCGGGGCCCTCGGCCCCGTCGTCACCGCCACCCCGGCGCCGTCCTCCGCCGTCGGAACCACCGCGGCCGCCGGAACCGCGCTGGGCGGCCCGTCTCGCGGCGGCACGTCCGCCGTACGGGGTATCCCCGTCGTGCGCATCGGAAGGTGACTCAGCACTGACGCTGCGTGACGGTGCCCCGCGGCGTCCTGAGGACTGTTGGGTGGCTCGTCTGGTCGCTGCGCGCCCGCCGTCTTGCGGCTGCGGCGTTTTGCGACGGTGCTCGCTCATCGAACGACTACTCCTCGGGCAGGCGAGAACGCCTGGAAGCGGCAGTTGAGATCCGGTCCCCCCGAATTACGGACCAGCCCTGCGACGGGCACGTCCGCAGCGCGTCCGGTCAGTCCGCGAAGACTGACGCGGTCGGGCGTCACACGGTTCCCGGTGGTCTGCATGCCGGACAGACTACGCACGGTCAAAACCCTCCTTGGACCGAACTTCACCTCAAATTACGCAAGTCGGTTCCTAAGAATTAGTGATGTGACGCCGTTCACTAAGGCCCCCCTTGCCCCAGCAGAGACTCCGATCTATCGTGCTGATGTATCGAGTCGATACATCAGCTCGGTACATCGGCCCGGCATACCAGCCCGGCGCAGGGACGGACAAGGCACACGGAGAAGGAGGAGGCGAGGTTGAGCAGACGCTCCGGCATCCTCGAGTTCGCTGTCCTCGGACTCCTCCGCGAGTCTCCGATGCACGGCTACGAGCTGCGTAAACGCCTCAACACCTCGCTGGGGATCTTCCGCGCTTTCAGCTACGGGACCCTCTATCCCTGCCTCAAGACGCTGGTCGCCAACGGCTGGTTGATCGAGGAGCCTGGAAACGCTCCGCCGGACCTTCCGACCGGCTCCGGCCGGGCGGCGGCCCCTTCCTCTTCTCTGGCAGGACGCCGCGCCAAGATCGTCTACCGATTGACGGCGGAAGGTAAGGAGCACTTCGAGGAGCTGCTCTCGCAAACCGGCCCCGACTCCTGGGAGGACGAGCACTTCGCTGCTCGTTTCGCCTTCTTCGGTCAGACGGAGCGCGAGGTGCGGATGCGGGTGCTGGAAGGCCGTCGCAGCCGGCTGGAGGAGCGTCTCGAGAAGATGAGCGCCTCTCTGGCCCGCACCCGTGAGCGTCTCGACGACTACACACTTGAGCTTCAGCGACACGGCATGGAGTCCGTGGAGCGCGAAGTGCGCTGGCTGAACGAGCTCATCGAGAGCGAGCGGTCGGGACGGGATCAGCGACGGTCCTCGCCCGAGGGCTCAGCTCAGCAGAACACCGCAGGAGAGCCGGACGGCCTGCCCCGGCGGGGTAACAACCCGCCGGATCCGTCCGGCGACACCGCCAAGTGAGATCCCCGCAGATCCGCGGGGGCTCATCAGGAACATCCATTACACACAGGGAGCAACCGGAATGGGTTCGGTTCGCGTAGCCATCGTCGGCGTGGGCAACTGCGCCGCCTCGCTGGTCCAGGGCGTCGAGTACTACAAGGACGCCGATCCGGCCGGCAAGGTGCCCGGCCTGATGCACGTCCAGTTCGGCGATTACCACGTGCGGGACGTCGAGTTCGTCGCCGCCTTCGACGTCGACGCGAAGAAGGTCGGCCTCGACCTCTCGGACGCCATCGGCGCCAGCGAGAACAACACCATCAAGCTCTGCGACGTGCCGAACGCCGGACTGACCGTCCAGCGCGGCCACACCCACGACGGGCTCGGCAAGTACTACCGCGAGACCATCGAGGAGTCGACCGAGGCCCCGGTCGACATCGTCCAGGTCCTCAAGGACCGCAAGGTCGACGTCCTGGTCTGCTACCTGCCCGTCGGCTCCGAGGTCGCTGCGAAGTTCTACGCGCAGTGCGCCATCGACGCCAAGGTCGCGTTCGTCAACGCCCTCCCGGTCTTCATCGCCGGCACCAAGGAGTGGGCGGACAAGTTCACCGAGGCCGGTGTCCCGATCGTCGGCGACGACATCAAGTCGCAGGTCGGCGCCACCATCACGCACCGCGTGATGGCGAAGCTGTTCGAGGACCGGGGCGTTGTCCTGGACCGCACCATGCAGCTGAACGTCGGCGGCAACATGGACTTCAAGAACATGCTCGAGCGTGAGCGCCTCGAGTCCAAGAAGATCTCCAAGACGCAGGCCGTCACCTCGCAGATCCGTGACCGCGAGCTCGGTGCGGACAACGTCCACATCGGTCCGTCGGACTACGTGGCCTGGCTGGACGACCGCAAGTGGGCGTACGTGCGCCTCGAGGGCCGCGCCTTCGGTGACGTTCCGCTGAACCTGGAGTACAAGCTCGAGGTCTGGGACTCCCCGAACTCGGCCGGTGTCATCATCGACGCCGTCCGCGCTGCGAAGATCGCCAAGGACCGCGGCATCGGTGGCCCGATCCTCTCCGCGTCCTCGTACTTCATGAAGTCCCCGCCGGTCCAGTACTTCGACGACGAGGCCCGCGACAACGTCGAGAAGTTCATCAGGGGCGACGTCTCCAACTGACGCCACCTGAACAGGGTCTCCTCTCCGGTGCAGGCCGAATCCGGCCAGGAGGCCCCAGGTACGTCGGCGCGGCACAGCAGGGAGCGGTATCGCTCCCGGGCTCCGCACCGTTGAGGGTCCCCGGGCAATCCGCCCGGGGACCCTCAACGTGTGTGACCCTTGCTCCCATGCCCGTCGTGCGCGACCTGCGCGTTCTCCTGCGCCTTCGGAACTTCCGCCGCCTGCTGGCCGTACGGGTGCTGTCCCAGTCGGCCGACGGCGTCTACCAGGTGGCGCTCGCGACACACGTGGTCTTCTCCCCGGAGAAACAGACATCGGCGGGCGCCATCGCCTCCGCCATGGCCGTGCTGCTGCTGCCCTACTCGCTCATCGGGCCGTTCGCCGGAGTACTCCTGGACCGCTGGCCCCGCCGCCAGGTCTTCCTCTACGGCAATCTGCTGCGCGCCGGGCTCGCGTGCTGCACGGCGCTCCTGATCCTCGGCTCCGCACCGGACTGGCTCTTCTACACCTCGGCCCTGTGCGTCACCGCCGTCAACCGCTTCGTCCTGGCCGGTCTCTCCGCCGCGCTGCCGCGCGTCGTCGACCGGGAACGGCTGGTCCTTGCCAACTCCCTCTCCCCGACCGCGGGCACCCTCGCCGCGACGGCGGGCGGCGGCCTCGCCTTCGTCGTACGGCTGCTGCTGGCGGACTCCGACGCGGCGGTGGTGCTGCTGGGCGCGGCCCTCTACCTCGCCTCGGCGGTGGCGTCCCTGACCCTTGCCGCCGGGCTCCTCGGACCGGAGCGGGCCGGCAGCCCGCTCCCCCTGCGCAGGGCTCTGGCCACGACTGCCCACGGACTCGGCGCCGGGCTGCGCCATCTGGCGGAACGCAAGCACGCCGCGCGGGCGCTGGCCGCCATAACGGTGATCCGCTTCTGCTACGGGGCGCTGACGGTGACGGTCCTGATGCTGTGCCGGTACGCCTGGGCGGACACCGAGTCGGACGGACTGGCACTGCTCGGGCTGGCGGTGGGGGTGTCGGGTGCGGGGTTCTTCGCCGCGGCGGTGCTGTCTCCCTGGGCCGTGGCACGGCTCGGCCGCTTCCGCTGGATGACGGTGTGCACGGCGGCCGCAGCCGTCCTCGTGCCGGCGCTGGGGCTCTGGTTCACCCCCACGCCGATGCTCGTCGCCGCCTTCGTGCTCGGGCTCGTCACCCAGGGGGCGAAGATCGCGACGGACACGGTGGTGCAGACCTCGGTGGACGACGCCTTCCGCGGCCGGGTGTTCTCGCTCTACGACGTGCTGTTCAACGTGGCCTTCGTCGGCGCGGCCGGTGCCGCCGCTCTCATGCTGCCTCCTGACGGCAGGTCGGCCGCAGTCGTGACCGGAGTGGCCGCGCTCTACGCCCTGGTGGCCATGACCCTGTTCCGCTGGAGCCGAGCCGGTGAGGTCATATAGCGTGCGCGCGTCAAAAGAAAACTGTGCATGATTCACGGGGGTACGCGCATGACCTATCCGCCTCAGCAGGGCCCTGGACCATACGGGCAGCAGCCTCCCCAACAGCCTTACCCCCAGCAGCAACAGCCCGGATACGGCTACCCCCAGCAGCAGCCGGCGTACGGCTCGCCGCAGCAGCAGGGATACGGCTCGCCTCAGCAGCCCTACCCGCCGCATCAGGGGCAGCAGCCCTGGGGCGGTCAGCCCGGCGGCCCGGCCCCACAAGGCATGCCGCCCCAGGGGATGCCCCCGCAGGGCCCGCCGCGGAACATGTCCGGCGGCAAGAAGGCCTTCCTCGCGGCGCGCAACATCATCATCATCGTGGTGGCTCTCGGCGCGCTGGCGGGGCTCAAGTTCGGCTGGGACAAGATATTCGAGTCCGACGCCAAGGCCGCAGCGGTCGGCGATTGTCTGGAGAACAAGGGCACCAACCTCAGCCCGGACATGAACTCCGCTGACTGCGATTCGAATGCCGCCGAGTTCAGGGTCGCCGCGGTACACGACGACTCCTCCGACACCGATCTCTGCGACGCGGAGAAGTACGTCGCGTACACCGAGACCTCCGGCAGCCGGAAGAGCCGGAGCAGCGTGGTGCTCTGCCTCATGCCGATCAAGCCGGGAGGCTGATCCTCCGGATCGGCAAGCGAGACGGATCGAGGGGCGCTGTTTCACGTGAAACAGCGCCCCTCGACATACGCACCGCCGGTCATGTTTCACGTGAAACATGACCGGCAGCCATCACAGCCCTACCGTCTTCGCGAGGCTCAGCTCTGCGATTCCCACCACTTCTTGAGCTCCGCGACAGCCTCGCCATGTTCCATGGGGCCGTTCTCCAGGCGCAGTTCCAGCAGGAACGCATACGCCTTGCCGATGACCGGTCCGGGTCCGACGCTCAGGATCTGCATGATCTCGTTGCCGTCCAGGTCCGGCCGGATCGCATCGAGCTCTTCCTTGTCCTGCAGCTGCGCGATGCGTTCTTCCAGCGCGTCGTAGGTCCGCGAGAGAGCGGCCGCCTTGCGCTTGTTCCGCGTGGTGCAGTCCGAGCGCGTGAGCTTGTGCAGCCGCTCCAGCTGAGGACCCGCATCACGCACATAGCGGCGGACCGCCGAGTCGGTCCACTCCCCGTCCCCGTACCCGTGGAAGCGCAGGTGCAGCTCCACCAGCGTCGAGACGTCCTTGACCATGTCGTTGGAGTACTTGAGGTCGGTCATCCGCTTCTTGACCATCTTGGCGCCCACCACCTCGTGGTGATGGAACGAGACCCGCCCGTCCTTCTCGAAGCGCCGAGTCCTCGGCTTGCCGATGTCATGAAGCAGGGCGGCAAGACGCAGAACCAGGTCCGGGCCGTCCTCCTCCAGGTCGATCGCCTGCTCCAGAACGGTCAGGGAGTGCTCGTACACATCCTTGTGACGGTGATGCTCATCACTTTCGAGCCGGAGCGCGGGGAGCTCGGGAAGGACCTGCTGCGCCAGTCCGGTGTCGACAAGGAGCGCCAGTCCCTTCCGGGGGCGCGAGGAGAGCAGGAGCTTGTTGAGCTCCTCACGGACCCGCTCGGCGGAGACGATTTCGATCCGGCCCGCCATTTCCGTCATCGCCGTGACCACATCGGGAGCCACCTCGAAGTCCAGCTGCGCGGCGAATCGTGCCGCGCGCAGCATGCGCAGCGGATCGTCGGAGAAGGACTCCTCAGGGGTGCCAGGGGTGCGCAGGACACGCTCCGCCAGGTCCTCGATGCCACCGTGGGGGTCGATGAAGTCCTTCTGCGGCAGCGCGACAGCCATCGCGTTGACCGTGAAATCACGGCGTACGAGGTCGTCCTCGATCGAGTCACCGTAGGAAACTTCCGGCTTGCGCGAGGTTCGGTCGTACGCCTCGGACCGGTATGTGGTGACTTCGATCTGGTAGCCGTCCTTCTGGGCACCCACCGTGCCGAAAGCGATCCCGACCTCCCACACCGAGTCCGCCCACGGCCGGACGATCTTCAGGACGTCCTCGGGACGGGCATCGGTCGTGAAGTCCAGGTCGTTCCCGAGCCTGCCCAGAAGTGCGTCCCGGACCGAGCCGCCGACCAGGGCGAGACTGAATCCGGCATCCTGGAATCGGCGGGCGAGATCGTCGGCGACCGGGGACACCCGGAGCAGTTCACTGACTGCGCGGTGCTGCACCTGGGTCAGGACACTGGCGTTGTCTTCATTGGCATTCGGCACAACAGAAAAGGGTACGTGCCCGGACCGGCCCGGACGTCATGGTTTCCTTCAGCCCTGCGAGACTCTCCCGATCATGTGCCGTACTCCCCAGCACTTAGCCCCCGCGCACATCGTTACCATGCGTGGACGCAGCAACGGACGACGATCGACAGCAGCTCACGACGACGAGGGACGGGTAGGCGCGTGGCCGAGGCGGCAGACTTCCAGGGGATGAATCCCTCTCCTGCCCGCCGGTGGCTCCGGCGCACAGCCGCCGTGCTCGTAGGGGCGCCACTCATCGCCGCCCTGCTGGCCGGGGCGGCCGCCCCGGCGGCGCAGGCCGGCGTGGCGGACAAGGCCCCGACGGGTTCCGGCACGAAGGCTCCGACGGGTTCCGGCACGGTCGCGGTATCCCTGGACACGCTGACTCCGAGCGCCCCGGTGAAGGGGGACACCCTCACCGTCTCCGGCACTCTGACCAACAAGAGCAAGGAGACCGTCACCGCGGCCCAGGTGGATCTGCGCGTGGGGCCCCGGCTCTTCAGCAGGACCTCGATCGACGCGGCCAACCGGCGCACGGGATACCTGCCCGGCGCTGATCCGTCTCCGGTCGGCGGCAAGTACACGGTCAAGATCGCCAAGCTCCCCTCCGGGATCAGCCAGGACTTCACCCTGTCCGTGCCCGTCAGCAAGCTGGGACTCGGTGACGACGGCGTGTACCAGCTCGGCGTCACCCTGTCGGGCCGGACACCCCATGCCCTGTACGACCAGGTGCTCGGGATCAAGCGGACGTTCCTCCCCTGGCAGAGCGAGGACCGCGACTCCAAGCCCCGGATCAGTTACGCCTGGCCCCTGATCGCAGCGGCGCACCTCACCGCGGAGACGGGCTCCGACTCCCAGCAGACCCCGGTGTTCGCCGATGACGACCTTGCTGCCGAGATCGCTCCGGGCGGTCGCCTGGAGCAGATGGTGTCGCTGGGCAGCCAGCTGCCGGTGACCTGGGTCATCGATCCGGACCTGCTGGCCAGTGTCGACGCGATGACCCGGGACTACCGGGTCAAGTCCGGTGACACCACGATCGCCGGTACGAATCAGAACGTGGCCAAGCAGTGGCTGACCGCGCTCGAAGCGGCGGTGACCGAGGGCAAGGTCATCGCGCTGCCGTTCGGGGATCCCGATCTGGCATCGATCGCGCACCGCGGCAAGAACGTGTCGGGCACCCTGAGCCATCTCCAGAACGCCAGCGAGGTGGCCGTCACGACAGTGCAGACGATCCTGCACCTGAAGCCGTCCACGGACTTCGCATGGCCGGTCGACGGTGCCATCGACCCGTCCATCGTGGATGTCGCCACCTCCGCCGGTGCCCACAACGTGATCTCCCGCAGCGACAGCCTCCAGGAGAACGGCGGCCTGGTCTACACGCCCACCGCCCCCCGGCCGATCGGCGGCGGCACGACCGCGGTGGTCTCCGACTCCCGGCTCTCCACCGCCTTCCAGGGCGATATGACGAAGGCCGGGGACTCCACGCTCGCCGTGCAGAAGTTCCTCGCCCTCACGCTCTCCCTGGCCGAGCAGGACACGGACAAGGACCGAAGCGTCGTCGTCGCACCCCAGCGGATGCCGACGGTCGCCCAGGCCCAGACGATGGCCCGTGCCCTGCACACTCTCGACGACGACCGCTGGACGCAGTCCCAGGGGCTGGTCCAGGCGGCGGAGGCCAAGCCCGACGCGAAGGCGACCACACGGGTCCCCCCGACGTCCCGGTACCCGAAGAAGCTGCGCAGCCAGGAGCTGCCCACGCAGGCCTTCCAGGACATCAAGTCCACCCAGGCCTCGCTCAACAACTTCCAGGTCATCCTCACCCAGCCCGAGCGAGTGGTGACCCCCTTCGGCAACGCGGTCAACCGCTCCATGTCGACGTCGTGGCGGGGCAGGCCCCTGGAGGCCCAGCAGTACCGGGATTCCGTGCGCACCTACCTGCAGGGGCTCGTCAACGAGGTCCAGCTGATCTCGAAGTCGGATGTCACGCTGTCCGGCCGGAGCGCCACGATCCCGGTGACGGTGCAGAACAGACTGCTGCAGGACGTCGACCACCTGGTGCTGCGGCTGAGGTCGGAGAACGCGACCCGTCTCAAGCTGAACGACGACGGTGCCGTGTCGGAACAGCCCATCCAGATCGCCGGCGGTCACAGCCAGTCCGTGAAGTTCGACGCCGCGGCCAACATCAACGGCCAGGTCCAGATGACCGCCCAGCTGTACACCGAGGACGGGACACCGTACGGCTCGGAGATGAACTTCACCGTGAAGGTGTCAGAGCTGACGCCGACCGTACTTCTCGTGATCGCCGGCGGACTGCTGCTGCTGGTCCTCGCCGGCATCAGGATGTATGCACATCGCAAGCGTGCCAACGCGGGCGGCGCGGCGGGCGACGACGGCAGTGAACCCGAGCAGCCGAGTGACCCGACGCCGGACACCGGTCCCGAAAGCACGGAGCCGTCGGGCACGGGTGAGAAAGTGGACCGTTGAGCGATGTCTGTCGTGGCCGGTCGGCCGGGGACGATGAGGTGGGGTTTCGATGAACGCGCCGTACGACGGTGACCGCGGTCAGGGTACGGGCGGAGCTGGGTCTTCCGGCGGTCCTCCGGTGCCCCCTGGGCCGGAGGAGGTGCCACCGGCACCCGATCCGTATCTGCAGGCCGCGTACGACTACGACCCCTACCGGGCCCAAGACCTCTCGGCGCAGGATCCGGTGGGTGAGGCCCTGTACGACCGTGCGGCGCATCCGCCGCCGCCTCCCGGCACCTACCAGCAGCCCCAGCCGCTCTACCAGCAGCCGCCTGCCGCCCCGTACGCGCCCGACCCGCGGATCTGGGCACAGACCCCGCCGCCCGAGCCCGACGGCCCGTCCCGGCACCTGCCGTACGGCGACGACGCGGCGACCACCCAGTTCGTCGGCGTGGACGACCTCGTCACCCAGGCGTCGGCGGGGCGCGACGAGCCCGACGCGTTCGCCCACCTCTTCAGGGACCAGGAGGGCCCTGCCGCCTCCCCCGGCCCTGCCCGGCCCGAGCCGGCCCCGGCTCCCGTCCCGCCGAAGTCCGGTGGCGGCGGCCGGGCCTCCGGCCTGCTGAAGTCCAGTGCGGTCATGGCGGCCGGCACCCTCGTCTCACGGCTGACCGGATTCGTACGCAGCCTGGTGATCACCGCGGCGCTCGGTGCCGCCCTGCTCGGTGACAGCTTCACCATCGCCTACACGCTGCCGACGATGATCTACATCCTCACCGTGGGCGGCGGCCTCAACTCGGTGTTCGTCCCCCAGCTCGTCCGCTCCATGAAGGACGACGAGGACGGCGGCGAGGCCTATGCCAACCGGCTGCTGACCCTCGTGATGGTCACACTCGGCGTGATCGTCGCCCTGGCGGTCTTCGCCGCGCCCTGGCTCATCCGGCTGATGTCGGACACGATCGCCAGTGACCCGGCCGCGAACAACGTGGCCATCACCTTCGCCCGGTACTGCCTGCCCACCATCTTCTTCATGGGTGTGCACGTCGTGATGGGCCAGATCCTGAACGCCCGCGGGAAGTTCGGCGCGATGATGTGGACCCCGGTCCTCAACAACATCGTCATGATCTTCACCTTCGGCATGTTCATCTGGGTCTACGGCACCTCCCACGAATCCCACATGGGCGTTCAGACGATCCCGCCGGAGGGCGTGCGGCTGCTGGGCATCGGCACCCTGCTCGGCCTGATCGTCCAAGCCCTCGCCATGATCCCGTACCTGCGCGAGGCCGGATTCCGGTTCCGCCCGCGTTTCGACTGGAGGGGTCACGGGCTCGGCAAGACGGTCAAGCTGGCCAAGTGGACGGTCCTGTTCGTCCTGGCCAACCAGGCCGGTGTCCTCGTCGTCACGCAGCTCGCGACCTCCGCCGGCAAGGAGTCCGGCAGGAACGGCGCCGGGTTCCTCGCCTACTCCAACGCCCAGCTGATCTGGGGCATGCCCCAGGCGATCATCACCGTCTCGGTCATGGCCGCTCTGCTGCCCCGTATCTCCCGTGCCGCCCACGACAACGACCCGGGCGCGGTCCGCGACGACATCTCGCAGGGCCTGCGCAACTCCGCTGTGGCCATCGTGCCGGTCGCCTTCACCTTCCTCGCCCTGGGCGTACCGATCTCCACCCTGCTGTACGCCTCCACCGGCCCTGAGGCCGCACGTTCCATGGGCTACATCCTGATGGCCTTCGGCCTCGGGCTGATCCCCTACTCGGTGCAGTACGTGGTGCTGCGAGGGTTCTACGCCTATGAGGACACCCGCACGCCCTTCTACAACACCGTGATCGTCGCGCTGGTCAACGCGGCCGCTTCGGCCATCTGCTACGTCGCCCTGCCCGCCCAGTGGGCCGTGGTCGGCATGGCTGCCTCGTACGGCCTCGCCTACGCCGTAGGGGTCGGGATCGCGTGGCGCCGGCTGCGGAACCGTCTGGGCGGCGATCTGGACGGCGCCCACGTCCTGCGTACCTACGCCCGCCTCTGCCTCGCCGCGATCCCTGCGGCGCTGCTCGGCGGCGGTGTGGGATTCGGTCTGCTCCACGCGCTGGGCGACGGCGCCTCGGGCTCGCTTCTGGCGCTGGTCTGCGGTGGGATCGTGCTGTTGGGAGTCTTCGTCGTCGCGGCGAAGCGGATGCGGATCGAAGAGATCAACGGCATGGTCGGCATGATCCGGGGACGGCTCGGCCGCTGAAGATCACCGGCCCGCACAACCATCTCCGGTCTCTGTGTGTCGTGCATGGTGCCGGAGTATGGGCACAATTGGCGTGACTGTGCAGAGCTGGCTGGCATCGCGCAACGGATGGGGAGGCAGGAACGACGGTGGCGGAACGTAGCACGGCTGCCGTTGACGTGGCCGACAACAGCGGTGACAAGCCGCTGTCCGCCAAGGCGGACGAGACCACGACCGACGGCACGGCAGAACCTCAGGACCCAACGGGCGCAGGCCCCCAGGAAGCGGTGGACGAACCGGCGGACTCCGACGTCACCATTTCTTCCCCCGATCTGCACAGCGGTCACAAACTCGCCGGACGCTACCGGCTGGAGGAGTGCGTCACCCGTCTGGACGGGTTCAGCAGCTGGCGTGCCGTCGACGAGAAGCTGCGTCGCGCGGTGGGTGTCCATCTCCTCCCCGCCGACCACCCACGAGCCCGCTCCGTGCTGGCCGCGGCCCGCTCCTCCGCACTGCTCGGCGACCCCCGCTTCGTGCAGGTCCTCGACGCCGTGGAGGAGAACGACCTCGTCTACGTCGTCCACGAATGGCTTCCGGACGCCACGGAGCTCACCGCCCTGCTGGGCGCGGGACCGATGGACGCGCACGACGCCTACCAGCTCGTCAGCCAGATCTCCCAGGCCATGGCGGCCGCGCACCGCGAGGGGCTGGCCCATCTGCGGCTCACTCCCGGCGCGGTGCTCCGCAGTTCCTCGGGTCAGTACCGGATCCGCGGCCTCGCGGTGAACGCCGCACTGCGCGGCATCACCTCCGAGGGTCCCCAGCGCGCCGACACCGAAGCGATCGGCGCCCTGCTCTACGCCGCGCTGACCCAGCGCTGGCCCTACGAGAGCGACGCCTACGGCCTGACCGGGCTCCCCAAGGGCGTGGGCCTGATCGCACCCGACCAGGTGCGGGCAGGCGTCCACCGCGGCCTCTCCGAGATCGCCATGCGGGCGCTCGCCAACGACGGCGCCACGGCCTCCCGCCAGGAACAGCCGTGCACCACCCCGGACGAACTGGCCAAGGCCGTCGCTGCGATGCCGCGCATCCGCCCGCCCGAGCCCACGTTCACCGCACCGCCCGAGTACCAGCGGACCACCTACCAGCAGGGCACCTACGGGCGTCCTGCCGGCCCTGGCTCCGCGTCCACCCAGTCCGTGCACGCCATACCGCCTGCCCCGCTCCAGAGCCGCACGGGCAAGGCGCTCAAGTGGGCCGTCTCCGCACTGCTCATCGCCGCACTGGGTCTCGGCAGCTGGCAGCTCGCCGAGACCCTCCTGGACCACGACAACAAATCGGGCGACCCGGATACCACGCAGAGCAACCCGGAGAACGGCGAAGCCCCGCCGGTCGAGAAGAACAAGCCCGTCCAGATCGTCAGCGCCAAGGACTTCGACCCGCTCGGCGACGGGTCCGAGAAGCCCCAGGACATAGATCACGTCTACGACGGGGACACGAGCACGTACTGGCACACCGACAGCTACTACACCGCCGACTTCGGCAGGCTGAAGAAGGGCGTCGGGGTCCTGCTCGACCTCGGCAAGGTTCAACAGGTCAGCAAGGTGGACGTGACGTTCCTGGACGGCACCACGTCGACCGAGTTGCGCACCTCCGGCGACGCCACCGCACCGACGATGCCCGACAGCTTCACCAAGGTTGCCGAAGGTTCGGGCACAAACGTGGCACTCAAGCCTGGCGAGCCCGTACAGGCGCGGTACCTTCTGGTCTGGCTCACCCAGCTGCCCCCTAGCAGCGAGGGGAACTTCCGGGGCAAGATCTCGGACATCAAGGTCACCGGCTGACGGCATCAGGGGAGGGGGGCTCACCGTTGGACGACACCAGATTCACCGACTCGACTGATCAGGACCTCCTGGCCAGCCACGTGGCCGGTGAACCCCACGCCTTCGGTGAGCTAGCACGACGTCATCGCGACCGGCTGTGGGCCGTGGCACTGCGCACGCTGGGCGACCGCGAGGAAGCGGCCGACGCCGTGCAGGACGCCCTCGTCTCCGCCTTCCGCGCCGCCCACACCTTCCGCGGCCAGTCCGCCGTGACCACCTGGCTGCACCGCATCACTGTCAACGCCTGTCTCGACCGCGTCCGCAAGGCGTCCTCCCGGAAGACCTCACCCGTCAACGACCCGGAACGGCTCGACCAGCTACTGGAGCCGCACGAATCCGCCGAGGCGCCGGCAGAACGGCAGGACCTGCACCGCGAACTGTTCGCGGCCCTAGCCACCCTCCCCGCCGAGCAGCGCGCGGCCCTCGTCCTCGTCGATATGCAGGGGTATCCGGTCGCAGAGGCGGGTCGCATCCTCGATGTGCCGGTCGGCACCGTGAAGAGCCGTTGCGCCCGGGGCAGAGCCCGCCTGGCCCCGCTGCTCACCCATCTCCGCAGGGATGCCGGGGACAGTGAGACAGGGGCGGCCGAAAGGAACCGGACGGCAAGAGCATCCGTCCCACCGGCAGCAGGGCCACGAGACGCGGGAACAAGCGATCCAGCTGGTGTGAAGGGCGGAGGCGGGCGCACATGACATCGACAACCGACACGACCCAGCACCCGGACGTCTCAGAGATCTCAGACCTCACCGAAGGCGTGCTCTCTCCGCCCCGCACCGCTGATGTCCGCCGTCATGTGGACGGCTGCGAGCTCTGCTCCGACGTCCGCGCCTCACTGGAGGAGATCCGCAGCCTGCTGGGCTCCATGCCGGCCCCGCAGGCCATGCCCATCGACATAGCGGACCGCATCGACGCCGCCTTGGCCGACGAAGCCCGTGCCGTTGCCACCGCATCCGACGAAAACGCAGAGAGTTCACGTGCGGGGGCGGATGTTTCACGTGAAACAGAGCATGCCGCCACTGTGCAGGAACTCGCGGACCGCCCCGCCGGACACCCACGTGCCGCCACCGGTCCCGGCCGCCGGCCTGTGCGGCGTCGTCGTCGCAGGGCAGTGCTCGGCGCCACACTGGGCGCCGCCTTCGTCGGTGTGAGCGTCTTCCTGCTGCAGAACGTCCCCACGTCCCACAACTCCGCCGACGTCAGTGCCGCAGACCATGGAGTCAGCGCCAAGAAGTCCGACTCGCAGGCGTTCTCGCAGTCCACGGTCGAAGATCGTGTCCACAGCCTTCTGAGCTCCGGCACGGGCCCGTCGAGCCCCGAGAACTCAGCCGGCCGGAATCAGGCACCGTCCATGGACACGAAGTCCTCGCCGGAGACGGAGCCTCCCGGTTCCCCGTCGCCGCAGACGCCGCTTCGCGCTCCCGTTGTTGCCGTCCCTTCCTGCGTTGAGCAGGGCATAGGGCGGAACGCCGCCGTCCTCGCTGTCGAGAAGGGCACCTACCAGGGCGCCGATGCCTTCCTCGTCGTCCTTCCCCACCCCACCGACACGAGCCGTGTCGAGGCCTACGTCGTCGATGCCGCATGCGTCGGTGCGGAGCCTGCGGCCAAGGGGAAGCTCCTGCTGACCCACGCCTACGCCCGCCCCTGAGCATCACGGGCTGATGCCGCCCCGGCACGTCGGGAATGCATCCCCCGTAGGATCCGTTGGGTGGGGTGAGAGTCGTTGAACCGACCCCAGTAGGCGTGGACAGTAGGCAGTCTGCAGAGACGAGGAAGAAACCCGTGAGCGACGTGCGTAATGTGATCATCATCGGCTCCGGCCCCGCGGGCTATACAGCCGCGCTCTACACCGCGCGCGCCTCGCTGAAGCCGCTGGTCTTCGAGGGTGCCGTCACCGCCGGTGGCGCGCTGATGAACACGACCGACGTGGAGAACTTCCCCGGATTCCAGGACGGGATCATGGGCCCGGAGCTCATGGACAACATGCGCGCCCAGGCCGAGCGGTTCGGCGCCGAGCTCGTTCCCGACGACGTGGTCTCCGTCGACCTCACCGGTGACATCAAGACCGTCACTGACACCGCCGGCACGGTGCACCGCGCCAAGGCCATCATCGTCACCACCGGATCGCAGCACCGCAAGCTGGGTCTGCCCAACGAGGACGCCCTCTCCGGACGCGGCGTCTCCTGGTGCGCGACCTGCGACGGGTTCTTCTTCAAGGACCAGGACATCGCTGTGGTCGGCGGCGGTGACACCGCGATGGAGGAGGCGACGTTCCTCTCCCGCTTCGCCAAGTCGGTCACCATCGTTCACCGCCGCGACTCGCTGCGGGCCTCCAAGGCCATGCAGGACCGTGCCTTCGCAGACCCGAAGATCAAGTTCGCCTGGGACAGCGAGGTCGCCGGGGTCCACGGCGAGCAGAAGCTCTCCGGTCTGACCCTGCGCAACACCAAGACCGGCGAGACCTCCGAGCTCCCCGTGACCGGCCTGTTCATCGCAGTCGGCCACGACCCGCGCACCGAGCTCTTCAAGGGACAGCTCGACCTCGACGACGAGGGCTACCTGAAGGTCCAGGCACCCTCGACGCGCACCAACCTCACCGGTGTCTTCGGCGCAGGCGATGTCGTCGACCACACCTACCGGCAGGCCATCACCGCTGCCGGCACCGGCTGCTCCGCGGCACTCGACGCCGAGCGCTTCCTTGCCGCGCTCGCCGACGACGAGAAGGCTGCCGCAGCCACCGTCTGATCCAAGCTTCACCCCCACACCCCGCGAAGTTAAGGAGGCCGCCGTGGCCGGCGCGCTGAAGAACGTGACTGACGACTCGTTCGATGAGGTCGTCCTGAAGAGCGACAAGCCTGTACTGGTGGACTTCTGGGCCGCCTGGTGCGGTCCGTGCCGTCAGATCGCCCCCTCCCTGGAGGCCATCGCGGCTGAGCACGGCGACCGGATCGAGATCGTCAAGCTCAACATCGACGAGAACCCGGCCACCGCTGCCAAGTACGGCGTCATGTCCATCCCGACGCTGAACGTCTACCAGGGCGGCGAGGTCGCCAAGACCATCGTCGGCGCCAAGCCGAAGGCCGCGATCCTTCGCGACCTCGAGGGCTTCATCGCCGAATAAGGCAGAACCCCTGCCCGATGTTTCACGTGAAACGGGCCCACCCTCGAGGGTGGGCCCGTTTCACGTTCTCCGGCACCAGCAAAGAGTCGAATCACAGCGGTCGCAGGACCGGCTCCTTCTGGACCACACCCAGCAGCCGGTCCAGGGCCAGCTCCACGTCTTCTTTCCACGAAAGGGTCGTACGCAGCTCGAGCCTCAGCCGTGGATGAGACGGATGCGTTCGTACGGTCTTGAAGCCCACGGCCAGCAGATGATCTGCGGGCAGCACACAAGCAGGTTCCTTCCAGCGGGCGTCCGCGAACGCTTCGATCGCCTTGAACCCGCGGCTGAGCAGGTCCTTGGCAACTGTCTGCACCATGACGCGGCCGAGACCCTGCCCCTGGTACCCCGGCAGGATCAGGGCAGTCATCAGCTGAACGGCGTCGGGGGAGACCGGGCTGGTCGGAAAGGAAGCAGCCCGCGGAACGTAGGCCGGTGGGGCGTAGAGAACGAAGCCGACCGGCACATCATCGACATAGACAACGCGACCGCAGGATCCCCACTCCAGCAGGACACCGGAGATCCAGGCTTCCTTCTCCGCCTCGGGCCGGCCGGCCTTGACCGCAGCCGCCCCACGCACCGGGTCAAGTTCCCAGAACACGCAGGAGCGACAGCGCTCGGGGAGATCAGAGAGGTTGTCCAGCGTGAGCGGTGCGAGCCGACGCCCCATGAAGGCTGTTCCTCACTTCCCTCGCCCACCGCATCGCGTGCGACGGGCGGTGGCACTCCGTTCGCGGAGACGGATCAACTGGATGTGGCCTACCAGAACGCATCGTATCCACGACGGGATCAAGCTGACACCGAGAGAAAGCAAAGGGCGGGCTGTGTTCCGTTGTTCCGGAACACAGCCCGCCCAGCGTCGCTCGGAGCGGTCAGCTCTCGTCGTCCTCTGCCGGCTCCTCCGCCGGGCTGCGGTCCAGGACACGGCCCTCACCGGGAGCGAGACTGCCGAGGATGCGGTCCAGATCCTCCATCGAGGCAAACTCGACGACGATCTTCCCCTTCTTCTGACCGAGGTCGACCTTCACCCGGGTCTCGAAGCGGTCCGAGAGCCTGGATGCCAGGTCAGTGAGCGCCGGCGACAGCCGCCCGCCAGCCCGCGGCCCCTTGGCCTTGGAGGCGCTCGCGGGCTTGGCGCTCATCAGCTGCACGATCTCCTCGACCGCACGCACCGAGAGCCCCTCGGCCACGATCCGATGCGCCAGCTTGTCCTGTTCCTCGGAGTCGTCCACGGAAAGCAGCGCACGCGCGTGGCCCGCCGAGAGCACCCCGGCCGCAACCCTTCGCTGCACCGGAGGCGACAGCCTCAGCAGACGCAAGGTGTTGGACACCTGCGGCCGCGACCGCCCGATGCGGTCGGCCAGCTGATCATGCGTGCACTTGAACTCCTTGAGCAGCTGGTCGTACGCAGCCGCCTCTTCCAACGGGTTGAGCTGAGCCCGGTGAAGGTTCTCCAGGAGCGCGTCCAGGAGGAGCTTCTCGTCGTCCGTAGCTCGGACGATGGACGGGATCCGCTCCAGACCGGCTTCACGACAGGCCCGCCAGCGCCGCTCGCCCATGATGAGCTCGAAGCGGTCGGAGCCGATCTGCCGTACGACAACGGGCTGAAGGAGACCGACCTCCTTGATGGAGGTCACCAGCTCGGCAAGCGCATCCTCGTCGAAGACCTCGCGAGGCTGACGCGGGTTCGGCGTGATGGAGTCGAGAAGGATCTCAGCGAAATACGCTCCTGCCACCTCGCTCGGCTCGCCGGACCCGATCGAATCCGAAACAGGAGCACTCGGCTCCGGCACGGCACCGAGCGAGGTCACCTTGGCGGCGGCCACTCCCCGCTCGGCCGTCAGGACCGGAGCCGTCCCGGCAGAGGACGCACCAGCGCCGGCCGAAGGAACCTGCTTCTCCTGCGGAGCGGCGGGGATCAGGGCACCGAGCCCTCGCCCCAACCCTCTACGACGCTCACTCACTGGATCCCCTCCGAAGTGTTCTGCTGGCTGTTCCGACTGCCCGTGTGGGCCGGCTGCGCCTCGTAATTCAACCCGACCCCACGCAGAGCGATCTCACGTGCCGCCTCAAGATACGACAAGGAACCGCTGGAGCCGGGATCGTAAGTGAGCACGGTCTGCCCGTAGCTCGGCGCCTCGGAGATTCGCACCGAGCGCGGAATGCTGGTGCGCAGCACCTCCTTACCGAAGTGGGTGCGTACCTCCTCCGCGACCTGCGACGCGAGCCTGGTCCGGCCGTCGTACATGGTGAGCAGGATCGTCGACACATGGAGTTCGGGGTTGAGGTGCCCCCGTACCAGGTCGACATTGCGCAGCAGCTGGCCGAGCCCTTCCAGCGCGTAGTACTCGCACTGGATCGGGATCAGTACCTCGGCACCGGCCACCAGGGCGTTGACCGTCAGGAGACCGAGTGAGGGCGGGCAGTCGATGAGGATGTAGTCCAGCGGCTGCTCGTAGGCCTGGATCGCCCGCTGGAGTCGACTCTCCCGCGCCACCAGCGACACCAGCTCGATCTCCGCACCGGCGAGATCGATGGTCGCTGGGGCGCAGAAGAGACCTTCGACGTCCGGGACGGGCTGAACCACGTCGGAGAGCGGCTTGCTCTCCACCAGGACGTCATAGATGGAGGGGACCTCGGCGTGGTGGTCGATCCCCAGTGCCGTGGAGGCGTTTCCCTGCGGGTCCAGGTCGACCACCAGAACACGAGCACCGTGCAGGGCCAGTGACGCGGCAAGGTTGACCGTCGAGGTGGTCTTGCCCACCCCGCCCTTCTGGTTGGCCACCACCATGACGCGCGTCTGGTCAGGTCGTGGCAGACCCTCGCCGGCGCGGCCCAGGGCCTCCACCGCCAGCTGGGCCGCCCGGCCAATGGGTGTGTCGTCCATCGGTGGCGGTGTTTCACGTGAAACACCGTCCACCGCCGATTCGGATCGGGGACCGGGGACCGGATCGGTCATCGGTCCCGCGATGTTGGCGTCGGACCGCAAGGATTCACTCTCCTCGACTTCAGGCTCGCAATGAGCAGAGCCTGCCATGCTTTCAGGGTCGCGAACCAGCGAGGCCCGCTCTTCTGTGGACGAATCCACTTCTGTGGACAACTCCGTAGCCCTAACGGGCCTGCGATGGCGAGGCGTGGCAGCCGCACGACCGCGGCTGATAATTCCATGCAGCAGAGAGCGACGTTTCACGTGAAACACGATGCCCCTGCAGCGTAGCTACAGGGGCACGACACTCCGCGCGGGGTACGCACACCTCCCCGCACGAAGCATCTCCGATACATACACCAAACGGTGCGTAACGGTCATGCGCACAGCGTGATCGGCGAATCAGCGACGACGGCGTGTCCGGCTGACCCTGGCGGCCTTGGCCCTCTTTGCGGCGAACCTCACACCACCAGGGCTCTCACCCACCACCACACGCACCACGGTGGACATCGGATCCACAACACCCTCGCCTACTTGAAGCACCTCGGTCTCCAGTACACCGAGCTTACTCAGGGCTGCCCGAGCGCCGTTGATCTCCTCCTCGGCAGTATCGCCCTTGAGCGCCAGCATCTCGCCGTACGGGCGAAGCAGCGGCACCCCCCAGCCCGCCAGGCGGTCCAGCGGGGCGACCGCCCGAGCCGTCACCACGTGCACCGGCTGAAGCGTCCCCAGGACCTCCTCTGCCCGGCCACGGACGACCGTCACATGATCCAGCCCCAGGAGCTCGACGACCTCCTGGAGGAAGTTCGTCCGCCGCAGCAACGGCTCAAGCAGGGTGATCTTCAGATCCGGACGTACGAGCGCCAGCGGGATGCCCGGAAGCCCCGCGCCCGAGCCCACATCGCAGACCGTGACGCCGTCGGGGACCACCTCGGAGAGCACCGCACAGTTCAGCAGGTGCCTCTCCCACAGCCGCGGCACCTCGCGCGGACCGATCAGCCCCCGTTTGACCCCCGCATCGGCCAGCAGTTCCGCGTATCGGACGGCCTCAGGGAAGCACTCACCGAATACCTCCCGGGCCTCGTCGGGCGCCTGGGGAAGTTCTACTTCCTCCGTCACGGGAACCGTCCTTCCATACCGCATTACCGCACCATGGTGGCTGACTATCAGGCTGACAAAGATCGGCCCCGCCTGCGAACAGACGGGGCCGACAGGAGAAGGGCCGGTCAGGCCGGAAGGACGACGACGAAGCGCTGCGGCTCCTCGCCCTCCGATTCGCTGCGCAGGCCTGCGGCCGCGACCGCATCGTGCACGACCTTGCGCTCGAACGGCGTCATCGGATCCAGCTTCATCGGCTCGCCGGAGCTCTTGACCTCGTCCGCGGCCTTGGCACCCAGCTCGGCGAGCTCCGTGCGCTTCTGCGCCCGGAATCCCCCGATGTCGAGCATCAGACGGCTGCGGTCACCGGTCTCCCGGTGCACGGCCAGTCGCGTCAGCTCCTGGAGCGCCTCCAGCACCTCACCGTCGCGTCCCACGAGCTTCTGCAGTTCACGTGCCGACTCACTGATGATCGAGACCGCGGCCCGATCCGCCTCGACGTCCATGTCGATGTCGCCGTCGAGGTCGGCGATGTCGAGCAGGCCCTCAAGGTAGTCCGCTGCGATCTCCCCTTCCTGCTCAAGGCGGGTCAAGGTGTCGCTGCCCTCAGCGGCCGTGGAGGTGGTGCCTTCCGTCACGGATGGACTCCTTCTTACTTCTTGGACGGGTGCTTGGGCCGCTGCGGGCCCTTGCGCTGTCCGGACTTGGCTTGGCGTGAGGAGCCGGACGCGGGCTTGCCGCCCGCCGGCTTGGGCTTGTCGTCCTGCGGTGCCTTCTTCTGCAGGGAGGGCGGGGTCTCCGACGCGCTGGAGTCGGCTTCCTTGGTCCCGCTCTGCTGAACTGCACCGGTGTGACGCTTCGCCTTGGTCTGGCGCTTGGGCTGCTGACGTCGCTGCGCGGCTCCGCCCTCGGCGTCGGCGACAGCGGTGTCGCTCTTGGCCACCGAGCCGTCCTCCTGCGGAGCGAGGCCGAGCTTGGCCAGTCCCGTGACGAACTTCCGCTCGATGTCGTTGCGGTCCGGGCCCTTGGACACGATCCGCTTGACCGTGTTGCGGCGGGTACGGCCGCGGACCTCACCGTGCGTGGTGACGCTCTTGAGCAGACGTCCCAGGTACTGGTCCTGCGCCTTGCTGCCCGGCGTCGGGTTCTGGTTGATCACGTACATCTGCTGACCCATGGTCCAGACGTTGGTGGTCAGCCAGTAGACGAGGACACCGACGGGGAAGTTGATGCCCATGACGGCGAAGATCAGCGGGAAGATGTACATCAGCATCTTCTGCTGCTGCATGTACGGCGTCTTGACCGTCAGGTCCACGTTCTTCGTCATCAGCTGGCGCTGGGTGAAGAACTGCGAGGCCGACATCATCACGATCATGACCGCGGTGACGACCCGGACATCCACCAGCGAGGCGCCGAGCGCCTCGACCTTGTCCGCGCTGTCCATGAACTTGGCGGCCAGCGGAGCACCGAAGATGTGTGCCTGACGCGCGCTGTCCAGCAGCGACTGGTCGATCACACCGATCTTCTTGTTCGACGCGATGGCCGAGAGCACGTGGTAGAGGGCGAAGAAGAACGGTGACTGCGCCAGGATGGGAAGGCACGAGGACAACGGGTTGGTACCCGTCTCCTTGTACAGCTTCATCATCTCTTCGGACTGACGCTGCTTGTCGCTCTTGTAGCGCTCCTGGATCGCCTTCATCTTCGGCTGGAGCACCTGCATGTTCCGCGTCGACTTGATCTGCTTGACGAACAGCGGAACGAGACAGATACGGATCAGCACCACGAGGGACACGATGGACAGACCCCAGGCCCATCCCGTGTCGGGGCCGAAGATGGTCCCGTACAACTTGTGGAACTGGACGATGACCCAGGAAACGGGCCACGTGATGAAGCTGAACAGACTGGCAATCGTGTCCACTAATCAGGCTCCTTGAGCATTGGGCGAAGTCTCTGCGGCCGAGCTCGGGAGATCGGTGGCCGATCCCCCGGGAGGCACATCAGCGGCGGAGTCCCCGCCCTTACCGCCGCGGAAGAGATCTCGCAGCAGTTCGTGCCAACGCGGACGTTTGCGTGGTGGTACGTAATCCACGCCGCCGGGTGACCACGGATTGCACCGCAGGATGCGCCAGGCTGTCAGCGCCGTTCCCTTGATCGCTCCGTGCCGGTCGATCGCCGTATATCCATAGTGGGAACACGACGGGTAGTAACGGCAGACAGGCCCGAGAAGTGGGCTGATCGTCCACTGGTACAGCTTGATGAGAGCCAGCAGCGGGTACTTCATCGCGCGCCCCCTCCCAGTAGCCGCTGGAAGGCGGCGTCCAGGTCTCGGGCCAGCTGTTCATGATCGGCGTCGCCCGCACCGGGCAACGCACGTACGACAACCAGGCTACCGGGGGGCAGCAGGGACAGCCGTTCTCGGACCAGATGGCGAAGCCTTCGCTTCACCGCTGTGCGGACGACCGCGCCACCCACGGCTTTGCTGACAACGAAACCCGCACGCGGCGGGGGAGCAGTCTCCCCAGTCACGTGCGGGTCCGTTGCACCGCTGCGTAGATGGACGACGAGTAGCGGGCGGCCGGCCCGGCGTCCTCGTCGTACCGCGGTCGCGAAGTCCTCGCGCCGCCTCAGCCGATTCTCGGTAGGCAGCACGTCATGACGACCTGTACGCGATCAGGCGGACAGGCTGGCGCGGCCCTTGCCACGGCGGGACGCGAGGATCGCGCGGCCGGCACGGGTCCGCATACGCAGACGGAAACCGTGGGTCTTCGCGCGACGACGGTTGTTCGGCTGGAAGGTGCGCTTGCTCACTCGGGGGCTCCAGTAATGATCGTGTGTTGGCGGGACATCGCCTGGCTGTCACCGTGCGCCCACGAGAGACTCGCGTAAACGCCCTAGTTGCACCGCTTCACAATCACAGATCGTGATCTTTGCCCATCGGAGGCAGGCGGCAGCAGCCATCGACAACTCGACCTGGTCACGGTACGCGCGGCTACGCCATCCGGTCAAACCGACCCTGTCGGGCCCCCCATTGTGCACAGCCTGTGGACAACGACTTGAACCGCATGGGTCGGCCCGCCTACCGTGGCCGAACCCCGGTTCTTTTTCTTCCCGCCTGCCGGTCCTCACCCATCCCGACCCATACGTCCCGAGAAACACACATTCGTGGGACCAGCGAGAGAGCGTGCCTTGTGGCTGACGTACCTGCCGATCTTGCCGCAGTGTGGCCACGAGTGCTGGAGCAACTCCTCGGGGAGGGCCAGCAGGGGATCGAGCCGAAGGACAAGCAGTGGATCGAGCGCTGCCAGCCGCTCGCCCTGGTGGCCGACACCGCGCTGCTCGCCGTCCCCAATGAATGGGGCAAGCGCGTCCTGGAGGGGCGGCTCGCTCCGCTCATCAGCGAGACGCTGAGCCGCGAGTGCGGCCGCACGATCCGGATCGCGATCACGGTCGACGACTCCGCGGGCGAGCCGCCGAACCCGCCGGCGCCCCCGATGCACCAGTCGCAGCAGCACCAGTCCCAGCAGCAGCACCGCTACCAGGGACCGCAGCACGACGAGCGTCAGCACAACGACTCCTACGACGGCTACGGGCACCGGCCCTCGGACGACGGCATGCCGACCGCCCGGCCCGCGTACCCCGACTACCAGCAGCAGCGCCCCGAGCCCGGTGCCTGGCCGCGCACCCAGGAGGACCTCTCCTGGCAGCAGCCCCGGCTCGGCGGATACCAGGACCGCGACACCTCCGGCGAGCACTGGCGCGAGCCGTACGGCGGCCGCTCCCAGCAGCCCCAGCACGACTACCGCCAGCAGCCTCCCGAGCACCAGGGCTACGAGTCCCAGCGGCCCGACCGCCATGACATGCAGGAGCCCCAGCACCGGCAGGGCGGCGGAACGGGCCGGCCCGGCGGGGTCCCGGGACCGATGGGCGCCCAGCCCGCGCCCGCCCCCGGCCCGGGTGAGCCGCACGCACGGCTGAACCCGAAGTACCTCTTCGACACCTTCGTCATCGGGGCGTCGAACCGGTTCGCGCACGCCGCGGCCGTCGCCGTGGCCGAGGCGCCCGCCAAGGCGTACAACCCGCTCTTCATCTACGGGGAGTCCGGGCTCGGCAAGACCCACCTGCTGCACGCGATCGGGCACTACGCCCGCAGCCTCTACCCGGGCACCCGGGTGCGGTACGTGAGCTCGGAGGAGTTCACCAACGAGTTCATCAACTCGATCCGCGACGGCAAGGGCGACACCTTCCGCAAGCGGTACCGCGATGTCGACATCCTGCTCGTCGACGACATCCAGTTCCTGGCGAGCAAGGAGTCGACGCAGGAGGAGTTCTTCCACACCTTCAATACGCTCCACAACGCCAACAAGCAGATCGTGCTGTCCTCGGACCGGCCGCCCAAGCAGCTCGTGACCCTGGAGGACCGGCTGCGGAATCGTTTCGAGTGGGGTCTCACCACCGATGTGCAGCCGCCGGAGCTGGAGACGCGCATCGCGATCCTCCGTAAGAAGGCGGTGCAGGAGCAGCTCAACGCTCCGCCGGAGGTGCTGGAGTTCATCGCCTCCCGTATCTCACGAAACATCCGGGAGCTGGAGGGCGCGCTCATCCGGGTAACGGCCTTCGCCAGTCTCAACCGCCAGCCGGTGGACCTCGGGCTGACCGAGATCGTGCTGAAGGACCTGATCCCGGGCGGCGAGGACGCCGCACCGGAGATCACGGCGCCGGCCATCATGGCGGCGACCGCCGACTACTTCGGCCTGACGGTGGACGACCTCTGCGGATCCTCGCGCAGCCGCGTGCTCGTGACGGCGCGCCAGATCGCGATGTACCTGTGCCGTGAGCTGACGGACCTCTCGCTGCCCAAGATCGGGGCCCAGTTCGGCGGCCGCGACCACACGACCGTGATGCACGCGGACCGGAAGATCCGCGCGCTGATGGCGGAGCGGCGCTCCATCTACAACCAGGTCACCGAACTCACCAACCGCATCAAGAACGGCTGACGGGCCGCCACCGCGCGCAGAGCACCACGGAGTCACGGAGTCACGGCGGCACAGTGGCTCAGGGCCACAGCCCCACAGAACCGCGCAGCCTCGCCTCCGCGAGCACCGAGAAGGGTGCTCCGGGACCCACATCGGGTCCCGGAGCACCCTTTTTCGTTCGGGCCGGGCAGCTGTGTACGAGGTTCGCGGGGCACGGTCCCCGTCCTCGCTGTTCGAATACCTGCCGCGGACGGGCCGTTCTCCACAGATCTGGGCACAATCTCCCCTCCACAGCCTGGGGATTGAAAAGTTGTCCATACTGCTTCCACAGGCAGGGCAGCCGATACTCCATCAGGCCAGCTCAGAGGCCTGGGGATTTGTGGTCAACAATGATCCACAGCCTGTGGACAAGTTTTTCGTCCACAGGGGCACGTCAATGTTGTCCACCGGCGGCCCACAGGAGAGACCTTCTTGTCCCCAGCTTCTGCGGGCTTCTCCACACCTCTGTCCACTGTTCGGCAACACGACACCCGCTTTCACCGCACCGAGTGAAAGGCGTCACACCAAGAGGGTCGGTTGGGCTGTGGGGAAGCTGGGTAAAGCTGGGGACAGACCTGGGGAGAAACCCCCCTGCCCTGTGGGTCGGTTGTGCAGAACTTTCGGGTGTCCACAGAAACCCCGGGTTTTCCACCGGCGCCACCCACAGGGTCGGTGGACAAAAAACAGGGTCTGACCTGCGGAAACGACGTTATCCACGGTTTCCACAGGCCCTACTACTACTACTACCTCTAGTTAGCCCGGAATCCGCTTCGAAGTGGGGCCTGTGCACAACTCGGCGCCGGAGCTCCGCGAACCGCTTGTCGCGACTTGACCCCGAGCAGCACCGAGTGTCGGTGCCGTACGTCAGACTGGTCCCCGGCGTCCTCCCCGTCCCATCGGTGGAGCGACCCGACCAGACGACGAAGGCCAGCAGGGCGAGCGAGCAACAGCAGGAGGCGGTTCCGGTGAAGATCCGGGTGGAGCGCGATGTACTCGCGGAGGCTGTGGCCTGGGTGGCCCGCAGCCTCCCGGCCCGGCCGCCGGCGCCCGTTCTTGCGGGCCTGCTGCTGAAGGCCGAGGACGGCGCACTCAGCTTCTCCAGCTTCGACTACGAGGTCTCGGCCCGGGTCTCGGTGGACGCTGAGATCGAGGAGGACGGCACGGTGCTGGTCTCCGGCCGGCTGCTCGCCGACATCTGCCGCGCCCTGCCCAACCGGCCGGTGGAGATTTCCACAGACGGTGTACGGGCGACGGTGGCCTGCGGCTCCTCGCGGTTCACACTCCACACCCTTCCTGTGGAGGAGTACCCCGCACTGCCGGAGATGCCGACGGCGACCGGGACGGTCCCCGGCGAGGTCTTCGCCTCGGCCGCCGCCCAGGTGGCCATCGCGGCCGGCCGCGACGACACGCTGCCCGTCCTCACCGGTGTGCGCATCGAGATCGAGGGCGACACGGTCACCCTGGCCTCCACCGACCGCTACCGCTTCGCGGTCCGCGAGTTCCTCTGGAAGCCGGAGAACGCCGACGCATCCGCCGTCGCCCTGGTCCCCGCCAAGACGCTGCTGGACACCGCCAAGGCGCTCACCAGCGGCGACACGGTGACGCTGGCGCTGTCGGGCTCCGGTGCAGGTGAGGGGCTCATCGGTTTCGAGGGCGCCGGCCGGCGGACGACCACCCGGCTGCTCGAGGGCGACCTGCCGAAGTACCGCACGCTCTTCCCGACCGAGTTCAACACGGTCGCGGTCATCGAGACCGCCCCGTTCGTCGAGGCCGTCAAGCGCGTCGCGCTGGTGGCCGAGCGGAACACCCCGGTCCGGCTCAGCTTCGAGCAGGGTGTGCTGATCCTGGAGGCGGGTTCCAGCGACGACGCACAGGCTGTGGAGCGCGTGGACGCGGTCCTGGAGGGCGACGACATCTCGATCGCCTTCAACCCGACCTTCCTGCTGGACGGCCTGAGCGCGATCGACTCCCCGGTCGCCCAGCTCTCCTTCACGACGTCCACCAAGCCCGCGCTGCTCAGCGGCCGCGCGGCCGTGGATGCCGAGGCGGATGACGCGTACAAGTACCTGATCATGCCGGTCCGCCTCTCCGGCTGATCCGGCTACCGGTCCTGTCACGGCAGGCCCCGACGGGCACGCTCAGCGCCGAGCATGCCCGTCGCCCTGTCCCCGGCCGGGCGTAGGCTCGGTCCTGGGTACGAATCGGCACAACGCTTAAGGAATCTCTGATGGAGATCGGTCTCGTCGGCCTCGGCAAGATGGGCGGCAACATGCGCGAGCGCATCCGCCGCGCAGGCCACACCGTCATCGGTTACGACCGCAACCCGGACGTCGCCGATGTCCACAGCCTCGAAGAGCTTGTGGGCAAGCTGAAGGGCCCCCGGGTCGTATGGGTGATGGTCCCGGCCGGCGCCGCGACCCAGTCCACGGTCGACGAGCTGGCCGAGCTGCTGTCGGCCGGTGACGTCGTCGTGGACGGCGGGAACTCCCGCTGGACCGACGACGAGAAGCACGCTGTCGAGCTCGGCATCAAGGGCATCGGCTTCGTCGACTGCGGCGTCTCCGGCGGTGTCTGGGGCCTGGAGAACGGCTACGCGCTGATGTACGGCGGCGACGCCGAGAACGTCGCGAAGGTCCAGCCGGTCTTCGACGCGCTGAAGCCCGAGGGCGACTTCGGTTCCGTGCACGCGGGCAAGGTCGGTGCCGGCCACTTCGCCAAGATGGTCCACAACGGCATCGAGTACGCCATGATGCAGGCCTACGCCGAGGGCTGGGAGCTCCTGGAGAAGGTCGACTCCGTCACCGACGTGCGCGAGGTCTTCCGCTCCTGGCAGGAGGGCACGGTCATCCGTTCCTGGCTGCTCGACCTGGCGGTCAACGCGCTGGACGACGACGAGCACCTGGACCAGCTCCGCGGCTTCGCCGCCGACTCCGGTGAGGGCCGGTGGACGGTGGAGGCCGCCATCGACAACGCGGTCCCGCTGCCCGCGATCACCGCGTCGCTCTTCGCCCGGTTCGCCTCGCGACAGGACGACTCCCCGCAGATGAAGATGATCGCCGCGCTGCGCAACCAGTTCGGTGGCCACGCGGTCGAGAACAAGAAGTAGCAGCGACGAGGAGCGGGCCGGGCGCCCGCCCGCATCACGAAGCACACACGACGAAGCACACAGCAGAGAGCACGGAGCAGGAAGCCGGGAAGGTCGGCGTACACCATGCATGTCACGCATCTGTCGCTGGCCGACTTCCGCTCGTACGCCCGGGTCGAGGTGCCTCTCGACCCGGGCGTCACCGCGTTCGTGGGGGCCAACGGCCAGGGCAAGACGAATCTGGTCGAGGCCGTCGGCTATCTCGCGACGCTCGGCAGCCACCGGGTCTCCTCGGACGCGCCGCTGGTGCGCATGGGCGCTGAGCGGGCCGTCATCCGGGCTGCCGTCACCCAGGGCGAACGCTCGCAGCTCGTCGAGCTCGAACTGAACCCGGGCAGGGCCAACCGCGCCCGCATCAACAGGTCGTCGCAGGTCAGACCCCGTGATGTGCTCGGCATCGTCCGGACGGTGCTGTTCGCGCCGGAGGACCTGGCGCTGGTGAAGGGCGATCCGGGTGAGCGCCGCCGCTTCCTCGACGAGCTGGTCACGGCACGCTCGCCCCGGATGGCCGGGGTCCGCTCGGACTACGAGCGGGTGCTGAAGCAGCGCAACACGCTCCTGAAGTCGGCGGCGATGGCGCGCAGGCACGGCGGCCGTTCGATGGACCTCTCGACGCTCGACGTGTGGGACCAGCACCTGGGCCGGGTGGGCGCCGAGCTGCTGGCGCAGCGGCTGGACCTGATCGCGACCATGCAGCCGCTGACGGACAAGGCCTACGCGGACGTGGCGCCCGGCGGCGGCCCGGTGACGCTGGAGTACCGCAGCTCGGTGGGTACCGAGCTGGGCGCGGTCGAGGGCGCCGACCCCGCCCGTACCCGGGAGGAGCTGTACGGGCAGCTCATCGCGGCCCTGGCCGAGGTGCGCAAGCAGGAGATCGAGCGGGGTGTGACGCTGGTCGGCCCGCACCGCGACGACCTGGTGCTCGGGCTGCGCGGGATGCCGGCCAAGGGCTACGCGAGCCACGGGGAGTCGTGGTCGTACGCGCTGGCCCTGCGGCTGGCCTCCTACGATCTGCTGCGCAGCGAGGGCAACGAGCCCGTGCTGGTCCTGGACGACGTCTTCGCCGAGCTGGACGCGCGACGCCGTGAGCGGCTGGCCGAGCTGGTGGCCCCGGGCGAGCAGGTGCTGGTGACGGCCGCGGTGGACGACGACGTGCCCGGGGTGCTCGCGGGTACCAGGTACGCGGTATCGGCCGGCGAGGTGGAGCGGCTGTGAGCGGCGCTGCGGACGGCCCGGAGCCGCTTCCGGACGGCCCGGAGTCACCGCGGGAGCCGTCGTCCGGGGCGGCGAAGCAGCCGGAGCCCTCGGGGGTGGACCTGGCGCGGGTGGCCCTGCGGGCGGCGAAGGAGCAGGCGCGGGCACGCGGTGCGGCGGCGCAGCAGAAGAAGCAGGCCCGGCGCGGCGGCGGGCTGCGGTCCGGGGCGCGGGCGGACGGCCGTGATCCGCTGCCGCTGGGAGCGGCGATCAACCGGCTGATCACCGAGCGCGGCTGGGAGGCACCTGCGGCGGTGGGCGGTGTGATGGGCCGCTGGCCGCAGATCGTGGGTGATGATCTGGCCAATCATTGTGTGCCGTTGCGTTACGACGAGGATCCCGACGAGCGCGTACTGACGGTGCAGTGCGACTCGACGGCGTGGGCGACCCAGCTGCGGCTGCTGGCGCCCCAGCTGGTGGCCCGGCTGAACGCGGATCTGGGACACGGCACCGTACGGATGATCAAGGTCCTCGGGCCGGGAGGACCGCAGCGCAGGTTCGGCCCGCTGCGTGCGCCGGGCAGCAAGGGACCCGGCGACACCTACGGCTGACCTGCACTTTTACCCCTTCTCCAGGCCGTTTCGGCCGCACTGCCCCAGAGGGCGGCGGTGAGGTGTGCCCCGGTTGTCCCCGATGCCTTCGGACTCCGTGTTGTGCGGGTCTGCGGTGGTTGAAACCGCGGGGTGCCGAGTGGACGTCCCTCACCGTAGCGAGAGGTTGACAGCTCGAAGCGCTCAACGCCCGTGTGAGCCGCTTGAGGCCCCTTCCCGAATATGGGGAGTCGTCAGCCGTGGATTCAGGGCGGCACATGCGGACTCAGGTACCGGCAAACCCCCATTCGGGTCGGCGCTACCGGTAGACTGGTGGACAATCCCGCGTCCTTGCGGGATTCGTCGATACAAGCCGAACGACGCAGCCGCTCCCGCCTGCCCGGAGAACGGCCTGTGCTGTGCCAGAAAGGGCGCTTCGTGGCCGATTCCGGCAACCCCAACGAGAACATTCCGTCCACCCCCGACGGGAGCGACGCGGCTCCCGCCCCGGGCGAGGTGACAGCCTCGTACGACGCCAGCGCGATCACCGTGCTGGAGGGCCTGGACGCGGTCCGCAAGCGACCCGGCATGTACATCGGCTCGACCGGTGACCGAGGTCTCCACCACCTCGTCCAAGAGGTCGTCGACAACTCCGTCGACGAGGCGATGGCCGGCCACGCGGACACGATCGACGTCACGATCCTCGCCGACGGCGGCGTGCGCGTGATCGACAACGGCCGTGGCATCCCGGTCGGCATCGTGCCGTCGGAAGGCAAGCCGGCCGTCGAGGTCGTGCTCACCGTGCTGCACGCGGGCGGAAAGTTCGGCGGCGGCGGCTACGCCGTCTCCGGTGGTCTGCACGGCGTCGGTGTGTCCGTCGTCAACGCCCTGTCCACCCGGGTCGCCGTCGAGGTCAAGACCGACGGCTACCGCTGGACCCAGGACTACAAGTTCGGCGTCCCGACCGCCCCGCTGAAGCAGAACGAGGAAACCGACGAGACGGGCACGTCCGTCACGTTCTGGGCCGACGGCGACATCTTCGAGACGACCGAGTACTCCTTCGAGACGCTCTCGCGCCGCTTCCAGGAGATGGCGTTCCTCAACAAGGGCCTCACGCTCAACCTGACGGACGAGCGGGAGTCCGCGAAGGCGACGGCGGGCGCGGACAGTGCCGAGGCTGCCGACGTCCCCGAGGAGGAGACGACCCGCACGGTCACGTACCACTACGAGAACGGCATCGTCGACTTCGTCAAGTACCTCAACTCCCGCAAGGGCGATGTCATCCACCAGTCGGTGATCGACATCGAGGCCGAGGACAAGGACCGTCTCCTCTCGGCCGAGATCGCCATGCAGTGGAACACGCAGTACAGCGAGGGCGTCTACTCCTTCGCCAACGCGATCCACACGCACGAGGGCGGTACGCACGAGGAGGGCTTCCGTGCGGCGCTGACCTCGCTGGTCAACCGGTACGCGCGCGACAAGAAGCTGCTGCGCGAGAAGGACGACAACCTCACCGGCGAGGACGTCCGCGAGGGTCTGACGGCGATCATCTCGGTGAAGCTGGGCGAGCCGCAGTTCGAGGGCCAGACGAAGACCAAGCTGGGCAACACGGAGGCCAAGACCTTCGTGCAGAAGGTGGTCCACGAGCAGCTCACGGACTGGTTCGACCGGAACCCCAACGAGGCCGCCGACATCATCCGCAAGGGCATCGCCGCCTCGACCGCCCGCGTGGCTGCCCGCAAGGCGCGTGACCTGACCCGTCGCAAGGGGCTCCTGGAGAGCGCCTCGCTGCCGGGCAAGCTGAGCGACTGCCAGTCCAACGACCCGACGAAGTGCGAGATCTTCATCGTCGAGGGTGACTCCGCCGGCGGTTCGGCGAAGTCCGGCCGTAACCCGATGTACCAGGCCATCCTGCCGATCCGCGGCAAGATCCTGAACGTCGAGAAGGCCCGGATCGACAAGATCCTGCAGAACACCGAGGTCCAGGCGCTGATCTCGGCCTTCGGCACCGGGGTCCACGAGGACTTCGACATCGAGAAGCTCCGCTATCACAAGATCATTCTGATGGCTGACGCCGACGTCGACGGCCAGCACATCAACACCCTGCTGCTCACCTTCCTCTTCCGCTTCATGCGGCCGCTGGTCGAGGCCGGGCACGTCTACCTCTCGCGCCCGCCGCTCTACAAGATCAAGTGGGGCCGGGACGACTTCGAGTACGCGTACTCGGACCGCGAGCGCGACGCCCTCGTGGCGCTCGGCAAGCAGAACGGCAAGCGGATCAAGGAAGACTCGATCCAGCGCTTCAAGGGCCTCGGCGAGATGAACGCCGAGGAGCTGCGTGTCACCACGATGGACGTCGACCACCGCGTCCTCGGCCAGGTCACGCTCGACGACGCGGCGCAGGCCGACGACCTGTTCTCGGTGCTGATGGGTGAGGACGTCGAGGCACGGCGCTCGTTCATCCAGCGCAACGCCAAGGACGTCCGCTTCCTCGACATCTGAGTCGGCCGTACAAGGAGGAGGGTCCGGCGACCGAGACGCGGACCCTCCAAGCCGCAGCGCGAAAGGACTTTGACCAGCAATGGCCGACGAGAACACCCCTGTCCCCGTGACGCCCGAAGAGGTTCCGCCCGTCGAGGGCGTGGGCATGCGTGTCGAGCCCGTCGGGCTCGAGACGGAGATGCAGCGCTCCTACCTCGACTACGCGATGTCCGTCATCGTGTCGCGTGCCCTGCCCGACGTGCGGGACGGCCTCAAGCCCGTCCACCGCCGGGTGCTCTACGCGATGTACGACGGCGGCTACCGGCCCGAGAAGGGCTTCTACAAGTGCGCCCGCGTCGTCGGTGACGTCATGGGTACGTACCACCCGCACGGCGACTCCTCGATCTACGACGCACTGGTGCGCCTGGCGCAGCACTGGTCGATGCGCATGCCGCTGGTCGACTCCAACGGCAACTTCGGTTCCCCGGGCAACGACCCGGCCGCCGCCATGCGGTACACCGAGTGCAAGATGATGCCGCTGTCCATGGAGATGGTCCGCGACATCGACGAGGAGACCGTCGACTTCAAGGACAACTACGACGGCCGCAACCAGGAGCCGGTCGTTCTGCCGGCGCGCTTCCCGAACCTGCTGATCAACGGTTCGGCGGGCATCGCGGTCGGCATGGCGACCAACATCCCGCCGCACAACCTGCGCGAGGTGGCGTCCGGCGCCCAGTGGTACCTGGAGCACCCCGAGGCCTCGCCGGAGGAGCTGCTCGACGCTCTCCTCGAGCGGATCAAGGGTCCGGACTTCCCGACGGGTGCGCTCGTCGTGGGCCGCAAGGGCATCGAGGAGGCGTACCGCACGGGCCGTGGCTCGATCACGATGCGCGCGGTCGTGGCGGTCGAGGAGATCCAGAACCGCCAGTGCCTGGTGGTCACGGAGCTTCCGTACCAGACCAACCCCGACAACCTCGCGCAGAAGATCGCCGACCTGGTGAAGGACGGCAAGGTCGGCGGGATCGCGGACGTCCGGGACGAGACCTCGTCGCGTACGGGCCAGCGCCTGGTCGTCGTGCTCAAGCGGGACGCGGTCGCCAAGGTCGTCCTGAACAACCTGTACAAGCACACCGACCTCCAGACGAACTTCGGCGCCAACATGCTGGCGCTGGTGGACGGGGTGCCGCGCACCCTGTCGATCGACGCGTTCATCCGCCACTGGGTGACGCACCAGATCGAGGTCATCGTCCGGCGTACGCGGTTCCGGCTGCGCAAGGCGGAGGAGCGGGCGCACATCCTGCGCGGCCTGCTCAAGGCCCTGGACACGATCGACGAGGTCATCGCCCTCATCCGGCGCAGCAACACCGTGGAGATCGCGCGGGAGGGCCTGATGGGCCTTCTGGAGATCGACGAGATCCAGGCGAACGCGATCCTGGAGATGCAGCTGCGCCGGCTGGCCGCGCTGGAGCACCAGAAGATCACCGCCGAGCACGACGAGCTCCAGGCGAAGATCAACGAGTACAACGCGATCCTCGCCTCGCCCGAGCGGCAGCGGCAGATCGTCAGCGAGGAGCTTGCGGCGATCGTCGACAAGTTCGGCGACGACCGGCGCTCCAAGCTGGTGCCCTTCGACGGTGACATGTCCATCGAGGACCTGATCGCCGAGGAGGACATCGTCGTCACGATCTCCCGCAGCGGTTATGTGAAGCGCACGAAGACGGACGACTACCGCTCGCAGAAGCGCGGCGGCAAGGGCGTGCGCGGCACGAAGCTCAGGGAAGACGACATCGTCGACCACTTCTTCGTCTCCACGACGCACCACTGGCTGCTGTTCTTCACGAACAAGGGCCGCGTCTACCGGGCGAAGGCGTACGAGCTCCCGGACGCCGGCCGTGACGCGCGCGGTCAGCACGTCGCCAACCTGCTGGCCTTCCAGCCGGACGAGCAGATCGCGCAGATCCTGGCGATCCGTGACTACGACGCGGCGCCGTACCTGATTCTGGCCACGAAGGGCGGTCTCGTGAAGAAGACCGTGCTCAAGGACTACGACTCGCCCCGCTCCGGTGGCGTCATCGCGATCAACCTGCGCGAGACGCCGGACGGCTCGGACGACGAGCTGATCGGTGCGGAGCTGGTGTCGTCCGAGGACGACCTGCTGCTCATCAGCAAGAAGGCCCAGTCGATCAGGTTCACCGCGACGGACGACGCGCTGCGCCCGATGGGCCGTGCCACTTCGGGCGTCAAGGGCATGAGTTTCCGCGAGGGAGACGAACTCCTCTCGATGAATGTCGTCAGGCCCGGTACTTTCGTGTTCACTGCCACTGACGGCGGGTACGCGAAGCGGACCCCCGTCGACGAGTACCGCGTCCAGGGTCGCGGTGGCCTGGGCATCAAGGCCGCCAAGATCGTGGAGGACCGGGGCTCACTGGTCGGTGCGCTGGTGGTCGAGGCTACGGATGAGATCCTTGCCATCACGCTCGGCGGCGGTGTGATTCGTACGCGAGTCAATGAAGTCAGGGAGACGGGCCGTGACACCATGGGCGTCCAACTGATCAACCTGGGCAAGCGCGATGCCGTTGTCGGGATCGCTCGTAACGCCGAGGCGGGTCGTGAGGCCGAAGAGGTCGACGGTCTGGTCGACGCCGATGGCGAGACGGCCGAGGCAGTGACAGCTGAGGCCACCATGGCCGACGCGGCTGGTGAGAGCACTGTCGAGGGCACGACGCCCTCGACCGGGGAGCACGAGGAGTAGAGCGTGAGTGGAGCCACGGGCGCCGGTTCGGCCGCTTCCGGAGCCGGCGCGAACGGTGCCCGTGGCCCTGCCACGGACTCCCAAGGGGGCACTGTGACGGATACCCGGGGTCCTCAACCCCAGTACGAGGGCTACGCGGCCGGGCCGCTGCCCGGCGAGCGCGAGCCCGCACCGGGCCAGGCGGGGCCGTACCACCCGCCGCAGGCCTACCCCTCGCCTCCGGGCGGGACCCACGGCGGCCGCCCCCAGGGGGGCCAGCAGGGCGCGGGCGCGGCTCAGGCGTCCCGCAAGCCGCGGACGGGGGCGCGGACCACTCCGCGTACCCGTAAGGCGCGTCTGCGGGTGGCCAAGGCTGATCCGTGGTCGGTGATGAAGGTCAGCTTCCTGCTGTCCATCGCGCTCGGCATCTGCACGGTGGTCGCGTCGGCGGTCCTGTGGATGGTGATGGACGCGATGGGTGTCTTCTCCACCGTGGGCGGCACGATCAGCGAGGCGACCGGTTCCAACGAGGGCAGCGGCTTCGACCTGCAGTCGTTCCTGTCGCTGCCGAGGGTCCTCATCTTCACCTCGGTCATCGCCGTGATCGATGTGGTGCTGGCGACCGCGCTGGCGACGCTCGGGGCCTTCATCTACAACTTGTCGGCCGGCTTCGTGGGCGGTGTCGAGCTCACGCTGGCCGAGGACGAGTAGCGGCTCATCTATCGATTTTGGGACTGGCCCCGACGTGCGCTAATCTTCTTCACGTCAGCGCGACACAAAAGCGCGGCGGGGCTATAGCTCAGTTGGTTAGAGCGCATCCCTGATAAGGATGAGGCCACAGGTTCAAATCCTGTTAGCCCCACAGTGACGACAGAAGGCCCGGTTTCTCTTCGGAGAGACCGGGCCTTCTGCGTGGGCGGAGCCTGGTGGGGGCGGGTGGGGCTCGGCGGGCTCCGGCGGGATCCGGACGTTCCGCTGGTGGTCGTCGGGGTCGCCGGGGCCGTCGGGGTCGCCGGGGTCGTCGGGGTCGCCGGGGCTGCGGGCGTTACGGGTCGGTGGCGTGCGGGTCGGCGGTTGCGCTGGTCGTACCGGGGTGGGCGGGGCGACGGGCGTACCGGGTTCGCGGGAGCACGGGAAAGCCCCCGTCCGGTGTGAACCGGCCCGGGGGCTCTGGGTGTGTCAGGTGCGCCGCTCTCAGGGGGGCAGCAGGGACGCGTCCCCCGCCGGGGCTCCGTGCGAGGCGCGGGCGGTGCTGGTGGTGTTCACGGTGTCCGTGGTGTCCGTGGTGTCGGAGGACAGGTGGCGCGTGGAGGGTGAGGAGCCGTGTGCCTCGGCGCGGATGCGCTGCTTCATTGTGGGCGGCAGCGACCGGTCACGCGGAAGGGTCCATCGCACCGACGGGGTGGTCGCGGTTGCCGCGGTCGCACCCGTGTGCTCGTGGGTCGTGGTCGCCGGCTCCGTGACCGTGGCTTCCGTGGCCGAGGCGGTGGAGGCCGCGAGGCCCAGCGCCGCGAGAAGTGCGAAGAACGCGGTGATGAAGGCGGTCCAGATGTTCTTGGCCCGGTAGGTGCTCATGGCCCCTCACTCACTT
Organism: Streptomyces sp. NPDC048462; assembly: GCF_043200175.1. NCBI lineage: Bacteria > Bacillati > Actinomycetota > Actinomycetes > Kitasatosporales > Streptomycetaceae > Streptomyces > Streptomyces sp. NPDC048462. Next base: position 87,244 of record NZ_JBICXG010000017.1, read on the forward strand.
TCAGGTGGTCCGTTTTGCTTACCTTCCTGATGATGTGGATCCGGGGCGCGATTTCACGGACCGACGCAGCCGATGTGCCGATGTTCAGATGAACACCACTCGTATGGTGCAACCGGCCCCGATCGGCCGGGGCGGGGCCCTCTACAGGCGTCGGTGACGGCGTGGTGGTAGTGCCGTGACAGGGCGTCGGCAGGGCTGACCCGATCCTCCGACGATCGCTTTTCCGCAGGCCCCAGTTGGGTTGCGGGGAGGTCACCGGTCGATATCGGCCGGTGTGTATAGTCGGGCGGCAGAAGTCCCCTACGCCAACGAAAGACGAGGTCGCGCGGTGAAGAAGCTTCTCCTGGTCGCACTGGCCGCCATCGGCGGGCTCCTCGTGTACCGCCAGATCCAGGCGGATCGCGCCGAGCAGGATCTGTGGACGGAGGCGACTGACTCCGTGCCCGCAGGTTCGGGTGTGTGAGACAGAACAGCCTGTTTGCGAGCCCCGGTCGCTTGAGCGGCCGGGGCTTCGTGCTGTTGCGGGACCGTGACACCTGTGCTCTTGAGTTCACCTACGCAAATCAATAGGTTGCTTGAGCAAAGGAGCCGGGGATTTCGGTCTAGGGGGAACGGATGAGGGCTGGCAGCCACCGCCGCACTGTGCGGGCGGGGACATTGATCGGCGGGGCGCTGTTCGCCCTGGTGGCGGGCGCCCTGCCGGCCGCGGCGGCGCCCGGGGGGTCGGGCGCGGTCTCCGCCGCCCGCGCGGACGGCGGGAGCGGCGGCCTGGTCATGGTGCTCGACTCGTCCGGCTCCATGGGGGACGACGACGGGACGGGCCGGACCCGGATGGAGAGCGCCCGCGCGGCTGTCGGCACGGTCGTGGACGGCCTGCCCGACGGCCATCCGACCGGCCTGCGGGTGTACGGCGCCGACCGGCCGCAGGGCTGCACGGACACCCGGCTCGTGCGCCCGGTGCAGAAGCTCGACCGGGCCGCGCTGAAGAGGGCGGTAGCAGCTGTACGGCCCAGGGGCGACACCCCCATCGGTCTGTCGCTCCGTAAGGCGGCACAGGATCTGCCACGGCCTGCGGACGGTGCCGTCGGCACGCGCACGATCCTGCTGATCTCCGACGGCGAGGACAACTGCGGTACGCCGCAGCCCTGCGAGGTCGCCGAGGAGCTCGGCAAGGAGGGTGTCGGGCTGCGGATCGACACCGTCGGATTCCAGGTGAAGGGCGCGGCCCGCGAACAGCTCGAATGCATCGCGCGGTCCGGCAACGGGCGTTACTACGACGCCCCGGACGCCGAGGCGCTGGCCCGCCAGCTCCAGCGCGCCGCGCAGCTCTCCGCCGACGGGTACCGCTTCCGGGGCGAGCGGGTGACGGGTGCGGCCACGGCCGACCGGGCACCCGTGCTCGTACCCGGGCAGTATCTGGACACCATCGGGCCGGGCGAGAAGCGCTACTACGGGGTTGATCTGGACGCGGTGTCCACCGTGGACTTCGCGGCAACCGCGGTGCCGCAGCCGGGTGCTGCCGTCGACACGTTCGACGCGCTGAGCACCAGGATCGAGTACGACGAGCACGGTTCCTGCGATACGGACACCGAGCGCTTCCTGCAGAAGGAGGGGGCGGCTCCGCTTACCTCGGCGGTCGCCCGGATCCGCTCCGAGGACGGCACCCGGACCTGCGACCGCGCGGGCGGCTACCGGCTGGTGGTGGAGCGCCAGAGCAAGAGGGGCTCCGACGCGGCGCGTTGGCCGCTGGAGCTCGTGTACGGGGTCGAGGAGCCACTGAAGCAGGGCGTGCTGCCCGCCGAGTCGCAGGCGGAGTACGGCAGCGGCGGCAAGGAGGCCACGCTGCCGGCGGGCGATCCCCGCGACGTGCGGGGCGGCACCGGCTTCAACGATGCCAGGGAGATCGGCAAGGGCGTGTGGCGCGACCGGATCCTGCCCTCCCAGACGCTCTGGTACAAGGTTCCGGCCGGCTGGGGCCAGCAGGTGCGCTACGACGTGGAGTTCGCGAACGAGCCCACGGTGGACCGCGCCTCCGCCACGTACTCCTACGGGGCGACCCAGCTCTACACACCGGCCCGCCATCCCCTCACCGGAGGCGGCGAGTTCACCCCGAGCACGATGTACGACGGGCGGCCCACGGCGCTTCGGATGGGCGGCGTCCCGGTCTCCTGGACCAACCGCTACGAGAGCCGGACCAATGTGCGGCCGGTTCATGCCAGGGGCGGCTTCTACATCTCGGTGACGCTGGGCGCGCGGGCCGCCGAGATCGCGGAGAACCCGCAGATCGGTCTGGTGCTGCGCGTTTCGGTCCTCGGTGCGGAACGCACCGGGCCGCAGCACGGGGCGCCCGTGCGGGCCGGCTCCGACGGCAGTCCCGACAAGGGCAGCGACAAGGGCACTGGTCAGGGCACCGGTAAGGACGCGGACAACAGGGACGATTCGACCGCGTCCGCAGACAACGGTGGTGCTGGAGGGGCAGGATGGACCGGCATCGCGGCTGCTGCCGGGGCGGCCGTCATGGCTGTGCTGATCGCCGTGTTCGTATATGTACGCAACCGCCGCGGGGCAGCCGCACGGTCGACGAGGGGAAGCGCGTGATGAGGCAGCGCAGCAGGGGCCGGGCGGTGCTGGCCGCGGCCGCGGCGATGTGCGCGGTGGCGGCGCTGCCGGGGCAGGCGTACGGGGCCGGCGAGGCTGCCGCGTACGCCTTCGACCCGCAGGCGAAGACGGTCAGCGGCGCCGACGTGAGTACCGACGCGACGACGCTCACGACCGGTTCGGTCTACCGGAGTTCGATCAAGTACGGCCAGAAGCTCTACTACCGGCTCGACCTGAAGGCGACGACGAACGCGTACGTCTCGGCCGTCGTCGTGCCCAAGGGCGGCGGCAAGGTCGACTACGGGGACGGCATCGCGATCAGCATCAGGGACAAGTCGGACCTGCAGTGCAGCTCGGAGAGCGCCCGTTTCGGGGCCGCGGAGTACCTGCGTCCCATCGCCGCGTACGCCTACCGCAACGTGGACAAGGACAGCAGCAGCTGCCAGGGCGCCGGTGTGTACAACGTCCTGATCGAGCGCGAGAGCGAGGAGACCTCGGGGCGCGGCGAGTGGGAGCTGGAGATCCGGTACGACTCGGAGCCGGAGCTCGCCAAGGGCGGGACGACGCCGACCGAGGCACCGGAGGACTGGCCGTCCGCGTCACCGGAGCCGCCCGCCGCGGTGGCGGACAACCGCAGGCACGGCGGCAGCAGTTACTACGACGCCACCAGCCTGCAGACCGGTGAGTGGAAGGACGAGGTCGAGCCCGGCCAGACCCTGTTCTACCGGGTTCCGGTGGACTGGGGGCAGCAGATCTTCGCCACCGCCGCGCTCGGCAACAGCACCGTCCCGGACGCGGACGAGTACGTCAGCGGGGCGCTCGCCCTGGCCCTGGACAATCCGGCGCACGGCCATGTCGGCAACGCCTCCCCCATGGCCTACTCGGGCAAACCGGCCTCGGTGTCCCTGGACCCGGTGCCTCCGGTGGCGTACGAGAACAGGTTCGCCTCGGACACCGGCGTCAGCGCGATGCGCTTCGCGGGCTGGTACTACCTGTCCGTCACGCTGAGCCCGGAGGTCGCCAAGGCCTACGGTTCCAAGCCGTTCCCGCTGACCCTCACGGTCAAGGTCGACGGGAAGGCCGCGGCCACCCCGTACCGGGGCGACGCGGGGATCTTCGGCGTCTCACAGGGCGACAAGGACATGGCACGCAGCGGCCAGAGCGGCGCCCAGGCGGCCGAGAGCAAGAGCAGCAACATGAAGCTGCTCGGCGCGGCCGGCATCGGCGCGGGCGCCGTGCTGGTGCTCGGACTGGGCGGGTGGATGCTGCTCGCGAGGCGCGGGCGGGCCTCGGCCGGGGCACCGGCCGGGAGCGCCGACGGCGGGCAGCAGCATCCGTACGGAGGCCCGCCACAGGCCTGGTAGCCGTCGGCGGGCGCGCGACGCCCGCCCCGCACCGGGCCGCAGCCGTCGCTCAGGCCTGGGTCAGGGCCCAGATCCCCACGGCGAAGCAGACCAGCGCCACCAGCAACACCGGGACCGCCACCTTCGTGGACGGTCCCGGTCGCTTTTGCGGAGCGGGTGCCGAGGTGTGCGAAGGGGACATGACCTGCGGCGACGGTGCCTGGGCGTAGTACGGCGAGGCTCCGGGAACGGGAGCCTGCGCCGGCTGGGCGGTGTACGGACGGGTGAGAGCTTGTTCGTGCCGCACCGCCGCCGTGGGGGCCTGTGCATGGTTCGGCGCGGCGGCAGGGAAGGGAGATGCCGCATGTGCCGGGTGCTGCGGGTCGGGAGTGCCGGTGGGAGCGGCCGGAATGCCGGGCTGCGCCGGGTGGTGAGCGGCCGGAGCGGCCGGCTGCGGCACCTGGGGTGCGGAGCCGGGGTGCTGCGGGGGCGGGGGGAGGTGGAAGCTGCCCGTCTCCGACATCGAGGCGCGGGGCTGCGCGTACGGCTGTTCCGCGGACTGGAGACCCGGCTGCTGCCCGGTTCCCTGACCTGCCTGCGCCAGTCCTGGTTCGTGCGCCTGGCCCTGGTCCTGGACCTGGCTCAGGCCCTGTTCCTGCCCCCGAGCCGGCGGCTGTCCGGTCGGGGCGTCCGGGACGCCGGGCTTCGGCTGAGCAGGCACCGGGCCGGTGGGGCCGAAGCCGGCGGGCAGCGGGCCGATCTGGTCGAAGACCTCCACCGGCTCGTCCTCGGCGCCGGGCTCGGGCAGCATCTCGACGGCGGCCGTCAGCGCCTTCCGGGCGCCCGTGGCAGTACGGAAGCGGGCCTGCGGGTCCGGTTGCAGCAGCCCCGCGAGCACCTGCCAGAGCGGCTCGGGGATGCCCTGCGGAGCACCGGGTGTGCCGTGCGCGGCGAAGTGCTCGATGAGCGCCTGCGAGTCGGGCTTCTTCCCCTGGAGCAGGTACAGGGCGACGAGCCCGACCGCGAAGAGGTCTGCGGGGAAGTCCGGCTCCGCGCCCATCATCTGCTCGGGCGCGAAGTAACCCGGTGTGCCCACCACGTAGTTGGTCTCGGTGAGGCGCGGCTCACCCTTGCGCATGGAGATGCCGAAGTCGGAGAGCCGCAGGTGCGGCCGGCCGGTGCCGGTGGCCTCCATAAGGATGTTGGCGGGCTTGATGTCCCGGTGCACGACCCCCTCGGCATGCACCGTCGACAGCCCGGACAGCAGCTGGTCGAGCAGCGTGCAGACGAACCGAGGGGGCAGCGGGCCGTAGTCACCGATGACATGGGCCAGCGATCCGCCGGTGATGAGGTCCATGGTGAACAGGACCTTGTCGTCGTCCGCGGCCCAGCTGGCCGGTGCGAGCACATGCGGATGCTCGATCCGCAGTGCCTGTTCGCGGACGAAACGCAGCAGCGTGTGTGCGTCGCTCTGCTGGAGAACCTTGGCTGCGACATAGCGGCGGCGCCGGTGATCCCAGGCACGCCAGACAGCACCGACCCCACCACGTCCGATCGGATCGATCAGCTCGTACCGACCAGCGAAGACCTCACCCATTGCGCTGCGCTCGCTCCCCGTTCCTGCTCTCGGCCGGTGCGTTTGCCCGTGCCCGGATCATGCGGTGCCCGGCCCGTGGCCCGGCTTAGCTCTGGTGTCCCTCGTAGTGCGCCACCGCGTCCGCGGTGCGTCCGGCTCCGTACACCTTGAGGAACTCTGCCAGTTCCGGGTGCGTCGGGGCGAGGGAGTCGGCAGCATCGATGATGTCACCGGCCGCGGCGACGGACCGCAGCAGCGACTGGATCTCGCGGACCACCCGGCGCACCGTGGGTGCCCCACTCGTCGATGACGTCTGGCCGGTACCGGTGAGCACCGAGCCGCCCTGGGACTTCTTGATCTCTTCCATCCGGTCGGTGGCCTCCCCCGCACTGACACTGCCGTCCGCGACCTGACTGGCCAGCTCCTGGAGCGCCTGGACGCGCTGCACCACCGCCGGGTTGCCGATCTTCGCCCGCTGACCGCTCATGAGCTGGGAGAGCATGGGTGCGGACAGCCCGAGCACCGCCGCCAGCCGGGCCTGGTTCAGGCCAAGATCGTCGATCAGCCGACGGAAGAGCGCCCCCAGCGGCTCCCCGTACCAACTGCGCTGAAGTTCCCTGGCTCTGGCTGTTGCCTCTTGCTGTGCCGCGTCCATAGCGTCTCCCCTTCGCCGAGCCTTCGCTGCTGCGAACCTCGACGAGCATCTTACGGAGCGTGGTCGTCGACCGGGAGCCCCAATTTTTGGAGGATTCGGGGGATCAGCGGGTACTCTGGTCTGCGGCGGTGACCACAACGCCGGTGCGTCCGGTGGTGCCCGTTTTCCGGGGCCTTAGCTCAGTTGGTAGAGCGCTGCCTTTGCAAGGCAGATGTCAGGAGTTCGAATCTCCTAGGCTCCACATGTACATGGCCCCCCTGACCTGCGGAAACGCGGTCAGGGGGGCCATTTTGTTCCATTTCCCGTGCTGACGTGTCAGCACGGCTGTGCTGTTGGCGCTGTGGATGCCGCCCTCCACCGGCCGGAACCTGTCCGGTGGCCCCGGTGGCGGGGAGGCTGATCCGGCTGCGGGGGTGCTACCGGAGCTGAGCTTCGAAGACCGACCGGTTGAAGTAGGCCTTCGCCTCACGAATCAGTCCTGTCTCACCGATCTCGTAGATGTTGATGCCGGACCAGTTGACCGGCTTGCCGTCGAGCGAGACGGCGGCCCCGCGCCAGGAGACGGCCACGGAGTCGCCGACGGTGTGGGCCTCGGTGGGGGTCAGGCCGAGGAAGGGATCGAAGCTGGGGATCACCGACCTGACGAAGGCCCGGATGGCCTCGCGACCTTCGATCGGGTCCGTGCCGACCGGGTCGTGAAACGTCGCGTGCTCCTCGAACGCGTCGGCCCAGGCGTCCGCGTCCCCCTTCTGGGAGGCGGTGAAGAACTGCAGGACGGACTTGGGCATGGCGGGCAACGTCATGAGTTTCCTTCGTTTCTGATGGGTCGTCCGGTGAATGCGAGGTGTGTTCCCCGGACCTGCGGGTCAGCCGGTGGCACTCGCGTTGCGGTGGTCGTAGCGGCGGACGGCGGGGAGTACGGCGAGGCCGGCCAGGGCCAGCACGCCCTGCACGGTGCAGACGCCGCTCCAGCCGTAGGCGCCGTAACAGGCGCTGGCGAGAGCCGCGGAGACGGCCCCGCTGAGGAACACCGCGACCATGTAGACGGTGTTGGCGCGGCTGCGGGCCTCGGGGAGGTAGGAGAAGATCCGGGCCTGGTTGGCGATCTGGCTCCACTGCACGGCGATGTTCACCAGCACGATCGCCACGATCATGAAGGCCGGGGTGCTGCCCCCCAGCGCGTACGCCCCGGTCGAGACGAGGGCAAGTGCGAGTGAGGAGGCGATGACCGGGCCCGCGCCCCGGCGGTCGATGAACCGGCCGGCCCAGGGGGCGGCGAAGGCTCCCGCGAGGCCGAGCAGTCCGAAGAGGCCGGCCGTCGCGCTGCTGTATCCGTACGGCTCGGCGGTGAGGACCAGGACGAGCGTGGCCCACGTGGCGGTGTACGCGCCGAAGAGTGCGCCGTGCAGCAGGCAGGCGTGCCGCAGCGAGGGTTCCTGGCGCAGCAGGCGGGGCAGCGAGTTCAGCAGCTCGCGGTAGGGCATGGCCGGCCGGGCCGGCTCGCGGGGCAGCAACAGAAGGGTGATCAGACCGGTGAGGGCGGTCAGGACGGCGGCGAGGATGTAGACCGCGCGCCAGCCGAACGCCTCGCCCACGAGGCCACCGATGACGCGGGAGCCGATGATGCCGCTCATCAGACCGATCTGCACGTTGGCGAGGATCGAGGCCCGCTTCTCGGGCGGTGCGAGCTCGGCGGCCAGAGGAACCAGGACCTGCGGCACGACGGTCGCGCAACCGATCAGGGCGGCCGCCGCGGCGAGGACCGACAGGCCGGGTGCGGCGGCGGCGGTCAGCAGCATGAGGACGGTGGCCGCGAGCATGGCCGTCAGCAGCGGTCGTCGGCGGCGCACGTCGCCGAGCGGGACGAGTAAGAGGATGCCCGCGGCGTATCCGAACTGCGCGCAGGTGACCACGATCCCGGCCGCCGAGTCCGGGACGCCCAGGTTCCGGGCGAACAGGTCGAGGAGCGGCTGCGCCAGGTAGACGTTGGCGACGGTGGCACCGCTGCAGACCGCCATCATCAGGAACAGGACGGGGTGGACGGCGGGGCCCGACGAGTCCGTGGCGACGCGGGCCGGTATCGGGACGGCCGCTTCCGGGACGGCCGCTTCCGGGACGGCCGGTTCCGGGACGGTGTCCGATTCGGGCATGGGATTCCCTGGATGCCGAGGGTGATGTGGAAGCGCGGACCGGACAGCTCCCGGTGCGGCAGGGGCCGGTTCGACGGCTCCCGTACGGCCTCCCGCCGGGCCGGGCCGGTCGGCGGACCGCCACCTGTCCGGGCGGGGTGGACGCGCTGCGGGGGCGGACTCTGGGAAACTCATGGCTATGGTTTAAATCAACCAGTTGGTTTAAATCAACTGGTTGGTTTAGTTAGTGCCTGATTGTGATCTGTGTCATATCCGAACGGCTCGCTGTGGGAGGGCACTATGTGACATCTGCCGTTCAAGGAGGACCCGGCGAGTGAGCTCACGCTCCGAGCAGACGAGAAACCGCATCTACGAGGCCGCGCTGGAGGAGTTCGCCCGTGTCGGCGTCGCGGGCGCGCGCGTCGACCGCATCGCGCAGGCGGCCCAGGCCAACAAGCAGGCCATCTACCTCTACTACGGGGACAAGGACAAGCTCTTCTCCACCGTGCTGGGCCGCGCCCTCGACGAGCTGGCCGAGGCCGTGCCGCCCTCGTCCGGGGCCGGTGAGGTCGCCGACTACATCGACCGGCTCTTCACCTACCACCAAGAGCATCCGTCGATCCTGCGGCTGCTGCTGTGGGAGGCGCTGGAGTACACCGGGGCGCCCGTGCCCGACGAGGTCTCCCGCACGGCCCACTACCAGGAGAAGGCCAGGTCGGTCGGCGAGCTGGGGGCGTTCGCGGGCCCGGACGGGAAGGGTCTGGACCCCCGGGCCGCGCTGCTGCTGTTCACCGGCCTGGTCGGCTGGCCGCTGGCCGTTCCACAGGTCACCCGCATGATCATGGGCGACGACGCGGAAGCCGTCGACCGGGTCAAGCGGGCCGCTGTCGCCGCCGCTCAGGCGATCGCCGGCCAGGCCTGAGGCGCACCTGCGGACGCACGCAAGGGCGGACGGAGCGGGTCCGTCCGCCCTTGCGTGTTCAGTGCCCGGTCTTCCGTCGCCCGCCCGTTGCCGGTGCTGTTCGGCCGCCGCTCAGGGGCGGTCGTCCAGGTCGGTGCCGTCCACGGCGTCCGGTCCGTCCAGCGGGTCCGGTCCGTTCGCCTCCGCGTCGGCCTGCTTGGCCTGTACGTCGGGGTCGAGGACCGTCGAGCCGCTTCCGTCGACCGAGGTCAGCGGCGCGCGGTCGTCGACCTCGGTGGGGGCGGGCGGCTCGACCAGCCAGTCGGGGTTGGCCTGCTTGTCCCACCAGCGCCAGACGGCGTACGCGCCGCCCGCGACGATGGAGGCCACGGCCAGTCCCTTGAACGCCTTGCCGGCCCTGGCCCGCCGCTCGTGCTTCCGGGTCAGCTTCCTGATCTCCTTCGCCGTGACCTGTCCCCGCAGGGCGGCCAGTGCGGCGGAGCTGCGGGCAGTCGCCTCCTGGGCGACCGGCTGGGCCGCGGCCATCGCGTGCTCCACGCGGGGCACGGTGTAGTCCGCGGCGCTCCGGGCGGCCTGACGGGTGCGGAGCGCGGCGCGCTGCGCGGCCTCGTCGACCTTGGGGGGCACATGCGTCAGGGCGAGTTCGATACGTGGTGCGAGATGCGCGCCGTACTGGACGCGGGCCTGCTGAGCTGCCTTCGAAACCTTCGGCGCGAGCAGCGTACGGGCCTCGTGCGCGTAGTGAACGGCCTGTTCCCTGGCCGTGTCGGCGTAGGGGGCCGCCACTTCCGCGGCGTGCTGCACGCTGTCCCTCGCCGAGTCGGTTGCGGCGCGCACGCTGTCGATGCGGGTCACGGGATCCTCCTCCTTGGTGGCGGGTTGGTACTCCGCCTATCCACCCAATTCGAGATCATGCCTACCTGGGGCCTGTGCGGCACGCGGGGCGGGCATCCGGGTTATTCAGGTCATGAGGGACACCCTCGGGCAATGAGGTGCAAGGGGAGCCTGTCGATGACAATGCCACGGTTCGGCCCGGCACGCGCCGCTTCGTCACGCACTTGGCCGCATTCGTTTCTCCGGGGGCCGTGGCGGGCGACCCGTGCGGCGTGGCGGGCCGGGCGACGCGGGGTGTGGTCCGTGCGAGGATCGGTGGACGTCATCGAAGACTCACGGAAGGCAGATCGTGGCCGAGCAGCTTTACGCCACCTTGAAGACCAATCAGGGCGACATCGAGGTCCGGCTTCTGCCGAACCACGCGCCCAAGACGGTCAAGAACTTCGTCGAGCTCGCCACCGGTGAGCGCGAGTGGACCCACCCCGCGACCGGGAACAAGTCCAAGGACCGGCTGTACGACGGCACCGTCTTCCACCGCGTCATCAGCGGCTTCATGATCCAGGGCGGCGACCCGCTGGGCAACGGCACGGGCGGCCCGGGGTACGAGTTCGGTGACGAGTTCCACCCCGATCTGGCCTTCACCAAGCCGTACCTGCTGGCCATGGCCAACGCCGGCCCGGGGACCAACGGCTCGCAGTTCTTCGTGACGGTCTCCCCGACCGCCTGGCTGACCGGCAAGCACACCATCTTCGGTGAGGTGGTGGACCCGGCGAGCCAGAAGGTCGTCGACACCATCGCGGCCGCCTCGACCAACACGCGCACCGACCGTCCGCTGCAGGACGTGGTCATCGAGTCGGTCGTCGTCGAGAAGCGCTGACCTTCCGAACGTATCCGCCCGCTCACTCTCCGGTCCTTCCGGGAACCAACCGCCCTGCCCGTCCGTACTTGATGACAGAACGGACGTGCAGGGCGGCTCGGTGCGCCCTGCCGCGACGACGAGGACCGAGGGGACCGGGAAGTGATGGGACCGATGGACCAGCAGCCGCCGGGCGAGCAGAACGCGTCCGCTCCCGTGGACGGTCCGGTCACCTGCTACCGCCACCCGGGCCGCGAGACGGCCGTCCGCTGCACCCGCTGCGACCGCCCGATCTGCCCGGACTGCATGGTGAGCGCCTCGGTCGGCTTCCAGTGCCCGGACTGCGTACGGCAGGGGTCCGGTACGGGGCACAGCCCGGCCGCCGCCAGGCCGCGTACGATCGCCGGCGGCTCGGTCGCCGCGGACCCCCGGCTGATCACCAAGATCCTGCTGGGGATCAACCTCGCGGTGTTCGTCGCGGTGCTGGCCAACAGCGCGATGGTCGACGATCTGGTGCTGCTGGGCCGGGCCAACTTCTACTACGGCGGTCCGCCCGAGGGGGTCGCGGAGGGCCAGTGGTACCGGCTGGTCACGTCGATGTTCCTGCACCAGGAGGTGTGGCACATCGCCTTCAACATGCTGGGGCTGTGGTGGCTCGGCGGCCCGCTGGAGGCGGCGCTCGGCCGCGCCCGGTTCATCGCGCTCTACATGCTCTCGGGGCTGGCGGGCAGTGCCCTGACCTACTGGCTCGCCGCGCCGAACCAGCCCTCGCTGGGTGCCTCGGGGGCCATCTTCGGTCTGCTGGGAGCCACCGCGGTGCTCATGCGCCGGCTCAACTACGACATGCGCCCGGTCTTCGCGCTCCTCGCGATCAACCTGATCATCACCTTCAATCCCTGGGGCGGAATCGCCTGGCAGGCACATGTCGGCGGGCTGATCGCGGGCACGCTGATCGCGATCGGCATGGTGCACGCCCCGCGCGAGCGGCGGAACCTGGTGCAGTACGGCACCTGCGCCGCGGCCCTCGTCGTCGTGGTCCTGATCGTGGTCCTCAGAACGGCCTCGCTGACGTAGCAAGACAGTCTCACTGACATCGAAAGCGCACTGTCAGCTCGATACGGACCGTTTGTGATCGAAGTTGTCCACAGCGTGCACGTGATCTTGTGCATTCAGTGGGTACAACTGTGCCCCTTGCCGCTGAACTGGGTTTTTCCAGCAGGGACAAGGGGCGTACCGCCCCGGCGAGGGGCGGCTGCAGTCACACCGGCGTCAACGGCCAAGGAGTTATCCACAGATCGTCTGACCTTTTCCCCCGCCTGTGGATAACGCTGTGGGTAACTCAGGGCAAGGGTTGCGGGGCCGGGGTCCGCTGTGGTGCTACGTGCTCGGCGGAGCTACTTCCACTGGGTGGAGACGCCGAAGCCGCCGGCGATGAAACCGAAGCCGACGACGATGTTCCAGTTCCCCAGCGCCTCGATCGGCAGGTCGCCGTCGGTCACGTAGAAAACGACGATCCAGGCCAGACCGACCAGGAAGAGCGCCAGCATGACCGGCGCCACCCAACTGCGGTTGGTCAGCTTTATGGCCGTTGCCTGCTTCGCCGGAGGGGGCGTGAAATCGGCCTTCTTGCGGATACGTGACTTCGGCACGAGGAACTCTCCTGTCGATGCGCTGCGTTACCGCGCAGGGAACTGATGGCTGACGCCGGGCGTGGTGCGAGGGGGAAATTCTGCCTCCCCCGGGCGTCCGTTAGCGTAGTGCTTCCGTGGCGCCGAAGGAGATAAGGGTACGTTGAGCAATTCTGCCGACTCTCCCCCAGGGCCGGTCCGGCGCTCCCTCCGGAACCCGGTCAGAGTGCTCACCGCTGCCGTTTTCGCCCTCGCCGGTCTGATCTTCGTCACCAGCGCGAACACGGCCAAGGGCACCGACATCCGCACCGACTCCTCGCTGCTGAAGCTTTCCGACCTCATCCAGCAGCGCAGCGAGAAGAACGCCGGACTGGAGGAATCCGCCGCCTCCGTGCGCCGGGACATCGACACCCTCGCCCAGCGCGACGACGGGAGCACCAAGGCGGAGGACGCCCGGCTCAAGGCGCTGGAGCGGGCGGCCGGCACCACGAAGCTCTCCGGCCGGGCTGTGTCCGTCACCCTCGACGACGCCCCGCCGAACGCCACCGCGAACCCCGGCTACCCCGATCCGCAGCCCAACGACCTGGTCATCCACCAGCAGGACCTCCAGGCGGTCGTCAACGCCCTGTGGCAGGGCGGGGCGGGCGGCATCGAGGTCATGGACCAGCGGCTGATCTCCACCAGTGCGGTGCGCTGCGTCGGCAACACCCTGATCCTCCAGGGCCGGGTCTACTCGCCGCCGTACAAGATCACCGCCGTCGGTGACCCCGGAAAGCTCCAGCGGGCGCTGGACGCCTCCCCGGCGATCCAGAACTACCTGCTGTACGTGAAGGCGTACGGGCTCGGCTGGAAAGTCGATGAGCGCCAGGCGGTGACTCTTCCCGGCTACTCGGGCACAGTGGATCTCCACTATGCGGAGCCGGTGAAGTAGCGAGCAGCTGCGGGGAGGCCGCCCGGTGTCGGTGCGACTGATCGTCAGGACGTTCAGCGAACTGTGCATCACGATCGGCGCCCTGATCGTCCTCTTTGTGGTGTACGTGCTGTTCTGGACCGGAGTGAAGGCCGCCGGCGCGACCGAGGGCCAGATCGACGACCTGCAACGCCAGTGGGCGAGGGGCGCGGTGTCCGCGCCCGCCCCGTCGGGATCGGCCTCACCCGCCTCGCCCACCTCACCGAAGCCACCGGCTCCGAAGACCCCTGCCCCCGAGGCGTTGCGCGACGGGAAGCCGTTCGCGATGCTCTACATACCCCGCCTCGGCAAGGGCTGGGACTGGCCGATCCTGGAGAACACCGAGGTCAAGACCTTGCAGAAGGGTCTCGGGCACTACCGGGGCACCGCTCGTCCCGGAGCCACCGGCAACTTCGCGGTGGCCGGCCACCGCCGCACGTACGGCGATCCCTTCAAGGACTTCCCGAAGCTGCGCCCCGGCGACCCGGTGTTCGTGACGGACGGGACGACGTGGTTCACGTACCGCATCGACAAGAAGCCCTACCGCACCGTGCCGAGCGACATCGGCGTCATCGACCCCGTGCCGCGCAAGTCCGGCTTCGAGGGGCCCGGCCGCTATCTGACGCTGACCACCTGCGACCCCGAATGGGGCAGCAGTCACCGGCTGATCGCCTGGGCGCACCTGGACGCGACCCAGCCCGTGACCGACGGAAGGCCGGCAGCTCTCCACAGCTGACCCACGGTCCTGCCCCGGCCCTCAGAGCCTGGGCGGAGGATCGTGGCCGGGGCGCGGCGCCTGGCACGGCACCGCGCCGCGTTACCGGAACGTCCGAATCGCTCCGCGACGAGGACGCTCCGGCGCCTTGCGACGCACCCCACCGGGCACCGCGCCCTTTCCGGCCCTGATCCGCCGGACAGGCTCTAGTCTGGTCCCGTATCGAATACGGAGGGGTCAGCATGTACGGCTGGATCTGGCGTCATCTGCCGGGCAACTTGTGGGTACGCGGGTTCATCTCGCTCGTGCTCGCCCTGGCGGTTGTCTACGTGCTGTTCCAGTACGTCTTCCCGTGGGCGGAACCGCTGCTTCCGTTCGGCGATGTGACGGTCGACGGCGCGGCCGCGGCACCGGGGGCCGGCCGATGAGCGCCCGCATCCTGGTCGTCGACAACTACGACAGCTTCGTCTTCAACCTCGTCCAGTACCTCTACCAACTCGGCGCCGAGTGCGAGGTGCTGCGCAACGACGAGGTGACCACGGCCCACGCCCAGGACGGCTTCGACGGCGTCCTGCTCTCGCCCGGCCCCGGCACCCCCGAGCACGCGGGCGTCTGCGTCGACATGGTGCGGCACTGCGCGGAGACCGGCGTCCCGGTCTTCGGGGTCTGCCTCGGAATGCAGTCGATGGCGGTGGCGTACGGCGGTGTCGTGGACCGCGCCCCCGAACTGCTGCACGGCAAGACGTCCGCCGTGACCCACGAGGGCAAGGGCGTCTTCGCCGGTCTGCCCTCCCCCTTCACCGCGACCCGCTACCACTCGCTCGCCGCCGAACCGGACACGGTTCCCGAGGAGCTCGAGGTCACCGCGCGCACGGCCGACGGCATCATCATGGGGCTGCGCCACCGTGAGCTGGCGGTCGAGGGAGTGCAGTTCCATCCGGAGTCGGTGCTCACCGAGCACGGTCATCTGATGCTGGCCAACTGGCTTGCGCAGTGCGGTGACGCCGGAGCCGTCGAGAGGTCGGCGGGGCTCGCGCCGGTGGTGGGCAAGGCCGTCGCGTGACCCCACCGCGCCACGGACGCGACGCCGGTCGGGACGGCCCGCACGAAGAGGGGACGGACGGGGCCGCGGGCGCGTTCGAGGCGGCGGTCGGCCAGCTGGCGGACCCGTTGAACGACCCGTTGCCCGGGGAGCACGCCTCCCCCTGGTTCCGCGCGGAGCAAGGCCCCGCCGGAACGGCCGGTCCGGACAGCGACCCGGCCAACGCCGGTACGCCGTCGACGCGGACGCCACACGGGCCGCAGGCGGCCCAGGACCCCCCGCGCGAGTGGTACGACCCCGAGGGGTACGAACGGGACTGGTACGGCCGTCAGGGGCCCGCCCCGGCGGCTCCGGCCGAGGTGCCCCCCGCGGGCGACGAGACCGTCGCGCTGCGGACGGCGGACACCAGTCGAATAGCGCCCCGCGCGCAGCCGCCGCACCGCCCGGAGCCGGAGCGCGGCGCGGCTGCCGAGGACGCCACGGAAGTCATGGCGGTCGTACCCGGCGCGAGGCGGACGGCAGCCCGGGAGGCGCCGGAGGCCGCAGACGTCCTGGGTGCGTCGGGCGGCGCGGATGCCTTGGACGACTCGGCTGCCTCGCATGCCTCCGAGGGGGAGCCGGACAGCCCCGGTGAGACCGTGCCGGCCACCGGAGGCCGGGCCGAGCGGCGGCGCGCTGCCAAGGGGCGCGGCCGCAGGCGCGGCGACCAGCGGCCGGGACCGGCGTCGGAGTCCGCCGCCCCCGCGAAGCCGATGTCGCGCGTCGAGGCGCGAAGGGCCGCGAGGGCGGCCAAGGACAGCCCGGCCGTCGTGGTCAGCCGGGTGGTCGGCGAGCTGTTCATCTCGCTCGGCGTGCTGATGCTGCTGTTCGTCACCTACCAGCTGTGGTGGACCAACGTGCGCGCCGACCAGATCGCCGGCAACGAGACGCACAAGATCCAGGACGACTGGGCCAGCGGCAAACGGGCCCCAGGTGTGTTCGAGGCCGGTCAGGGCTTCGCCATCATCCACATCCCGAAACTGGACGTGGTCACTCCGATCGCCGAGGGCACCAGCAAGGAGAAGGTGCTGGACCGGGGCATGGTCGGCCACTACGGCGAGAAGCCGCTGCGCACGGCGATGCCGGCGGACAAGCAGGGCAACTTCGCGCTTGCCGGTCACCGCAACACCCACGGCGAGCCGTTCCGCTACATCAACCGGCTGAAGCCCGGTGACCCGATCGTGGTCGAGACCCAGGACGCCTACTACACGTACGAGATGACGAGCGTGCTGCCCCAGACCTCGCCGTCCAATGTGTCGGTGATCGGCCCGGTGCCGCCGCAGTCCGGGTTCACCAAGCCCGGCCGATACATCACACTGACGACCTGTACGCCCGAATTCACGAGTACGTACCGAATGATCGTCTGGGGCAAGATGGTCGACGAACGGCCGCGCAGCAAGGGGAAGCCCGACGTGCTCGTGGGCTGAACCGGCTGAACATCATCACGACAGGGGCGGTGCGGTGGCAGCGAGGACCGAGGACCAAGAGCAGACCGGCGAGTCCGCGCCCCCGGTGCGGCGCGGGCGCCGCCATCCCGTCGCGACCGCGGTCAGTGTCTTCGGCGAACTCCTGATCACCGCGGGCCTGGTGCTCGGACTCTTCGTCGTCTACTCCCTCTGGTGGACCAACGTGCTCGCCGACCGCGAGGCCACCAAGCAGGGCCACACCGTCCGCGACCGCTGGGCCGACGGCCCCGGGGCGCTGGACACCAAGGACGGCATCGGCTTCCTGCACGTCCCGTCGATGAAGAACGGCGAGGTGCTCGTCAAGAAGGGCACCGACACCGAGAACCTCAACGACGGCATCGCCGGCTACTACACCGACCCGGTGAAGTCGGCGCTCCCATCGGCCAAGGAGGGCAACTTCGCACTGGCCGCCCACCGGGACGGCCACGGGGCGAAGTTCCACAACATCGACAAGGTGCGGACCGGGGACGCGGTCGTCTTCGAGACCAAGGACACCTGGTACGTCTACAAGGTCTTCAAGGAGCTTCCCGAGACGTCGAAGTACAACGTCGACGTGCTCCAAGAGGTCCCGAAGGGCTCGGGCAGGAAGAAGCCCGGCCGCTACATCACGCTGACGACGTGCACGCCCGTCTTCACGTCGAAGTACCGCTACATCGTGTGGGGCGAGCTGGTCCGTACGGAGAAGGTCGACCGCGACCGCACCAGGCCGGCAGAGCTGCGCTGACGCGTACGCGGGGCCCGGCGCCTGGTACCCCGTACCCCGTGAGGCCGCGCCTCCGTACCTGGCGGGGCGCACCCACCACGGCACAGCGCAGGGCCCCGGTCACCGTTTCGGTGCCGGGGCCCTGCGCTGTGTCCGTGCCCGGAAGGGACCGAGGCGCGGACGGGGGGTGTCGTCGGTCAGTGCCGGGAGCCGGACGGGCCGCCGAAGATGTTGCCGTCTCCGTCGCCGCCCTCCATGGTGGTCAGCTGGACCGCGCTGCCCTTGTCCACCGGGGTGTTGGGGGGCGGATTGCTGATGATCACCCTGGCGTCGGGCTTGTCGACCGAGTTGGGGCCGAGCGTGACCGTCAGGCCCAGGCCCTCCAGCTGCCCCTTCACGTCCTGGTAGGACTTGCCGACGATGTCACCCGGAATCGTGACCTGCTCGGGCTCCGGCGGTCCCTTGGAGACCTTCAGGATGATCGAGGTGTCCTTGCCGGCCTTCGTGTTGGCTGCCGGGTTCTGCCCGACCACCTCGTTCGCGGGCTTCTCGGAGTCCTGCTCGGACCTGCCGATGTTGGTGAAGCCGAGCGAGTTGAGCTGGGCGACAGCGTCGTCGTACTGGCGGCCGTCCAGGGGCGGCACCGTGAGCAGTTTCTCCGTCGCGACCGAGATCTGGACCTCGGAGTTCTTCTCGGCCTTGGCGTTGCCCTTGGGGGACTGGTCCAGGACGGTGCCCACCTTGGCGTCGGCGGACTCCACCGACTTCACGTTGACCGTGAAGCCCTGGTCCTCCAGGAGCTTGCGCGCGCTGTCCTCGGACTTCTCCGTGACGTCCGGGACGCTGACCTTCGGCGCACCGGTGGAGACGAAGACCGTCATGGTGTCGTTCTCCGCCATCTGCTCGTCAGGCGTCGGAGTCTGACGGCAGATCTTGTTCTTCGGCTGGTCCTTGCACGCTTCCTTCGGGCCCTCCTTGAGCACGATGTTGGCGTTGTCGGCGAGCCGCTGAGCTTCCTTGACGGTCG
Organism: Streptomyces sp. NPDC048462; assembly: GCF_043200175.1. NCBI lineage: Bacteria > Bacillati > Actinomycetota > Actinomycetes > Kitasatosporales > Streptomycetaceae > Streptomyces > Streptomyces sp. NPDC048462. Next base: position 105,726 of record NZ_JBICXG010000017.1, read on the forward strand.
AACCGACCATGGTGGGCGCGGCGAACGTGTCGGGGCCGCTGTTCGAGTCACCGAAGACCTGCTTGCCGATCAGCACCGCGCCGATCAGCACCAGGATGCCCGCGACGACCAGCAGGATCGTCGAGGTGTTGCTCTTCTTCTGACGGCGGCGGTCCGGCCGGTCGTCGTAGCCGTAGCCGCCGTCGTCCGGGTTGACCGGGGGCAGCATCGACGTCTGGGCGCCGTTCTGGTCCCCGGACCGCAGGGCGGTGGTGGGCTGGTCGTTGCCGTACCCGTCGTAGCCGCCGTAGCCGGCCGCGCCCATCGCCGCAGTGGCGGCGACCGGCTGGCCGTCGAGGCAGGCCTCGATGTCGGCGCGCATCTCGTCGGCCGACTGGTAGCGGTAGTCCGGGTCCTTGACCAGGGCCTTCAACACGATCGCGTCCATCTCGGGCGTGATCTCGGGGTCGAAGTTGCTGGGGGTCTGCGGCTCTTCCCGTACGTGCTGGTAGGCGACCGCGACAGGTGAGTCACCGATGAACGGAGGGCGGACCGTCAGCAGCTCATAGAGCAGGCAACCCGTCGAATAGAGATCCGACCGGGCGTCGACCTGCTCGCCCTTGGCCTGCTCCGGGGAGAGGTACTGGGCGGTGCCGATGACGGCCGAGGTCTGGGTCATCGTCATGCCGGAGTCGCCCATGGCGCGGGCGATGCCGAAGTCCATGACCTTGACCTGGCCGGTGCGCGTCAGCATGACGTTGGCCGGCTTGATGTCCCGGTGGACGATGCCCGCGCGGTGCGAGTACTCCAGCGCCTGGAGGATGCCGACCGTCATTTCGAGGGTGCGCTCCGGCAGCAGTCTGCGGCCGGAGTGCAGCAGCTCTCTGAGCGTCGAGCCGTCGACGTACTCCATGACGATGTACGGGATCGAGACCCCGTCGACGTAGTCCTCGCCCGTGTCGTACACCGCGACGATCGCCGGATGGTTCAGGGAGGCGGCGGACTGGGCCTCACGGCGGAACCGGGCCTGGAAGGACGGGTCGCGGGCGAGGTCCGCCCGGAGCGTCTTCACAGCTACGGTGCGGCCGAGCCGGGTGTCGTGGGCGAGGTATACCTCGGCCATGCCACCACGGCCGAGCACCGAGCCCAGCTCGTACCGGCCGCCGAGGCGACGCGGCTCTTCCATAACTGTTCCAGCCCTCTCCGTCAGTCCTGACCGCACCGGTGTGCGGTCCGGCGGTGTGCTGTTCGCGCATACGCTACCGGCCGCGTACTACGTGATCGGCCCGCAGCCCCTACCTGATATCCGACCGGTATCCCAACGTGCGGATATGGTGCCCGGCGTGACGGGCGTCACTTCTTGCCGTCGATGACGGCCTTCATGACGGCCTTGGCGATGGGGGCGGCCAGGCCGCCACCGGAGATGTCGTCGCGGGTGGCCTTGCTGTCCTCGACGACCACGGCGACGGCGACGGGGGAGCCGCTGTCGGTCTTCGCGTACGAGATGAACCAGGCGTACGGATTCTCGCTGTTGCCCAGACCGTGCTGGGCCGTACCCGTCTTGCCGCCGACGGTGACGCCGGGGATCTTGGCGTTGGTGCCCGTTCCCGACTCGACGACGGTCTTCATCATTTCCTGGAGCTTCTGGGCGTTCTCCCCCGACAGGGGCTGGCTGAGCTGCTCCGGCTCGTGGGTGTAGATGTCGTCCAGGCTGGGCGACTGCCGCTTGGCGACCATGTACGGCTGCATCAGCTTGCCGTCGTTGGCGACCGCGGAGGCCACCATGGCCATCTGGAGCGGGGTGGCGCGGTTGGACGCCTGGCCGATGCCGGCCATCGCGTTCTGCGGCGCGTTGTCCTTCGGGTAGACGCTCTCGGTGGCGCGGACCGGGGTGAAGACGTCCTTGTTGAAGCCGAACTTGTTGGCTTGGTCGATCATCTTCTGGTTGCCCAGGTCATCGCTGATCTTGCCGAAGACGGTGTTGCAGGAAATCCGCAGCGCTTCCCGGAGCGGGACGTTCTCACACTGGATGCTGCCCTCGTTCGGCAGGTCCTGGCTGGTCTGGGGCAGGCGGAAGGGCACCGGCGAATTCGTCTTGGCGTCGATGTCGGTGTAGAGCCCGTTCTCCAGGGCGGCTGCCGCGGTGACGATCTTGAAGGTCGAGCCGGGCGGGTAGGTCTCGCGCAATGCCCGGTTGAGCATCGGCTTGTCCTTGTCCTTCTGGAGCGCCTGCCAGGCCTTGGAGTCCTTGTCGGAGTTGCCCGCGAAGGTGGAGGGGTCGTACGACGGCGTGCTGGCGAGCGCCAGGATGGCACCGGTCTGCGGGTCCAGGGCGGCGACGGCGCCCTTCTTGTCACCCAGCCCCGTGAAGGCGGCCTTCTGCGCGGCGGAGTTGAGCGTGGTGACGATGTTGCCGCCCTGCTTCTTGTCGCCGGTGAACAGCGATTTGGTCCGGTCGAAGAAGAGCTGGTCGTCGTTGCCGGTGAGGATGCCGTCCTCGATCTTCTCGATCTGCGACGCGTCGAACGCCTGCGAGGAGTAGCCGGTGACCGGTGCCCACATCGGGCCGTCCTGCCAGACCCGCTTGTACTTGAAGTCGCTGTCCTTGGTCTCCGTGGACCCGGTGACGGCCTTGCCCCCGTCGACGATGATGTCGCCGCGCTCGTGGGCGTACCGCTCGATGCGGACGCGGCGGTTCTCGTCGCGGGTGTTGAGCTCGTCGGCCTTCACGTACTGGAGGTAGTTGGTCCGCGCGAGCAGGGCGAAGATGAGGACGCCGCAGAAGATCGCGATCCGGCGCAGGGGCTTGTTCACGGTCGGACCACCTGGGTCATCTCGGCGTCGGAGGTCGGCGCGGGGGCCGGGGCGGGGCGGCGGGCGGTGTCGCTGATCCGGATGAGGATGGCGATCAGTGCCCAGTTGGCCAGCACGGAGGAACCGCCGTACGCGAGGAATGGCATGGTCATACCGCTGAGCGGGATGAGCCCCATGACACCGCCGGCGACGACGAAGACCTGGATCGCGAAGGCACCGGAGAGGCCGATCGCGAGGAGCTTGCCGAAGGGGTCACGAGCGGCGAGGGCGGTGCGGACACCCCGCTCGACGATCAGACCGTAGATCAGCAGGACGGCCATCATCCCGGCCAGCCCCAGTTCCTCGCCGACGGTGGAGAGGATGAAGTCCGCGTTGGCGGCGAACATGATCAGGTCCGAGTGTCCCTGGCCCAGTCCGGTGCCGAGTGTGCCGCCGGAACCGAAGGACATGAGGGACTGAGCGATCTGGTCGCTCTGCGCCATCGTCGCCTTGGAGAACGGTTCGAGCCAGGCGTTCACCCGCTCCTGCACATGAGGCTCGAAGGACGCCACACCCACCGCACCGGCCGCCGACATCACCAGACCGAAGACGATCCAGCTGGTCCGCTCGGTGGCGACGTACAGCATGACGACGAACAGACCGAAGAACAGCAGGGACGTACCGAGGTCGGTCTCGAAGACGAGGATCAGGATCGACAGGGCCCAGATGGTGATGATCGGGCCGAGGTCGCGTCCGCGCGGCAGGTACAGACCCATGAAACGGCGGCTGGCCAGTGCCAGCGCGTCCCGCTTCACCATGAGGTAGCCGGAGAAGAACACGGCGATGAGGATCTTGGCGAACTCACCGGGCTGGATGGTGAACGAGCCGACGCTGATCCAGATCTTCGCGCCGTTCACCGCGGGGAAGAACATCGGGATGACCAGCAGGATCAGCGCCGCGGCCATCGAGATGTACGTGTAGCGCTGGAGGATGCGGTGGTCCTTGAGGACGATCAGCACGGCGACGAAGAGCGCGACACCGATCGCCGAGTAAAGCAGCTGCTTGGGGGCGTCCGGGCTGTACCCCCCGTACAGGTACTCCGCACGCTGGATCAGCCTCGGCGACTGGTCCAGCCGCCAGATCAGCACCAGGCCCAGGCCGTTGAGCAGGGTGGCCAGCGGCAGCAGCAGCGGATCCGCGTACGGGGCGAACTTGCGCACCACGAGGTGAGCGACGCCGCCGAGCAGGATGAGCCCCGCTCCGTAGCCGAACATGCCGGACGGGAGGCTCCCGTCCATGGCGAGGCCCACGTTGGCGTAGGCGAACACCGAGATGGCGATGGCGAAGACCATCATCATCAGTTCGGTGTTGCGCCGGCTCGGTGCGTCGATCGCGCCGATCGTGGTCGTGTTGGTGACAACGCTCATAGTGCTGAAGGCCCCCTACGGCTTTACTGCTTACCGCACTGCGGGACCAGCTTCTTCTCTTCCTCCGAGAGGCTGGGACCAGGAGTGGGAGTCGCTGAAGTCTGGTTGGTCTTGGTGGTGCCGGACTTGTCGGACGACTTGATCGCGTCCGTGTCCGGACCGCCGGCCTGGCCCTCGTCACTGGGGGCGTTCTTCTCGGCTGCGCGGCGCTGTGCGTCCTTCTTGCAGGCAGTCGCCTGGGTGGAGAGTTCGGCGATCTTCTCGCGGGCGTCCGTGAGGCTGCCCTCGGTGATGGTCTCTTCGACCTGCTTGCGCTGGTAGGGCGGGAGGTACTTGAGTTCGATCTCGGGGTGGTCGTTCTCCACCTTCGAGAGCGAGACCCAGGCCAGATCCTGGCTGATGCCCCGGTACAGCGCGACGTTGTCGTTCTTCGCGCCTACGTAGAACTGGGTCTGCGTCCAACGGTAGCCGCCGTACAGACCGCCGCCGATGACCGCCAGCGCGAGCACGATGTACAGCGACCGCTTGAGCCACTTGCGGCCACCGGGCTTGACGAAGTCCTCGTCGGAGTAGGACCCGAAGGACCCGTCCGGCATTCCGTCGTAGCCGGAGTCGTCACCGCTGCCGGGAGGGCCGAAGCCCCCTGCGGGCGGCGGGACGGGGCGGCCGAGGCCGGCCGCCCGTCCGGCGGGGGTTTCCATCGCGCCGGCGTCGTTCAGCTGGGCGGCCTGGTTCTCCGCGACCGCGCCGACGATGACCGGGGTGTCGTTGAGCTGCCCCGCCAGGGTGTCGTTGGCGTCGACGTCGAAGACGTCCGCGACGATGCAGGTGATGTTGTCCGGGCCACCGCCGCGCAGCGCGAGCTGGATCAGGTCCTGGATGGTCTCCTGCGGCCCCTGGTAGCTGGCGAGGGTCTCCTCCATCGTCTGGTGGGAGACGACGCCGGAGAGGCCGTCGGAGCAGATCAGGTAACGGTCGCCGGCCCGGACCTCGCGGATGGAGAGGTCGGGTTCGACGTGGTCACCACTGCCCAGCGCGCGCATCAGCAGGGAGCGCTGCGGGTGGGTGGTGGCCTCCTCCTCGGTGATCCGGCCCTCGTCGACCAGCCGCTGCACCCAGGTGTGGTCCTGCGTGATCTGGGTCAGTACACCGTCACGCAGCAGGTAAGCGCGTGAGTCGCCGACGTGGACGAGACCGAGGCGCTGACCGGTCCACAGGAGGGCGGTGAGCGTGGTGCCCATGCCCTCCAGCTGCGGGTCCTCCTCGACCATCATGCGCAGCTGGTCATTGGCCCGCTGGACCGCCGTACCGAGCGAGGTGAGGATGTCGGAGCCGGGTACGTCGTCGTCGAGCTGGACGAGTGTGGAGATCACCTCGGAACTGGCGACCTCACCCGCGGCCTGTCCGCCCATTCCGTCGGCGATGGCGAGAAGGCGAGGTCCGGCATAACCGGAGTCCTCGTTGCCTTCCCGGATCATGCCCTTGTGCGATCCGGCGGCGAAGCGCAGGGAAAGACTCATGCGCACCTCGCCCGTCGGTTCGGGGTACAGCCGGTCTCGCGCCACACTGCCCACCCTCCGGTCGGGAGCCCGGCCGGGTCCGATGCCCGTGCCACCGCGGCTCGCTCGCTCCGCTCGCTCATTGTCGTACTACTTCCGCAGCTCGATGACGGTCTTGCCGATCCGGATCGGCGCGCCCAGCGGAACAGGCGTCGGGGTGGTGAGACGGGTCCGGTCCAGATACGTGCCGTTGGTGGACCCGAGATCCTCGACGATCCACTGACCGTCACGGTCGGGGTAGATCCTGGCATGCCTGCTGGACGCGTAGTCGTCGTCCAGCACGATCGTTGAATCATGGGCCCGGCCCAGCGAGATGGTCTGCCCCTGGAGCGCCACCGTGGTGCCGGTGAGGCTGCCTTCGGAGACGACCAGCTTTGTCGGTGCCCCCCGGCGCTGGCGGCCGGGCTGCTGGCGTTGCTGCGGTGGTGCCGCGGCGGTTTGGCGTGCCTGTGGCGGGCGTGCGTCGTTCGCAGTGCGGCGTGAGCCGCGCTGCGTCACGCGCGTTCCGAACAGGTCGCTGCGGATGACCTGGACGGCCACGATCACGAACAGCCACAGAACAGCCAGGAATCCTAGCCGCATGACCGTAAGGGTCAGCTCTGACATTGCCCCCGCTTCACCCTTCGGCTTGCCTGTAAACGATGGTGGTGTTGCCCACGACGATCCGCGAGCCGTCGCGGAGCGTAGCGCGGGTTGTGTGCTGCCCGTCTACCACGATGCCGTTGGTAGACCCGAGATCCTGGATCGTCGAGGGCGTTCCGGTCCGGATCTCACAGTGCCGGCGGGAAACGCCGGGGTCGTCGATCCGCACGTCGGCGTCGGTGCTTCGGCCCATCACCAACGTCGGGCGGGAGATCTGATGGCGGGTGCCATTGATCTCGATCCAGCGTCGCACCTGCGTGTTCGGCAGGGGGCTGGGATTGGCCGGCGGGCGCCGGTCGGATGAGGATGCCGCGGGACGCCCGGCGCCCGGCGGCGGGGTCGCGGGCATGGGCGGGGCGGAGGTGGGCGGGTAGCCGTACCCGCCGGGGGCCTGTGGAGCGGCGGGGCGCCCGTGGCCGGAACGAGGGGGGCCGGCCGACTGTCCGGGCTGGCTCTGGAATCCCTGCGGCTCGGGCTGGCCCTGCTGTGACGTACTCGACGCAAGAGTGCGGCTGCGTACCCGGTACAGGCCGGTGTCGAGATCGTCGGCCTTCTCCAGGTGGACCTTGATCGGGCCCATGAACGTGTACCGCTGCTGCTTGGCGTAGTCCCGGACCAGGCCCGAGAGCTCGTCGCCCAGCTGGCCCGAGTACGGGCTGAGCCGTTCGTAGTCGGGGGCGCTGAGCTCGACGATGAAGTCGTTGGGGACGACGGTCCGCTCGCGGTTCCAGATGGTGGCGTTGTTGTCGCACTCCCGCTGGAGGGCTCCAGCGATCTCGACAGGCTGCACCTCGGACTTGAAGACCTTGGCGAAAGTGCCATTGACGAGACCTTCGAGACGTTGCTCGAAACGCTTCATGACTCCCATGGGGCACCTCCTCCGGTGTCGTCGTCCCTGTACTGCTTACTGATCGTATCCACGCGTCGGGAAATCGGCTGGTTCCCCTTGTCTGCACTGCGGATGAGTGTCCCCCCTCACACGGATCGTAGAGGCGGCCTCCTGACAGTGTCCCGCACCTTGGGTGCACTCAGGAGGAGTGGGGGGCGCCGGGTCCGGGTTCCCGGTTCCCGTCAGGCGTTCGGCGAAACAATCGGATGTGAATCCGCCCTGTCCAGCGTGCTAATCTTCCTGATGTCGCCAGGGGCTCGCACCGAAAAGTGAGAGTTTCTGGAAACACCACTCATGCGCGAGTGGCGGAACGGCAGACGCGCTGGCTTCAGGTGCCAGTGTCCTTAGGGACGTGGGGGTTCAAATCCCCCCTCGCGCACAAGAGAGAAGCCCCGCAGACCACGGTCTGCGGGGCTTCTTCGGTTTGGTGCCCGGACCGGGCGCGGATGTGTGCGGAGCGCTTGGTTTCACGTGAAACGCCCGGTTGGTGCACGTTGGTGCACGTTGGTGGTGGTGGCGGCGGTCGGTTCGGGCGGTGGTGGCGCTGGCGGTCGTGCCGGGGGTCGCGCCGGTTGCGGGCCGGGCTGTCGGTCGTGCTTTTCGTCGGGCAGGGAGTGCTGGGATCGTTATACGGAAGGCCGGGACCCGGTGGGTCCCGGCCTTCCGTATGTGTGGGGGCTCAGCCGTGTGGAGCCTCAGTGTGTGGAGTCTCGGCGCTTCAGGCGGCGAGCCGGGATGCGAGGCTCTTGGCCTTCTCCGCGGCGTCGGTGAGCGCCTTCGCGCGGGAGGCCTCGGCGAGCGGGATCAGCTCGGCCATTCCCGGATTGCTGTGGGCCAGGGTCAGCTCCGGGACGATGAAGTCGACCTCCGCGCCGAACATGGACGTCAGCAGCGTCGCCAGGTAGTTCTGGACGAACTCGGCGCCCTCGCGAGGCGTGCCGGCGGCGTAGGAGCCGCCGCGGCTGGCGACGACGGTGATCGGGGTACCGGCGACGGGGCTGTCGGGGCCGGCGTTGTGGCCCACGACGATGACGTGGTCGAGCCACGCCTTCAGGGTCGAGGGAATCGAGAAGTTGTACATCGGTGCGCCGATCAGTACCGCGTCCGCGGCGGCCAGTTCGGCGGCCAGTTCACTGCGCAGCGGGTGCTCGGCGCCGGCGGCGGCGGCCGCGGCGTCCAGGTGCGGCAGCGGGTCGGCGGCGAGATCGCGGTAGACGACCTGCCCGTCGGGGTGCTGCTCGCGCCAGGTCTCCACGAACGCTGCGGTGACCTCGCGGGACGCGGATCCCTGAGGGAAGACGGCGGAGTCGAGGTGCAGAAGCGTGGCCATGGGAGTCTCCAGGGGGGTGGCGCGGCCTGCCGGTGAAGCGGACCGCTTTTTCGTATGTACCTAGTAATAACATAGTGACTTACTAATCGTAAGCCACTCGCTGTGGCGCAGTACCCTGGGCGTATGGCGGATCACAGCGAGCAGGCGTGCCGAAGGGTCGACGTGGGCATCAGCCGCGTCTTCGAGCTGTTCGGCAAGCGCTGGACGGGGCCGATCGTCTCCGTGCTGCTTCAGCAGCCCGTGCACTTCGCTGATCTGCGGCGAGCGATTCCCGGCATCAGTGAGCGCATGCTCTCGGACCGGCTGTCCGAACTGGGGACGGCGGGCTTGGTGGTGCGGGAGGTCGACGAGGGGCCGCCGCTGCGGGTTTCGTACCGCCTGACGCAGGCCGGTGCCGCGATGGAGCCCGCGCTGAAGGAACTGGGGCGCTGGGCGGAGACGCATCTGAAGGACGGCGCGGGCGACTGCTAGGGCCTCTCGTTCGGGTCGGGCCGGATCAGGTCGGATCAGGGGCGCGGGGCCTGGTGCCGGGAGTTGTCCACAGCTGCTCGGGGTGCTTGTCCACAGGGGGAGACGGTCGGCGGTGAACGGCGGTACCGTCGTCGGCAGTTGATGTTGGACCGGGTCGCCGGACGGCGGCTTCGGGCGAAGCCGGGGGAGCTGCGCGCCATGGGTGAGAGCGAAGCGACGGTGCCGGTACAGCGGGCTGTGGAGGGTGATCCGCGCATTCCGGTCGTGCCCGGGTTCGCCCGGCGCAGGCATCCGGAGGAGCCGGGTGGCCCGCAGTCGCCGCGCGAGGCGGGCAAGGCGCTCCGTGAGCGTGTGCCCCGGTCCGCACACGCCTCGCTGGTCCTGCCCGAGGACAGGCCCGACGCGGTCCGGGCGGTGGAGGAGTCGAACCGGGGCAGAGTGCCCGGGCTCACGCCGATCCGGGTGGGGCGCATGGCGGCCACCCCGTTCGCCTTTCTCCGGGGTTCGGCCGGGCTGATGGCCCACGACCTGGTGGGCACCCCCGTCACCGGGGTGGGAGCCCAGCTCTGCGGCGACGCCCACGCGGCCAACTTCGGCCTTTACGGCGATGCCCGCGGCAATCTGGTCATGGACCTGAACGACTTCGACGAGACCGTGTTCGGCCCCTGGGAGTGGGACCTCAAGCGCCTGGCCACCTCACTGGTGCTCGCGGGCCGTGAGGCGGGCGCGGACGAGGAGACGTGCCGCAGGGGCGCGTACGACACGGTGGGCGCCTACCGGCGGACGATGCGGCTGCTGGCCAAGCTGCCCGCTCTCGACGCCTGGAACGCCATCGCGGACGAGGAACTCGTCTCGCACACGGACGCGCGTGATCTGCTCGGCACCCTGGAGCGGGTCTCGGAGAAGGCCCGCAACAACACCAGCGCCCGCTTCGCCGCGAAGTCCACGGAGGACTCCGGGGACGGCGGACGCCGGTTCGTCGACGCACCGCCGGTGCTGCGCCGGGTGCCGGACGCGGAGGCCGCAGCCGTGGCGGCGGGGCTCGGTGGGTATCTGGGCACCGTCTCGCCGGACCGGGTTCCGCTGCTCGCCCGGTACGCGATCCACGATGTGGCGTTCCGGGTGGTCGGCACCGGGAGCGTGGGCACCCGGTCGTATGTGGTGCTGCTGCTGGATCACCGGGGTGAGCCGCTGGTGCTGCAGGTGAAGGAGGCCAGGCCCTCGGTGCTGGCGCCTCATCTGCCCGCTGTGGGGTTCGAGGTGCCGGAGGTGGGGCACGAGGGGCGCCGGGTGGTGCTCGGGCAGAAGCGGATGCAGGTCGTCAGCGACATCCTGCTCGGCTGGACGACCGTGGACGGCCGGCCCTTCCAGGTGAGGCAGTTCAGGAACCGCAAGGGCAGCGTCGACCCGGCGGCCCTGGAGGCCGGCCAGGTCGACGACTACGGCCGGATGACCGGCGCGCTGCTGGCCAGGGCTCACGCGCACAGCGCCGATCCCCGGCTCATCGCGGGCTACTGTGGCAAGAACGACGAGCTGGACGAGGCGGTGGCGGCGTTCGCCGTGACCTGTGCGGACCGCACGGAGGCGGATCACGCCGAGCTCGTGCGGGCGATCGCCGCAGGCCGCACACCGGCCGAGCCGGGGGTGTGAAGCCCGTCGCGCGGACCGCGCGTCTCAAGGGTGTGGGCCGTGGCCATACGCTGGACGAGTGACCCACGAAGCCGCCGGGGTGCCGACCACCCGGAACGACGATGACCGGCAGGACCAGGACTTGCAGGATCGGGACCGGCAGGACCAGGACCAAGACCGGCAGCACGAGCAGTCCGGCCGTCCGGCCGACGCGCACGCCCACGCGGACGCGCACGCCCACGCGGAGTCCGTTCCTCCCGTCGGGGCCTCGGCCGACGGCGGGCCTGCGGGTCAGGAGCGGCCCGAGGCGCGCCTCGCGCACGCTGTGCGGGTCGCCGAGCAGGCCCTGATCGAGTTCGAGATCGCGGTGGAGACCTTCCGGGTGGAGGTGGAGAACTTCTCCCGGCTGCATCACCAGCGCCTGGGCCCGATGTACACACGTCTCGACGAGCTCGATGCGCAGATCGCGGAGGCACGGGCGGCGATGACCGGCGATCCCGAGGATCTGCGCAAGGCGCAGGAGGCACGGGCGGTCGTGATGCCGATGCCCGGTGTCGACGAGCTGTTCCACGACTGGATGGACTCCGAGGGGCTCTCCCCCGAGGCGAGCGCGATGCTGACGGAGCAGCCCGTCAGGCCGCCGAAGCGGGTCCGGCCGACCGAGGAGGCCCGCAAGCTGTACCGCGAGCTGGCGCGCAAGGCCCATCCGGACCTGGCCCAGGACGAGGAGGAGCGGGCCCGCCGGGACGAGTTCATCACCCGCGTCAATGCCGCGTACGGGCGCGGGGACGAGGGGCTCCTCAAGGAGCTGGCCCAGGAGTGGGCGGCCGGGCCGGTTGCCCCGGAGGCTGAGCTGGGTGAGGCCGACGAGCTGTACGCCCGGCTGAACTGGCTGACCCAGCGCAAGGAACTGCTGACGGTGCTCGCCCAGGAGCTGGAGCAGAGCGCGATCGGCGCCATGCTGCGGATGGCCCCGGACGATCCGGATCACCTGCTCGAAGAGATCGCCGATCAGTTGCTGGGCGAGGTGTCGCGGCGCGAGGCGGAGCTGGCAGCTCTGGTGCAGTAGCGTTTCCGGGGATTTCGGAGCGTAATGACGAGAGAAGGCATGACCCATGAATTTCGGCCCGCTTCCCACGGTCGATGTCACGTCGGTGCCGGCGGACGGCCTCGTGCTGGACGTACGGGAGGACGACGAATGGGCGGCCGGGCACGTCGACGGCGCCCTGCACATCCCGATGAGCGGTTTCGTGGGCCGCTTCGGTGAGCTGACCGAGGCGGCTGAGGACGGCCGGCGCGTGCATGTGATGTGCCGGGTCGGCGGCCGGTCCGCCCAGGTCACCCAGTACCTGGTGCAGCAGGGCATCGACGCCGTGAACATCGACGGCGGCATGCTCGCCTGGGATGCGGCCGGGCGCCCGATGGTCACCGACACCGGCAACCCGGCCTTCGTCGTCTGACCTGGGCGTCTCCGGGTCTCGGGGCCCCGGACTCGGTCTTCCGGGGCCCGGCGCGGGTGCGTTCAGCCGAGGTCGAGGTCGAGGTCGGGGGAGTGCGCGGCCAGCAGGTCGCCCAGCGCCTCCTCGTGGGCGGCGGCCGGGCCGAGGGAGAGCTCGATCTGCTTCGCCCAGGCGTGGAAGCGGTGCAAGACGTAGTCGGTGTCCGCGCCGAAGCCCCCGTGCAGGTGCTGTGCCGTCTGCACGACCCGGCGGACCCCGTCCGAAGCCCAGATCTTCGCCACGCCGACATCGCCCGCAGGGGGCAGCGCGCCGCTCCCGCCGGTGGCGATCCGCCAGGCGGCCTGCCAGAGGGTCACCTCCATGGCCCGCAGATCGATGTAGCGGTCCGCGGCCTGTACGGCGACGGACTGAAAGGTCGCCACGGGGAAGCCGAACTGCTCGCGCTTGCCCGTGTACTCGCTCGTCATGGCCAGTACGGCCTCGCCAAGACCCAGCGCCAGTGCGCAGGTTCCGGTGGTGAGCAGTGCGTGCAGCCACTCCCAGGCACCGGCGGTGTCGATCAGCTCGCGGCCCGAGATCCGTACCGCGTCCAGCCGTACCTCACCGAACAGTTCGCCGCTGGTGGAGACCTGCTCCGCGATGCTGAGACCGTCGTGGCCGCGTCGGACGAGGGCCACGACTGCCCGTCCGTCCCCGGTGTGCGCGGGCACCGCGATCCAGTCCGCGGCCTGCGCCCACGGGACGGCCGACTGCACACCGTCCAGCACCCAGCCGGCTTCCGAGCCGTCGTCCCCGGCCGCCTCGTTCGCGGCGCTGTCCAGGCGGGCCGTGACGGCGAGTTCGGCCGGATCGTGGCCGGTGCGCCCATTGGCTCCGACGGTGAGGACCAGCTCACCGCGGCCGACGCCGGGCAGTAGCTCGGCGGCCAGCTTCTGGTTCCCGTAGCGCTGGAGCGCCATCGCGACCGCGCACGTCTCCAGCAGCGGGACCCGCGCGAGGACCTTCGCCGACTCGCGCAGCACCAGGCAGAGCGCGATCAGGTCGAGGCCCGCGCCGCCGTGTTCGGGCGACAGCGTCAGGCTCAGCAGGTCCCCGGTGGCGAGGCCGGCCCACAGCGGCCGGTCGATGTCCTCGGCCACCGCACCCGGTACGAGTGCGGGGCTGGGCACCGCGTCGGGTGCGACGCCGGAGAAGACCGCTCGTGCCGCCTCTGCGGCTGCCTGCTGTTCCTCGGTGTAGGTGAAGTCCACTGTCCTGGCCTCCCGCGAACCGCTGTGCTCGTACCGGACCTGACGGAGCGTCAAGATAGAACAGGTTCTACAAGAAGGGAACAGGTGCGGTCCGGGCGCACCGCGGGTGCGCCCCGCGGCGCGGGGCGGTCACCGGTCGAAGTCGAGCTCCACCTCCCCGGTCACCGGATGGGACTGGCAGGCCAGCACATAGCCGGCCCCGGTCTCTTCCGGTTCGAGCGCGAAGTTGCGGTCCATCCGCACCTCGCCCGAGACGAGGAAGGCCCGGCAGGTCCCGCACACGCCTCCCTTGCAGGCGTACGGCGCGTCCGAGCGGCTGCGGAGCACCGTCTCCAGCAGCGATTCGCCCTCCAGTACCGGCCACTTGCCCGAGCGGCCGTCCAGGGTGGCCGTGAGCATGCTGTCCGCCGGGGCCTCGATCCGGGGGCGGACCGTGGCGCTCGGTCCGTCGTCGACGTGGAAGATCTCCTGGTGAATACGGGCCCGCTCGACTTCCAGCCCGTGCAGCGCGCTCTCGGCGGCCCGGACCAGACCGAGCGGGCCGCACAGATACCAGCCGTCCACATCGGCCACCGGGAGCAGTGCGGGCAGCAGACCGGCCAGCCGGTCGCGGTCCAGCCGGCCCGAGGGGAGACCCGCCTGCTGCTCCTCCCGGGAGAGCGCGGTGACCAGCTGGAACCGGTCCGGATAGCGGTCCTTGAGGTCGGCGACCTCGTCCAGGAACATCGTCGACGCGGCGGTCCGGTCGCTGCGGATCAGGCAGAACGACGCGTCGGGTTCCCGGGCCAGCAGCGTCGCCGCGATGGACAGCACCGGGGTGATCCCGCTGCCGCCGACGACCGCCGCGAACAGCCCGGCGCGCGGGGTGAGCACGAAGCGGCCCATCGGGGGCATCGCCTCGACCTGATCGCCGACCGCGAGCTCCTTGAGCGCGTACGTGGAGAACGCCCCGCCGTCGACGAGCCGGATGCCGACCCGCAGTCGCGGCTCGGCCGGCCGCTCGGTGGCCGGCGCGCAGATCGAGTACGAGCGGCGGACCTCCTCACCGTCGACGACGTAGCGGACATTGAGGTGCTGGCCGGGCTTGTGGCGGAAGGTCTCGCGCAGATCCGGCGGCACGGCGAAGTCGACAGCGACCGAATCGTCCGTGAGCCGTTCGATCGCGCTGACCCGGAGCGGATGGAACATCTACAACTCCTTGAAGTGATCGAACGGTTCACGGCATGTCACACACCTGCGCAGCGCCTTGCAGGCGGTGGACGAGAACCGGCTCAGCAGCTCCGTGTCGGTGGAGCCGCAGTGCGGGCAGCGCACGGACAGGGCGAGCGGCACGGGTCCGGCTGCGGGCGGGGCCGCGTCGTGCGACCGGGGAGGCGCTATGCCGAACTCGGTCAGCTTGCGGCGCCCTTCCGCGCTGATGTCGTCCGTGGACCAGGCCGGGGTGAGGACGGTGACCACGGAGACCTCGGTCATGCCGTGGTCGAGCAGCACGCGCTCGATGTCCGTGGACATGGCCTCTATCGCGGGGCAGCCGGTGTAGGTGGGGGTGAGCCGGACCGTGACGCGGCCCGGTGCCAGCACCTCCACGCCCCGGAGCACGCCCAGCTCCTCCAGGGTCAGCACCGGCAGCTCGGGGTCGGGGACGGAGCCCGCGAGGGTGCGCAGCTCCTCCTCGAGCGCCGTCCCGGTCACCATGACGCCCCCGGGTGGCTGCGGTGCAGATGCTGCATCTCGGCGATCATCCGGCCGAAGGGCTCCGTGTGGATGCCCTGCCGGCCGGCTCCGGCCGTCCAGGCGCCGGACTGCGGACCGGTGGGGACAGCCAGCCCGGCCTGCTCCAGAACCGTGGTGACGGACGCCAGCCAGTCGCTCCGCAGGGCGTTCCAGTCCACCTCGACCCCTTCGACGGGCTGGAACAGCTCCCCGGTGAAACGCCAGAGGACGTCCACCGCGCGCTGCATCCGGTCGTGGCTCTCCGGCGTGCCGTCACCGAGGCGCAGCGTCCACTGCTCGGCGTGGTCCCGGTGGTAGGCGACCTCCTTCACGGCCTTCGCCGCGATGGCGGCGAACTCGCCGTCACCGGCTGCCAGCCGCTCGTACAGCCCGTGCTGGTGGATGGAGAAGTAGAGCTGGCGGGCGATGGTGTGGGCGAAATCGCCGTTCGGCTGCTCGACCAGCTGGACGTTGCGGAAGGCGCGTTCCTCGCGCAGATACGCCAGCTCGTCCTCGTCCCCGACGAGGGAGAGGAGCAGACGGGCCTGGCCCAGCAGGTCCAGGGCGATGTTGGCGAGGGCCACTTCCTCCTCGAGCACGGGGGCGTGGCCCGCCCACTCCCCCAGCCGGTGCGACAGCACCAGCGCGTCGTCGCCCAGGGCGAGGGCCGCGGTCACAGGTGCTTCACCCCGTCCGGGATCTCGTAGAACGTGGGGTGCCGGTAGGGCTTGTCACCGGCCGGTTCGAAGAAGGTGTCCTTCTCGTCCGGCGAGGACGCCGTGATCCGGGCGGACGGCACCACCCAGATGGAGACCCCCTCGGACCGGCGCGTGTACAGATCGCGTGCGTTGCGCAGCGCCATCTCGGCGTCCGGGGCGTGCAGACTGCCGGCGTGGGTGTGGGAGAGGCCACGCCGTGAGCGCACGAACACCTCCCACAGCGGCCAGTCGGTCGAGCTGCTCATGCTGTCGCCTCCCCATTCGGTACGACCGTGTTCGTTACGGCGGTGTTCGGTACGACGGTGTTGGGTGCGACTGCCGTGTGTTTGTGTGCGTAGGCGGCGGCGGCCTCGCGGACCCAGGCACCTTCCTCGTGCGCTCGGCGGCGCTGGGTGAGGCGCTCTTCGTTGCACGGGCCGTTGCCCTTCAGGACCTCCTGGAACTCGGTCCAGTCGATCGCCCCGAAATCGTGCTGACCGCGCTCCTCGTTCCAGCGGAGGTCCGGGTCGGGGAGGGTGAGCCCCAGTACCTCCGCCTGCGGGACGCAGATGTCGACGAAACGCTGTCGCAGCTCGTCGTTGGAATGCCGCTTGATCTTCCAGGTCATCGACTGGGCGGAGTGCGAGGAGGCGTCGTCCGGCGGGCCGAACATCATCAGGGACGGCCACCACCAGCGGTTCACCGCGTCCTGGGCCATCTCGTGCTGTGCGGCCGTGCCGCCGCTGAGGGCCAGCAGCAGTTCGTAGCCCTGGCGCTGGTGGAAGGACTCCTCCTTGCAGATGCGGACCATCGCGCGGGCGTAGGGGCCGTAGGAGCAGCGGCACAGGGGCACCTGGTTGGTGATCGCCGCGCCGTCCACGAGCCAGCCGATCGCGCCTACGTCCGCCCAGGTCAGGGTGGGGTAATTGAAGATCGAGGAATACCGCTGGCGGCCCGCGTGGAGCTTGTCGAGCAGCTCCTCACGGCCGGTGCCGAGGGTCTCGGCCGCGCTGTAGAGGTAGAGCCCGTGTCCCGCCTCGTCCTGCACCTTGGCGATCAGGATCGCCTTGCGGCGCAGCGAGGGCGCACGGGTGATCCAGTTGGCCTCGGGCTGCATGCCGATGATCTCGGAATGGGCGTGCTGGGCCATTTGCCTGACCAGCGAGGCGCGGTAGGCATCGGGCATCCAGTCACGCGGCTCGATGCGCTCCTCCGCCGCCACCGCGGCGTCGAAAGCCGCCGCCAGGGCCCCGTCCGCCCCATCGGTACTGCCCGCTGTCGCCTGCGCTGTCTGGCCCGCAGTCAATGCCGCCATCCCGGACTCCCTACCGACCGATCGTTCGGTTCAATGTCTTCAATGGTGAGTCTGCGGCCCGTAGGGTGTCAACCCTGTGGATAACTGACCGGGATCGACGGGGATCGGGGCGGGATGGATTCGTACGACGACAGGGGCGTCGGCGGTAGGGACGGACGCGTTTCCGGCCCCGGTTCAGGGCCGGCTCCAATGGTTCCCGACCCCCGCACCGAGCCCGGTCCGGAACCGGGTCCCGGTACGGATCGTGGTCCGGATTCCGGTCCGGAGCTTCGTGGCGAACCCGGTCCGGAGCCCCGTTCCGGAATCGCCGGGCTGTCGTTTCCGTACCAGGTCGCCGCCGCTGTGGCTCTCGCGGTCATCGGCCTGGTCACCTGCACTCAGCTGGCGATGGTGTTTCTGCACGTCGCCCCCTCCAACACGCTGACCAAGCAGCACGGCAAGGGGGTCGACCAGTGGATCTACCCCGAGTTCGAGCAGAACTGGAAGCTCTTCGCCCCCAATCCGCTCCAGCAGAACATCGCCGTGCACGTGCGTGCTGAGATAGCCGGCCCCGACGGCCGCCGTACCACCCCCTGGATGAGCCTCTCGGGCGAGGACGGCAAGGCGATACGCGGCAATCCGCTGCCCAGCCACGTACAGCAGAACGAGCTCCGCCGGGGCTGGGACTTCTACCTCGGGTCCCACGACAACCAGAACCGGGCCAACGGGCTGCGCGGCACCCTCTCCGAGCAGTACATCCGCCGGATAGTCATGCTGCGCCTCAGCGAGCACGACTACGGCGGCACCGTCGAACGGATCCAGGTCCGCTCCGAGGTGCGGTCCGTCGCGGCCCCTCCGTGGAGCGACGAGAAGATCAGTACGAAACCGTCCTACCGGGTGCTGCCGTGGTGGACCGTCACCGCAGCCGACCTCCCCGAGGGCTCGGCGGACCCGAAGGAGACGGACCAGTGAGCACGCCAGGACCGGTGAGCACGCCAGGACCGGTGACCACATCCGGACCGGTGAGCACGCCCCGGCGCACGAGCGGGCTCGCCCGGGGTATCCAGCGCGTCACCGCCTCGTCCCTCGGCCCGTATCAGAGCGCCGTCATCCGGATCGGCTTCTCGGCCACGTACCTGCTGTTCCTGCTGCGGGAACTGCCGCACCGCCACGAGATGTACGGCCCCGGCGCCCCGTGGCGCTGGGACATGGCGGAAAAGCTGATCTCCAACAACCAGGCCTTCACCAGCCTCATGTGGACGGACAGCACCGTCTGGTTCGAGATCGTGTACGCGCTGGCGCTGATCTCCGCCGCGTTGCTGCTGGTGGGCTGGCACAGCCGCGCCATGTCCGTCCTGTTCATGGCCGGAGTGCTGTCGCTGCAGAACCGCAGCATCTTCATGGGTGACGGCGGCGACAACGTCATCCACCTGATGGCGATCTACCTGGTGCTGACCCGGTGCGGGCAGGTCTGGTCGCTGGACGCCCGCCGTGCGGCGCGCCGGGCGCGGGCGGCGCTGACCGCGGACGGCGGCGCCGACGCAGATGCGGTCAGGGGCGAGCGTGCACCGCGCGTGGATGTGGCCGGGCCGCTGCTGTGGGTGGCGTTCGGGGCCGTACTGATCTGGGCCACGGTGACGGACGGCCTGGGCGGAACCGTGTGGCTGCCGGTGCTGTTCTGGATTCTGTGGACCGGGCACGGGGTCTGGTGGGCCGTGAACCGGTACGCGCCGCACAGCGAGCCGCGCACCCTGCTCGACGTCATCGCCAACCTCGCCCACAACGCCACCCTCGTCGTGATCATGGCTGAGGTCTGCCTGATCTACTCGACCGCCGGCTGGTACAAGATCCAGGGTTCGAGGTGGCAGGACGGTACGGCGCTGTACTACCCGCTCAAGCTGCACTACTTCACGCCGTGGCCCGGCCTCTCGGACCTCCTCGCCTCGAGCGGGGTGATGGTGATGGTGCTGACGTACGCCACGGTCATCGTGCAGGTCGCGTTCCCGTTCACCCTGTTCAACCGGCGGGTCAAGAACGTCCTGCTCGTCGTGATGATCGGCGAGCACGCCGGCATCGCCCTGCTGCTGGGGCTGCCCTTCTTCTCGATGGCCATGATCGCGGCGGACGCCATCTTCCTGCCGACCGTCTTCCTGGTGTGGCTGGGCAGCCGGGTGGCGCTCGGGCGGCAGCTGTTGTCCCGGGGGCGCGGCAAGGTCCCGGGGCCCCGGGACGCGGACAAGGGACTTGACGGGGCAGGGCGCCGGGACGGAGCCGGGGGCGGGGAGGCGACGGAGCGCAGTGGCAGCGGGGGCCATACGCTCGTCGGGTGAGCAGTGAGACCGGGAGCACCGGCAGTACGAGCGGTATCAGCAGTACGAGCGGTACCAGCGGTCCCAGTGGGAATCCGTCGTCCGATGAGTCCGTGGTGGACGAGCCGGCTCAGTACGACGACGGGTTCGGGGCCGAGATCGGCGTCGGGCCGCACCCGTTGCCCTGGCCCGTGGGCGAGCGTTACGACCCCGAGCTGCTCGCCCACGGCGACCGGCGCAATGTGGGCGACGCGTACCGGTACTGGACCCGGGAGGCGATCGTCGCCGATCTGGATCTGCGGCGGCACGATTTCCATGTGGCGGTGGAGAACTGGGGGCACGACTTCAATATCGGCTCGGTCGTGCGTACCGCGAACGCCTTTCTCGCCAAGGAGATCCACATTGTGGGGCGGCGGCGCTGGAACCGTCGTGGGGCGATGGTCACCGACCGCTACCAGCACGTCCGCCACCATCCCGACACCGCAGATCTGACCGCCTGGGCCTCGGCCGAGGGGCTGCCGATCATCGGCATCGACAACCTGCCGGGTGCCGTGCCGCTGGAGTGGACCGTGTTGCCGCGGCGGTGCGTGCTGCTGTTCGGGCAGGAGGGGCCGGGGCTGACCGAGGAGGCGCGCGCGCACGCCTCGATGGTGTGCTCGATCGCGCAGTTCGGGTCCACGCGGTCGATCAATGCGGGGGCTGCGGCGGCGATCGCGATGCATGCGTGGGTGCAGCGGCATGCGGATATTCCTGGGGCGGGCGCGTAGGTGCCGGTGCCGGTGTGAGGGCAGGGCTGGGGGTGGGTGGGGCCTGCGGCCGGCCTTCCCCTACCCGCCCCTTCCCGTAACCGGGGGCGCTGCCCCCGGACCCCCGGTCCTCAAACGCCGGACGGGCTGAGAATGCGGGCTGGGCCCGGGGGCGGCGGGTGGGGTTGGGAATGTGGACGGGCTGGTATGGGCGGTTGAGCTCCCGGGGTGCCGGGGAGGGGTTGTCAGCGTTGGCGGCGGACTTCCAGGGTGCGGAAGCGGTTGGATACGAAGGCTCCGTCGCACAGGGCGGCGTTGGCTGCCGGGTTGCCGCCCGAGCCGTGGAAGTCGGAGAACGCAGCCGTCTGGTTCACGTACACCCCGCTTGTGAGGTTGAGCGAGAGCTGGGCCGACTCGTCCAGGCAGACGTCCACCAGCGAGCTCTCCACCTCCGGTGACGTGGTGTACGCGCCCACCGTCATCGCGCCCTTGTCGCGGATCGTGCGGCGCAGCAGCTCCACGGCGTCGGCCGTCGACTCGACCGCGACCGCGAACGAGACCGGACCGAAGCACTCCGACAGGTAGGGGGAGTCGTCGTCCGGCTTGGCGCCGTCCAGCTTGACGATCAGTGGCGTACGGACCACCGCCTCCGGGAAGTCGGGGTTGGCCACCTCCCTTGAAGGCAGGGCGACTTCGCCCAGTTGGGCGGCGGCCTCCAGGCGGGCCCGCACCTCGGGGTTGACCAGGGCGCCGAGCAGGGCGTTGGCGCGCGCGTCGTCCCCGAGGAGCCCGGTGACGGCTGCGGCGATGTCGACGACCACGTCGTCGTACGTTTTGTCGCCGATGTCCGTCGTGATGCCGTTGCGGGGAATCAGCAGGTTCTGCGGGGTGGTGCACATCTGGCCGCTGTAGAGGGAGAGCGAGAACGCCAGGTTGGAGAGCATGCCCCGGTAGTCGTCCGTGGAGTCGAGGACGATCGTGTTGACCCCGGCCTTCTCCGTGTAGACCTGCGCCTGAAGGGCGTTGGCCTCCAGCCAGTCGCCGAAGGCGGTGGAGCCGGTGTAGTCGATGATCCGGACCTCCGGGCGGAGCGCCAGGGACTTGGCGATTCCCTCGCCCGGCCGTTCGGCGGCCAGCGCGACCAGGTTGGGATCGAAGCCCGCCTCGGTGAGCACCTCGCGCGCCAGCTGAACCGTGAGGGCCAGCGGGAGCACCGCACGCGGGTGTGGCTTGACCAGGACGGGATTGCCCGTGGCGAGAGAGGCGAAGAGGCCGGGGTAGCCGTTCCACGTGGGGAAGGTGTTGCAGCCGATCAGCAGGGAGACACCGCGGCCTGCCGCGGTGAACGTCTTGTGCAGCTCGATCGGATCGCGCTTGCCCTGCGGTTTCGACCAGTCCGCGGTGTGCGGGGCGCGGGTCTGCTCCTCGTAGGCGTACGCCACCGCCTCCATGCCTCGGTCCTGGGCGTGCGGCCCACCGGCCTGGAACGCCATCATGAAGGCCTGCCCGCTGGTGTGCATCACCGCGTGGCCGAACTCATGGGTACGGGCGCTGATCCGGGCCAGGATCTCCAGACAGACCAGGGCCCTGGTCTCGGGGCCGGCCTCGCGCCAGGCCGGCATGCCCGCGCGCATCGCCGGGATCAGGACATCCGGATCGGCGTGCGGGTACTCGACGCCGAGCTCGGGCCCGTACGGCGAGATCTCCCCGCCCGTCCACCCGTCGGTGCCCGGCTGGCCGAGGTCGATACGGGTGTTCAGCACGGCGTCGAAGGCGGCCTTGCCCTCGGCGGCACCCAGGCTGCCTGGGGTACCGCCCTCGCCGTACGCCTTCGGGTGCTCGGGGTGCGGGGACCAGTAGGCACGCGAGCGGATCGCGTCGAGGGCCCGGTCGAGCGTGGGGCGGTGCTTCTCGGTCAGCAGGTGCGGGGAGAGCTCGGCGGCCATGACGGACCAACTCCTCATCGAGCTGGGCAGGGACGGGCGGACAGAGTTAGAGTAACCGAACGATCGGTCGGGACAAGGGGCCCCACGAAACCTGTGGACAACTCGTAGGGGAGGATCGCTGGCATGACCACGGCCAGGCGGGACACGTACACCCCGGAGACTCTGCTCGCTGTCGCCGTCCGGGTCTTCAACGAGCGTGGCTACGACGGCACGTCCATGGAGCACCTCTCGAAGGCGGCGGGGATCTCCAAGTCGTCCATCTACCACCACGTGGCCGGCAAGGAAGAGCTGCTGCGGCGAGCGGTCAGCCGGGCGCTGGACGGGCTCTTCGGCATCCTCGACGAACCGGGTGCGACGCGCGGCCGCGCGATCGAACGCGTCGAGTACGTCACCCGCCGTACCGTCGAGGTGCTGATAGCCGAACTGCCCTACGTCACGCTGCTGCTCCGGGTGCGGGGCAACACGAAGACCGAGCGCTCGGCGCTGGAGCGGCGGCGCGAGTTCGACCAGCGGGTGGGCGATCTGCTCAAGGCCGCGGTCGCCGACGGCGACCTCCGCTCCGACGTGGACATACGTCTTGCGACCCGGCTGCTCTTCGGCATGGTCAACTCGTTGGTCGAGTGGTACCGGCCGCTGCCGGACGGCGGTGCGGAGCGGGACCAGCTCGCGGACACCGTCGTGCGCCTCGCCTTCGACGGGATGAAGGCCTGACGAAGGCGCCGCTCCGCCACGCCTCGGGCGAGGCCGGCGTTGCGCCATGCCTCAGGTGAGCTCCGTGGGGAGGTCCGGTCCCGGGGCCAGGTCGGTCTCCTCGAACACCAGCAGGGTGCGGGTGGAGAGCACCTCGGGAATGGACTGGATCCTGGTGAGCACCAGATCACGCAGTGACTGGTTGTCCTGGGTGTGCACCAGCAGCAGGACATCGAAATCGCCGCTGACCAGCGCGATGTGGGTGGCTCCGGGCAGCGCCTGGAGCTGCTCGCGGACGGTGCGCCAGGAGTTCTGGACGATCTTGAGCGTGATGTAGGCGGAGGCCCCCTGCCCCGCCCGCTCGTGGTTCACCCGAGCGCTGAAGCCGCGGATCACCCCGTCGTCGATGAGCCGGTTGATCCGGGCGTAGGCGTTGGCGCGCGATACGTGAACCCGATCGGCCACTGACCGTATCGACGCTCTGCCGTCCGTCTGGAGCAACCGGAGGATGGCGCGGTCGATGGGGTCGAGCGGGCGTGCCGGAGGAGTCCGGCCGGGACCCGCGCCCCCGTCGGCCATTTGTTCAGCTGCCATGTTCCCGCGCCTCCCTGTCCTGGACGAGCTGTCTCCATCCCAGGCTGTGGAGAACCGTTTGTCCACAGGCTGACGGTGCCTGTAGCCAAAATGCGCCCGCGACCGAACAATCGGTAGGTGAGGCGCACCACACTCGCGCCTCACGGAGTAGTTGATATTTCGACATTTTTCGACACCCCTCGATGCCAGGAGGTGCTTGTCATGACGGTCCAAGAGCTGCCCGGCGCGGCCGCCTACCGGCCCACGCCGCCCCCGGCGTGGAAGCCGCTCACCGACCCGGCGCCGCTGCTCCCGGACCCCGAGCCGTACCGCGTGCTCGGTACGGACGCCGCGGACGGCGCAGACCCCGAGCTCCTGCTGCGGCTCTACGCCGAGCTGGTGCGCGGCCGGCGTTACAACGCCCAGGCGACCGCCCTCACCAAGCAGGGGCGGCTCGCGGTCTACCCGTCGAGCACGGGGCAGGAGGCCTGCGAGATCGCGGCCGCCCTGGTGCTCGAGGAGCGGGACTGGCTCTTCCCCAGCTACCGCGACACGCTCGCCGCCGTGGCGCGGGGGCTGGACCCCGTCGAGGCGCTGACGCTGCTGCGCGGGGACCGGCACACCGGTTACGACCCGCGCGAGCACCGCATCGCCCCGCTCTGCACCCCGCTCGCAACCCAGCTGCCGCACGCGGTGGGTCTGGCCCACGCGGCGCGGCTCAAGGGCGACGACGTGGTCGCGCTCGCCATGGTGGGCGACGGCGGTACCAGCGAGGGGGATTTCCACGAGGCGCTGAATTTCGCGGCTGTGTGGAAGGCCCCGGTCGTCTTCCTCGTGCAGAACAACGGCTTCGCCATCTCCGTACCGCTGGCCAAGCAGACCGCGGCGCCCTCCCTGGCGCACAAGGCCGTGGGATACGGGATGCCGGGCCGGCTGGTCGACGGGAACGACGCGGTGGCCATGCACCAGGTGCTCTCCGAAGCGGTCGAGCGGGCCAGGAGCGGCGGTGGCCCGACGCTCGTGGAAGCCATCACCTACCGCATGGACGCGCACACGAACGCCGACGACGCGACGCGCTATCGCGGCGACAGCGAGGTCGAGACCTGGCGCGCCCACGATCCGGTCCAGCTCATGGAGCGCGAGCTGACCGGACGCGGACTGCTCGGGGACGACGGCATCGAGGAGGCGCGGTCGGCCGCCGAGCGGATGGCGGCCGGGCTGCGCGAGCGGATGAACGCGGATCCGGTGCTCGACCCGATGGATCTCTTCAACCAGGTGTACGCGGAGCAGACGACCCAACTGCGTGAGCAGGAGGCCCGGCTGCGCGTCGAGCTGGACGCGGAGAACGAGCAGCACGGCACGGATGACGGGGGAGCAGGGCGATGACCACCGCAGCGGCCACGGCCACGGCGCGGACGGCGAAGGCCAAACCCGCCACCATGGCGCAGGCCCTCGGGCGCGCACTGCGCGACTCGATGGCGCAGGACCCCTCCGTGCACGTCCTCGGGGAGGATGTGGGCACGCTCGGCGGCGTCTTCCGGATCACCGACGGCCTGGCGAAGGAGTTCGGCGAGGACCGTTGCACGGACACCCCGCTGGCCGAGGCCGGCATCCTCGGAGCGGCCGTCGGCATGGCGATGTACGGGCTGCGGCCCGTCGTCGAGATGCAGTTCGACGCCTTCGCCTACCCGGCGTTCGAGCAGCTCATCAGCCATGTCGCCAAGATGCGGAACCGGACCGGGGGCGCCATGCCCCTGCCGATCACGGTCCGGGTGCCGTACGGCGGCGGAATCGGTGGCGTCGAGCACCACAGCGACTCCTCGGAGGCGTACTACATGGCGACTCCCGGTCTCCATGTCGTCACGCCCGCCACGGTCGACGACGCCTACGGGCTGCTGAGGGCCTCGATCGCCTCCGACGATCCGGTGGTCTTCCTGGAGCCCAAGCGGCTCTACTGGTCGAAGGCGGACTGGTCGCCGCAGGCGCCCGCCGCCGTGGAGCCCATCGGGCGGGCCGTCGTGCGCCGGGCCGGACGCAGCGCGACGCTGATCACGTACGGTCCCTCGCTGCCCGTCTGCATGGAGGCCGCGGAGGCCGCTGTCGCGGAGGGCTGGGACCTCGAAGTCGTCGATCTGCGCTCCCTGGTGCCGTTCGATGACGAGACGGTGGCCGCGTCCGTGCGGCGGACCGGACGCGCGGTCGTCGTCCATGAGTCCACCGGCTTCGGCGGTCCGGGCGGCGAGATCGCGGCCCGGATCACCGAGCGCTGCTTCCACCATCTGGAGGCGCCGGTGCTGCGCGTCGCCGGTTTCGACATCCCGTACCCGCCGCCCATGCAGGAACGGCACCACCTGCCGGGCGTGGACCGGGTGCTCGACGCCGTCGCGCGACTGCAGTGGGAGGCGGAGCACTGATGCCGCACGTACTCGAATTCAAGCTTCCGGATCTCGGCGAGGGGCTGACCGAGGCCGAGATCGTGCACTGGCTGGTGGAGGTCGGCGATGTCGTCGCCATCGACCAGCCGGTCGTCGAGGTCGAGACGGCCAAGGCGATGGTGGAGGTGCCGTGCCCGTACGGGGGTGTGGTGACCGCGCGGTTCGGCGAAGAGGGTACAGAACTTCCTGTTGGCGCACCGTTGTTGACGGTCGCGGTCGGGTCCGAGGAGCTGTCCGGGAGCCCGGCGGAATCCGGTTCCGGGACGGAGGCCGCCGAGGCGGAGCCGTCCGGGTCCGGCAATGTGCTGGTGGGGTACGGGACCGGCGCACCGCCGGTACGCCGGAGGCGGGTCCGGCCGGAGGCGCTCTCTGCTCCGGCCGCTGTTGCAGCCGCTGCTTCGGCCGCTCCTCCGGCTAAAGCTGTTGCTCACGTTGTTGCCGCTTCCGCTGTTGCTGTTGTTCCTGGTGCGTCTGGTGCATCAGGTGCGTCTAGCGCTTCCGGGGCTTCGGACGAGGCGCGGGGGCCGGTCGCTGTCGTCTCCCCGCTGGTGCGCAAGCTCGCTCGGCAGCACGACCTCGATCTGCGGCGGCTGACCGGCTCCGGGCCCGAGGGCCTGATCCTTCGGGCCGACGTGGAGTCCGCCATCCGGTCCGGGGCCGAGACCTCGAAGGAGGCCGAGACGACGGATCACACATCGGCACGTCCCGCCGGTGAACGGGTTCCGCTGCGCGGTGTACGGGGCGCGGTCGCCGACAAGCTGGCGCGCAGCCGGCGCGAGATCCCCGACGCCACCTGCTGGGTGGACGCCGATGCCACCGAGCTGATGGCTGCCAGAGCGGCCATGAACAGCGCCGGTGGTCCCGGCGCCGGCCCGAAGGTGTCGGTGCTCGCGCTGCTGGCCCGCATCTGTACGGCCGCCCTGGCCCGGTACCCCGAACTCAACTCGACGGTGGACCAGGAAGCTCGGGAGATCGTGCGGCTGCCCGGCGTCAACCTCGGGTTCGCTGCCCAGACCGAGCGGGGGCTCGTCGTTCCGGTCGTACGGGACGCGGACGCGCGCAGCACGGAGTCGATCGGAGCCGAGATCACCAGGCTCACCGAGGCCGCGAGGACGGGAACGCTGAAGCCGGCCGAGCTGACCGGAGGCACGTTCACGCTCAACAACTACGGGGTCTTCGGGGTGGACGGGTCGACGCCGATCATCAACCACCCGGAGGCGGCGATGCTCGGCGTCGGCCGCATCGTCCCCAAGCCGTGGGTGCACGAGGGCGAGCTGGCCGTCCGGCGGGTCGTCCAGCTCTCGCTGACCTTCGACCACCGGGTCTGCGACGGCGGTACGGCGGGAGGCTTCCTGCGCTATGTGGCCGACTGCGTGGAACAGCCGGCGGTGCTCCTGCGGACGTTGTAGACACCTGCGCCGGTCCTGCCGCTTCTCCCGCTTCTCCGGCTCATCCCGGTTCTCCCCGTTCCGTTCCGCGTTGATCCACGGGATCGCGGACGGGGAGGATCCTGTGGGCCGGTGGGCACGCATACTCGGGGCATGACCGCGTATGACGCCATCGTCCTCGCCGGAGGTGCCGCGAAGCGGCTCGGCGGTGCTGACAAGCCGGGGCTCCGGATCGGTGGCCGTGCGCTGCTCGACCGGGTGCTCGCGGCCTGTCCCGACGCCGGGACCACGGTGGTGGTCGGGGGCAGACGGCCCACCGTGCGCGCTGTGACCTGGGCACGCGAAGAGCCCCGGGGCGGCGGTCCGCTGGCCGCCCTCGGTGCCGGGGTGCGGCACACGGCGGCGGAGCGCCTGCTGGTGCTCTCCGCGGATCTGCCCTTCCTGGGGGCGGACACGGTCGGGTCCCTGCTGGCAGCTGCCGGCCGGGGCGACCTGGAGGGTGCTGTCTGCACCGACCAGGACGGCCGCGACCAGCCGCTGGTGGCCGTCTACCGGGCGGAGCCGTTGCGCCGGGAGCTGGCGCTGCTCGCCGCGGAGCACGGTGGACTCGCCGGACTGCCCCTGCGGTTGCTGACCCACGAGCTGCGGCTTTCCCGGGTGGCGGCGGACCCGCTCGCCTCGTTCGACTGCGACACCTGGGAGGACATCGCCTCGGCCAGGGCCAGGATCAGAGAACATGGGACCGTGCTGGACGAATGGATCACCGCAGTCAAGAACGAACTGGCCATCGAACTCGACGTCGACACCGCCGTCCTGCTCGACCTGGCCCGTGACGCCGCCCACGGTGTCGCCAGGCCCGCCGCGCCCCTGACGACCTTCCTGGTCGGGTACGCGGCGGCGAAGGCGAGCAGCGACGGGGGCGGGCCCGAGGCAGTGGCCGAGGCAGCCCGCAAGGCCGCCGCGCTCGCTCTCAGGTGGGCGGACGAGACCGGGACGCCATGACGGGTCGCGGCGGCAGTACCGGGCGCCCCCCGGCTGCCGCGAAGAGCCGGGCCGGAGACGCTGAGGCCGGCGCCCGGCCCGCCCGGTCCCCGCGGTCCGCCGGGTCCCGCGAGCCGGCCGAACCCACCGAGCCCGCCGAACCGCGCGAGCCCGCTGCGCCCCCTCAGCCGCCAGGGTCCACGAAGTCCCCTGAGCCCACGAAATCCCCTGAGCCCCCGCAGCCAGCTGACGCCGCAGCGCGTCGTGCGGCCGCGCTCGCGGCCAAGGCCAAGGCCAAGGCCAAGGCCAAGGCCAAGGCCGAGGCTGAGGCTGAGGCCGACGAGGAGCGGGCGGTCGCACAGGCCCTCGCGCTGGTCGGCCGACAGCCCTACCGCGACCCGGGCCCTGACTCGCGCCGTGACTCAGGCCCAGGCCCAGGCCCAGGCCGTGACCAGGGCCCAGGCCGTGACCAGGGCCGCGACTCAGTCCGTGACCAGGGCCGAGATCAAGGCCGTGACCAGGGTCCCGACTCAGCCTCTGACTCAGCCCCTGACCCTGGCCCCACCCCCCGGCGCGCCCCCACCCCCCGGCGCACCCGCGCGACGCAGTGGGGCGAGGCGCGTGCCGTCGCGGCCCGTGCCGGGCGCGGGGTTCCTCCCCGTACCGGACGCGTCCCCCTCGATCACGCGCTCGGACACGTGCTGGCCGAACCGCTTGCCGCGCTCACCGACCTCCCGTCCTTCGACACCTCCGCCATGGACGGCTGGGCCGTCGCAGGCCCGGGACCGTGGAAAGTCCGGGAGAACGAAGGCGTCCTCGCCGGCCACGCCTCCCCCACCCCGCTCCCGGACGGTGACGCCGTACGGATCGCCACCGGCGCCCGTATCCCGGCGGACGCGACAGCCGTCATCCGCAGTGAGCACGCCCTGGCCGACGAGGCGAAGGGGCTGCTCTACGCGCAGCGGCAGGTGAGCCCCGGGCAGGACATCAGACCGCGTGGCCAGGAGTGCCGCTCCGGGGAGCAACTCCTGCCCGCCGGAACGCTGGTGACGCCCGCTGTCCTCGGCCTGGCGGCTGCCGCCGGGTACGACGAACTGTTCACCCGCCCCAGGCCACGCGTCGATGTCCTCGTCCTGGGCGACGAACTGCTGACGGCCGGGCTGCCCCACGACGGACTGATCCGTGACGCGCTCGGTCCGATGATCGGCCCCTGGCTGCACGCACTGGGCGCCGAGGTCGCCGCGCCCCGCCGCCTCGGCGACGACGCTGAGGCCCTCAGGCAGGCGCTCGTCGTCTCCGAGGCCGATCTGGTCATCACCACCGGCGGCACCGCTGCGGGCCCGGTCGACCATGTGCACCCCGTGCTCGACGACCTGGGGGCCGAACTGCTCGTCGACGGTGTCGCTGTCCGCCCCGGTCACCCCATGCTGCTGGCCCGGCTCAGGGCCGGAGGCCCGTATCTCGTGGGTCTGCCCGGCAACCCGCTGGCCGCCGTGTCCGGGCTCCTCACCCTCGCCGAGCCCCTGCTCAGCGGGCTGGCGGGCCGGGTGGTGCAGGACCTCTACCGCGTCCCGGTCCGTGACGACGTGCACGGCCACCCGCACGACACCCGGCTGGTCCCGGTGGTCCACCGCACCGCCGGCGCTGCCGAGTTCACCCGCGGCGGCGCTGCGACCGGCATCACGACTGGCCCCGGAAGGGTGGATGGTCCCGGAGTCGGAACCGGTGGTGGGGGAGATCACGTCGTACCCCTGCATTACAACGGTCCCGCCATGCTGCGCGGGATCGCCGCCGCGGACGGGCTGGCCGTCGTGGAGCCGGGCGGGGTACGGTCCGGCACCGAGGTGGAGATCCTCGATCTACCGTGGGCCCCGGCGATGCCGTGGGCTGAAGGGTGTTTCACGTGAAACTTCCCGGCCATGATGCGATGGCCAGGCGCGCCGACGAGCATGTCGTACCCACCCGGGTGATGCTCCCGCGCCGGGTCGTCGACGGACCGGCGCGACAGGTCGCCAAGCGGCTGATGATGGCTCTGATGGTGCTGGCCGCCACGGTGCTGATCGTCTGGGTCGACCGCGGCGGCTACCACGACGCGGCCGACGGCAAGGTCGACCTGCTGGACGCGGTCTACTACGCGACGGTCACCCTCTCGACCACCGGGTACGGCGACATCACCCCGTACAGCGACGGGGCCCGGCTCACCAATGTGGTGCTCGTGACACCGCTGCGCGTGCTCTTCCTCATCATCCTGGTCGGCACCACCCTTGAGGTCCTCACGGAGCGGACCCGGGAGGACTTCCGGCTGAAGCGTTGGAGAACCAACTTGCGTGACCACACCGTCGTCGTCGGCTTCGGCACGAAGGGCCGCTCGGCCATTCAGACCCTCTGCGCCACCGGCCTGAAGAAGGATCAGATCGTCATCGTCGACCCGGCGTCCAAGGTGATAGAGGTCGCCAACGCCGAGGGATTCACCGGAGTGCTCGGTGATGCGACGCGCAGCGATGTGCTGCTGCGGGCCGAGGTGCAGAAGGCGCGTCAGGTCATCATCGCCACCCAGCGCGATGACACGGCGGTACTGGTCGCGCTGACCGCCCGCCAGCTCAACCGCGGCGCGAAGATCGTCGCCGCGGTGCGCGAGGAGGAGAACGCCCCGCTGCTGCGGCAGTCCGGTGCCGATGCCGTGATCACCAGTGCCAGCGCGGCCGGACGGCTGCTCGGCCTCTCCGTGCTCAGCCCCAGCGCCGGCACGGTGATGGAGGATCTGATCCAGCAGGGCAGTGGGCTCGATCTGGTCGAACGGCCGGTGATAAAGGCCGAGGTGGGCAAGAACGTCCGGGAGACCGACGATCTTGTCGTCAGCGTTCTGCGCGGTCACCGACTGCTCGGTTACGACGATCCGGCGGCCAGTCCCCTCCAGCTGACGGACCGCCTGATCACCATCGTGCGGGTCACCAACGACGCGCCCGCGAGCCACACCCCGCCGACGGCCCCGCGCCCCTGACCCAAGCCGATACGCCCGGCAGTCCAGCAGTCCGGCAGTCCAGCAGTCCGGCAGTCCAGCAGTTCGGCCGTTCCACCGTTCCGAAGTTCCGGCGTCCCGCCGCCCCGCCCGGCCGCGCCTCGCGGGGGTCCTCGGCACGGCACGGAGTAGCCTCGCGGCCATGCATGCGATCACGATCCCCGAACCCGGTGGCCCCGAGGCGCTCGTGTGGGCCGAGGTGCCCGATCCCGTACCCGGAGAGGGCGAGGTCCTCGTCGACGTCGTCTCCAGCGCGGTCAACCGTGCGGATGTGCTCCAGCGGCAGGGCTTCTACAACCCGCCACCAGGCGCCTCGCCCTACCCGGGGCTGGAGTGCGCGGGCCGGATCTCCGCCATCGGTCCCGGTGTCACCGGCTGGTCGGTCGGCGACGAGGTGTGCGCGCTGCTGGCCGGCGGCGGTTACGCGGAGAAGGTCGCCGTCCCCGTCGGGCAGCTGCTCCCCGTACCGGCGGGACTGGACCTCGTCCTCGCCGCGGCGCTGCCCGAGGTGACCGCGACCGTGTGGTCCAACGTGTTCATGGTGGCGCACCTGCGCCCCGCCGAGACGCTGCTCGTGCACGGCGGGTCCAGCGGCATCGGCACGATGGCGATCCAGCTGGCCAAGGCGGTCGGGGCCCGGGTCGCGGTGACCGCGGGCGGGCCCGAGAAGCTGGCGCGCTGCGCCGAGCTCGGGGCCGACATCCTGATCGACTACCGGGAGCAGGACTTCGTCGAGGAGGTCGCCGCGGCGACGGCCGGGGCGGGCGCCGACGTCATCCTCGACATCATCGGCGCGAAGTACCTGGACCGGAACGTGCAGGCGCTCGCCGTGAACGGCCGGCTCGCGATCATCGGTCTCCAGGGCGGGGCCAAGGGCGAGCTGAACCTGGGCGCCCTGCTGGCCAAGCGGGCGGCCGTCACCGCGACCTCGCTGCGCGGGCGCCCGCTCGCGGAGAAGGCCGCGATCGTCGCGGCCGTACGCGAGCACGTCTGGCCGCTCGTGGCCGACGGCGTCGTCCGGCCGGTGGTGGACCGTACGCTGCCGATGCAGGACGCGGCCGAAGGGCACCGGGTGATGGAGTCCAGCACGCACATCGGCAAGGTGCTCCTCCGCTCGCCCGCAGCTGCCTGACCCACCCACCCCGCCCCCCGTCCCAGGCCGAAGCCGAAGGGCCCGGCACACGAAAGGTCGTGTGCCGGGCCCTTCGGCTTCGGCCTGGCTGGTCGGGCTTCGGCCCGGCTGATCGGTACGGACAGGGGTTACAGGTACGGGCCCGAGCGGATCGCTCCGTGCGGGTCCCCGCCGCCTTCCTCCTCCTCGTGGACAGTGCCCGGAGGCAGGGCGCGGCGCATCTGCTCCAGCTGCGCGCGCGCCGCCATCTGCTGGGCGAACAGTGCTGTCTGGATCCCGTGGAAGAGGCCCTCCAGCCAGCCCACCAACTGGGCCTGCGCGATCCGGAGTTCCGCCTCCGAGGGCACCGACTCCTCGGTGAACGGCAGCGAGAGGCGCTCCAGCTCCTCCACCAGCTCCGGCGCGAGGCCGTCCTCCAGCTCCTTCACCGAGCTGGCGTGGATCTCCTTGAGGCGTACTCGGCTCGCCTCGTCGAGAGGAGCCGCCCTGACCTCTTCCAGGAGCTGCTTGATCATGCTGCCGATGCGCATGACCTTCGCGGGCTGTTCGACCATCTCCGTCACCGGGATCTCGCGCGACTCGTCGTCAGTGCCACCGCCGCCGATCGCCATTCCGTCCTGTCCCACCACGAGGACTTGGGGGTGCTCCTGCGACCGTTCATTCCTCGGCATCTCCATGTCGTCCATTGTCTCGCACACCTGCGGTACAACACTGTGGTGCCCCCGGAAACGTAAGATCCACCGTTTCCGAGGGCACCGGAACGACACCCGGACGACGCCGGAACGACGCCGGGACAGCCGGTCAGCGCGCTGCCGGAGCCTCCGGCCCGGTCATCCCGCGCGCCGTGACAGCGTCAGCCGGGAGCGGGTGAACACCGCCGCCAGGAGTCCGGCCAGCAGCGGGACGACCACGGCGAGCAACCCTATGGTCGCCCAGGGCAGCACGATCGGGGTGTACGCGGACTCCATCGGGTCCAGCCGCATCTCCTTCAGCGCGTTGCGCAGGTCGATCAGGCGCAGTGCCACCGCGGGCACCAGCCCGGCGGCCGTGCCGAGCAGCACCCCGGTGAGCGCCACCACCAGGCACTGGAACCCGGAGAGGGTCCGCCGCACGCCCGGGGGTGCGCCCACCGCGCTGAGCGTGGTGAGGTCGGCCTCCGCGTCGGCCTTGGACAGCCCGGTCGTGATCGCGGCCGCGCCCACCGTCACCACCCCGGCGAACAGCGTCAGCACCAGCAGCATGATGTTCTCGCGGTCACCGGGTTCGGTTCCGGACCGCACGTAGACGGTTCCGCCGGCCTGCTGGATCGCGGCGTCGGTCCGCTGCGTCTCGGCGTCCGTCGGCGGCCGGGAGACGGAGTAGATGCTGCCGTACAGGGTGGTGTGCAGGCCCAGCCGCTGGGCCGTCTTCTCCGGCATGATCATGCGGATCCCCGGCGTCCCGGCGTACTTCGCGTCGGCGGTGTACACCTTCAGCCGGTCCGTCCTCGTCCGGGCCGGGCCGGGGTGCAGGGCGCGGTTCTTCTTGTCCTTGTCGCTGTACCGGTGGACCGCCTTGAGCGTGACCTCGCCGTCCTTGGCGTACGCGCGGTTGAGCAGGACGGGGGTGCCCGCCTCCAGCGCCTTGGCCGCGGCCGGGTCGTCGAGCTTCACGTACGTCCGGAGCAGCGCTGGGCCACCCACGACGATGTTGCTGCCGCCGCTGTTGAACGTGTCGATGGTGTAGCGCTCGTCCACGCACTCGGGGGAGTGCATCGTGCTGCGGTGCTCCTCGTCGCTCATCCGCAGGGCGAGCTCCTTGGCGCCCTTGGTGTTGAGCGGGCAGGCATGACCCTTGCCGGCGGGCTTGACGAGTTCGAGCGCGCCGCAGCTGTTCTCGTCCTCGTAGTAGGTGCCGCAGTCGCTGCCCGCCCAGACCTGGGAGATCCGGGCCGGATCGCTGGTGGTGTTCATGTTCCGCTCCACCGCCGCCTGGGCCGGCAGGAGCTGCTCGGCGGCCGTGGAGTCGCCCTCGTCCGAGGCGTACAGGGCGACCGACGTCGCGCTGAACATCGGTGTGTAGTCGTACTCCCCCTCGGCATCCTTGCTGGACACGAACGTGGCGATGGCCACCGAGCCCGCCACCGCGGCCATGACCGCCGCGACCGCCGGAGCGGTCCTGCCGCGGTTGCGGGCCGCGTCGCGCAGCGCCATCCGGGGCGAGAGCGGCAGTGCGCGGCCCAGCCGGCCGAGCACCCCGACGATCACCGGGATGCAGCACAGGAGCCCCAGCTCGGCGACCACCGAACCGGCGGCGACCGCCGTCGAGTTGCCGGTGGTGCCGCCCACGATGGCGATCCCGACGCCGATGACCAGGGCGCCGGCGCCCACGCTCGGCAGGACCCGCGAGCTGCGCCGGACCCCGCGGTGTCCGGTGAGCGACTCCAGTACGGACTGGCGGCCCGCCACGATCGCCGGGGCCAGCGCCGCGAGCACCCCGGTGATCATCCCGATCACGGCGATGGCCAGCAGTTCCTTCGGCTCCAGGGCGAGCGAGCCGAAGCGGTGCCCGGCCTGCTCCTCCAGCAGTGGCCGGAACAAGGCGGTGAGTGCGAGTCCGGCCACCACGCCCACTACGGCTCCGGCGCCGCCGAGCACCAGACCGCCGGAGAGGACCACGGCCCGTACGTGGCGCCGGTCCCCGCCGCAGGTGCCGAGGAGGCCGAGCTGACGGCGGGAGCGGCGCGCGCCGACGGCGAAGGCCGGTCCGGCGAGCAGGACGATCTCCAGGACCGCCATCGCGACGATCGTGATGAGGGCCGCGCTCAGCTCATCGGAGTTCTCGGGCATCTGGCTGGTGCCGCGCTTCTTGATCAGCGGGACCTCGGAGTCCGGCGGCGGGTCCAGGACGACCTGCCGGGAGACGACGACGGCGCCCTTCTTGTTGGCGGCCATCACGTCGGACCAGCTGACGCCCTTGCCGTTGTCCGCCTTCACCAGCCAGGTCAGCGCGCCGGCGTTCGGGGGCAGCACCTTCTTGTCGCGGGCGGCGACGGCCTTCCACGGCGCGATGACCGCGCCCGGGTCGGCGTACAGGGCCTTGAACGACAGGTTGTCCGGTTCCTCGACGGTGCCCGTGACGGTGTACTTCCGCTCCGGCCCGTGCACGGTGACGTGCGAGCCGATGTGCAGTCCGGCCGACTTCAGGAACGGCTCGGTGGCGACCATCTCGCCGCTGTTCTTCGGGAACGCGCCGTCGACGAGGTCGAGCTTGCCGCGCGCCATCCCGTCCGAGGTCCGGAGCTCGAAGATGTC
Organism: Streptomyces sp. NPDC048462; assembly: GCF_043200175.1. Classification (NCBI taxonomy): domain Bacteria; kingdom Bacillati; phylum Actinomycetota; class Actinomycetes; order Kitasatosporales; family Streptomycetaceae; genus Streptomyces; species Streptomyces sp. NPDC048462. The sequence goes on from NZ_JBICXG010000017.1 coordinate 141,372, forward strand.
GGCGTCGGCGACGCCGTACCCGGTCGTGACGTGAGCGGGCACCGACTGGATGCTGATGCCGCGCGCCCCCTTCGGGAACGCGGTGCGCAGGTCGAGTGCGGGTGTGGCCTCGGGCGCCGGCGGGTCCTCGCTGAGGGGGTTGTAGTCGTCCCCGCTGACCGACTGGTCCAGCGGACCGGCCTCCGGGTCCCTTAACAGCGCGTCGGCCGAGCCGACCTGCGCCGCCAGCTCCTCGGCGGCCGTGGGCTCCACGCTGCGGTACGTCACGTCGAGCGCGGTGACGCCGAGCACCGGAACGGCGATCATCGCGACCACCAGCGCGCTGCGGCCCTTGGCGCGCAGGGCGTCGCGCCTGGCGATCCGGAGGGCGGCGCGCCACCCCGTGAAGACGCTCACGCCTTGCCCCCGGCGGCGAGCAGCGAGTCCGCGCCGACGCTCAGCGTCTGGTCGACGATCGAGCCGTCCCGCAGGAAGACGACCCGGTCCGCCCAGGCGGCGTAGCGCGGTTCGTGCGTCACCATCACACCGGCCGCGCCCTGGTCGCAGCGGTTGCGCAGCAGCGCGAGGACGGCCTCGCCGGTCTCGGAGTCGAGCGCCCCGGTCGGTTCGTCGGCGAGCACCAGGCGCCGGTCCCCCACCAGCGCCCGGGCTATCGCGACGCGCTGCTGCTGGCCGCCGGACATCTCGTCGGGGAAACGGTCGCCGATCTCCAGGAGCTTCATCTCCTCCAGTGCGGCGCGGGCCTCCTTGCGCGCCTTGCGCACCGGGACGCCGTCGAGCTCACGCGGCAGGGCGATGTTCTCGGCGGCGGTCAGCGCGGGGATGAGGTTGTAGTCCTGGAAGACGTAGCCGACGCTGCGGCGGCGCAGTGCGGCCACACCCTTGCGGCCGAGCGAGGAGATGTCCTGGCCCTCGATGACGACCTGGCCCGAGGTCGCGGTGTCCAGGCCGCCGGCGATGGTCAGCAGGGTGGACTTGCCCGAGCCGGAAGGGCCCATCACGGCGACGAGCTCGCCGGCGTGCACGGACAGGTTGATGCCGCGCAGGGCGTGCACCTCGGCGATGCCGGTGCCGTGGGTACGGGTGAGTGAGCGGAGTTCGAGCACCGGCGCGTCCACCGACAGGGGCGGAGCGGCTGGGGACGGGGCGTGTGGTGACATGACGGGTGGTTCCCCCTCGGAACGAACGGTTCTGTGGTCGGTGACGCGGTGACGCGGTGACGCCGTGACGTGGTGGCCGGGTTGTGGCTCAGCGGCGGGCGCGGGGCCGGGTGGCGCGGGCGGCGGGGCCGGGGGCGGGCGTGCCGGTCTCCGGCTCCGTGGCGGCGGCCTCGGCGAGCCGGACCAGCCGGGCCTCGCAGTGGTCCAGCCAGCGGGCCTCCGCCTCGGCCTGGAAGATCAGCTGTTCCAGTACGAGCAGCCAGGCGACCTCGTCGCGGTTGGCGGGCTCGTCGATGAGGGCCTGGGCCTTGAGGCGCGTGTAGTCCTGCATCGCCTTCACGGTGTGGTGGCGCTGCGACTGGATGACGGCCCTGATGTCCACGCCGGGCGCGCCGACGGCCATGGCGAGCTTGATGGCCAGCTCGTCGCGGGGCGGGTTGCTGCGGTCGACGGGGGTCTCGAACCAGCTGCGGAGCTCGCTGCGCCCCTCGTCGCTGATCGAGTACAGGGAGTGCCCCTGGTCGTCCTCGCCGTCCTGCGCGACCAGGCCGTCACGCTCCAGCCTGCTCAGCGTCGTGTACACCTGCCCGACGTTCAGCGGCCAGGTGGAGCCGGTGCGGGACTCGAATTCGGTGCGGAGCTGGGAGCCGTAGCGCGGCCCCCGTTCCAGGAGGGCCAGCAGCCCGTGACGGATCGACATACTGAGTATGTATACCGAGTATGTTGCTGAACGCAAGTCTGTGACCTGGTGTGAAGGGGGTGGAGTGGTCCGGGCGCGGCGGTCAGTCGGCGCGGCGCATGCGCAGTGCGAGGAAGCCGATACCCAGCCCGACCAGGCAGATTCCCACGCCGAGCGACATCTCCTGGACCTGTCGTGCGGCCCGTCCGTCGAGGGCCTGCGGCCGGTCCGCCGCGGGCGAGGTGCTCGCGTCGGGGGTGACGGCCGGCACGGCGGCGGGGTCCGTCGCGGCGGACTGCTCCTCCTCGGCTTCGACCGCGTCGTCCGAGCGCTCGATCTCCTGGGGCGTCAGTGGCCGTCCGGGACGCTGCCGCCCCTCCCCGGCGGGCAGTCCGGCCAGCGGTGACCGCTCGTCGTGCGGTCGCGGCGATCCGGCGCTCGGCGAGGGCGGTCCGGAGGTGTCGGGCGGGGCGCCGGGGGGCCCGGTCGGCAGGGACGCGGGAGGTGCGGGCGCGGCCGAGGGGCCGGCGGTTGTGCCGGGTCCTTGCGGGCCGGCAGGGTCCTCCGGAGGCGGCACGGTGGGCGTCGCGGAAGGCGTCACGCCCGACGCGGGGTCCGCCGGGGCCCCGGGCGACGAGCCCGCCGACGGGCCGGACGACGCCCCGGCCGGTCCCGGCGCGACATCGGAGGGTCCGGGCACGGCACCCGCCGGTCCTGGTACGACAGAAGGCGCGCTCGCGGTCACGGAAGGCTCCCCGGCCACGGCCGCCGCGGCCCGCGCCTCCCCGGACGTCAGGCCCGCCAGGGCGGCGGCCGCCGTCAGTGCGAGGCAGGCCGCGCACCGTGAGGGCCGCGAGGGGAAGCGTCCTGAAACCATGTGGCCAGCGTCACATGTGACGATATGTCCGGCATCTCGGGTAGTGCGGACGGATGGCCCGGCCGCCACCGGCCCACGAAACCCATGACCGAACCCCGCACCGAAGCCGCCTGCCGAGCAGCACCCGCCGGCCCAGAGGGTGCTACGCAGGCACCCGCCGGCTCAGAGGTTGCTATGCAGGATCCGCCGGCTCAGAGGGCTACGCAGGATCCGCCTGCCCGGCGGGTGTTACGCCGGGTCCCCGGTAGCGATGCGGAGCTCGAAGTGGGCGCCGGTCTTGGGCACCGCGGTCCCGGAGGTGGGGAACTGGTCGACGACCTGGTCCTCCGCGTAGGCGTTGCCCGGCACCTTGATCTGCTTGATCGTCCAGCCGGCCGCGTCCGCGCACTGCCGGGCGGAGATGATGTCCTTGTAGAGGAAGCTCGGGGCGTCGACCTTGTTCGGGTCGTCGCTGTCCTCGATGGCGTCCGTGCAGTCGTCGGTGTCCATCGTCCGGTTCCGCTCCGGATCCTTGTGATCGGCGGCCGGCTGCGAATCGCTCGCCGTGGGCTTGTCGTCGCCCTTGTCGCCCTTCATCGAGAGCACCGTGATCAGGCCGCCGATCGCGATCAGGGCCACCACGATCGAGCCCACGATCACCGGAACGTTCCGCTTGGAACCGCCACCGCCCGAGGGAGTGCTGGTCGTCTGCGCCGACATCGAGTACGGCGGCGGGGTCTGCTGCATCGGCGACATCTGCGCCTGGCTCTGGTACGCCGGGGCCGACTGGGGGTAGCCGTACGAGGGCGCGGGCGTCGGCGGACCGTAGGGGCCGGGCTGCTGCTGCGACTGGTACGGGCCGGGCTGGTACGGCGTCTGGACGTTCTGCGGAGCCGGGGTGGACTGGTCGACCGGTGGGAAGACGGCCGAACCGACACCGGAACCGCTGTTGGCCGGTGCGCCGGCACCGGAGACGATGACCGGGGCGCCCGTCTGCCCGCCGGCGCTCAGCACCCGGGTGATCTCGTCCTGCATCGCGGCGGCGCTCGGGAAGCGCTCGTTCGGGTTCTTCTTCAGCGCGCGGGCGACGAGCGCGTCCATCGCCGGGGTGACCGACCGGTTGATGGTGGACGGCGCGACCGGCTCCTCCTGCACATGCGCGTACGCGATGGCGAGGGGCGAGTCGGCGTCGAACGGGATCCGGCCGGTCAGCAGCTGGAACAGCATGATGCCGACCGAGTACAGGTCGGAGCGGGCGTCCACCCCTCGGCCCAGGGCCTGTTCGGGGGAGAGGTACTGCGGGGTGCCGACGACCATGCCGGTCTGCGTCATCGACGTCACGCCGGACTGCATGGCGCGGGCGATACCGAAGTCCATGACCTTCACGATGCCGCGCTTGGTCACCATGACGTTGCCCGGCTTGATGTCGCGGTGGACCAGGCCCATTTCGTGACTGGTGTCCAGGGCGGCCAGCACGTCGGCCGTCACCTTGAGCGCCTTGTCGGCGGGCATCGCACCGTAGCTGCGGATGTCCGCCTGGAGCACGGAGCCGAGCGGCTGCCCCTCGACGTACTCCATGACGATGTACGGCATCAGCGCGCCACCGAGCTCGTCCTCGCCGGTGTCGAAGACGGAGACGATGTTGGTGTGCTGGAGCTTCGCGACGGCCTGCGCCTCGCGCCGGAACCGCTCGCGGAAGGACTGCTCGCGCCCGAGTTCCGTGTGCAGCGTCTTGATCGCGACCTGCCGGTCCAGCGCGGAGTCGTACGCCAGATATACGGACGCCATCCCGCCTTCGCCGAGCAGGTCACGCAGCTGGTAGCGGCCGCCGGCGACCGAACCGCCCGCGTAGCGACCCTGGGCCCCTTGTGCGCCGTCCTGGCTCATGACTTGACTTCCCCCTCGGGCGCGCGACTCACGCGAAGATCCGTATTACGGGCCAAGTCTGCCCGAGGGGTACGACACGTCAAGCCAGGTGCCCGTTCCGTGACCCTACGCACAAGAAGCGTCTCGGAAGCGTTACAGGAACCGCATGTAATTTGCGCGGGCGGCTCGTCAGCCGGTTGGATGGCCGGTCCCTCTCGAAATCGGTGTGTCCGACGAAGCCTGTAGCGTGACGTGGCAATGCGGCGTGACGTGGCGATGCAGCAGGGGCCTTTCGGACGAAGGGCCTCAAACACCGTGAGAACCCGCGGACGCGCGGACAGAAACGACGGCGAGGACTGATGGCACCCGAACCCGAAGCAAACGGCGGCGGAGTTCCGGATGGCACCGACTCCTGGGGTATCGGCGGTGTTGTCGGCGACGGGCGTTACCGGCTGACCCACCGGCTCGGCCGGGGCGGTATGGCCGAGGTCTTCGCGGCCGAGGACGTCCGGCTCGGACGTACGGTCGCGGTGAAGCTGCTGCGCTCCGATCTCGCGGAGGACCCGGTCTCCAAGGCCCGGTTCACGCGCGAGGCCCAGTCGGTCGCGGGGCTCAACCACCACGCGGTCGTGGCGGTGTACGACTCCGGCGAGGACACCGTCGGCGGGCAGACGGTCCCGTACATCGTGATGGAGATCGTCGAGGGTCACACCATCCGTGACCTGCTGCTCAATGCCGATCCGCCGCCTCCGGAGCAGGCGTTGATCATTGTCTCCGGGGTGCTGGAGGCGCTCGCCTACTCGCACCAGCACGGCATCGTGCACCGCGACATCAAGCCCGCCAACGTGATCATCACGCACTCCGGCGCGGTCAAGGTGATGGACTTCGGCATCGCCCGTGCGCTGCACGGCGCGCAGTCGACGATGACCCAGACCGGCATGGTCATGGGCACGCCGCAGTACCTCTCCCCCGAGCAGGCGCTGGGCAAGGCCGTCGACCACCGCTCCGACCTGTACGCCACCGGCTGCCTGCTGTACGAACTCCTCGCGCTGCGGCCCCCGTTCACGGGTGAGACGCCGCTCTCCGTCGTGTACCAGCACGTTCAGGACATTCCGGTTCCGCCGTCGGAGATCTCGAACGGTGCGGTGCCGCCGGAGCTGGACGGGCTTGTCATGCGCTCGTTGGCGAAGGACCCGGACGACCGGTTCCAGAGCGCCGAGGAGATGCGCGGGCTGGTCCAGTACAGCCTGCAGATGCTCCAGGTCCAGGGCGGCCACACCGGTACGTGGAACACCGGCCCGGTCGTGCTGAACGAGGGCGGGGCCACCCCGCCCCGAGGCATGACCGGCGCCACCCGCGCGATGGGGCACCCGCAGCACGGGGACACCTCGCAGGGCCCGATCCTGCCGCCGATGAACCCCGACGACGGCGGGTACAACGGCTACGACGGCAACGGCAGCCACCAGGCCGGCGGCGGCCGGGGCCGGGGCAAGCTGTGGCTGTTCGTCGTGCTGGCACTGATCGCCATCGGCGCGGGCGTCGCCATCGCGCTGAACGCGACGAAGGGCGACGGCGAGACGCCCAAGAAGGACCCGACGCCGACGTCCAGCTCCCCCTCCCCGACGAAGAGTTCGCCCTCGCCGACCGAGGAGCAGACCCAGGACACCGAGCAGCCCGGCAACTCCTCCGGCGACCAGCAGGAGACGCCGCGCAAGCCCACGTACTCCAAGCCGGTCACGCCGAGCGAGACGAACGACCCGCCCACGCCCACCCCGTCGGACACCGACTCGGGCACCACGACGGACGGCGGCGCGAGCACCGACGCGGGCGGCGCTGCGGCGGACGGCGGCACCGGCAGCAGTAGCAGCACGGGCACCGACACGGGTGGTACGACAGCCGACGGCGGTGCGAACGGCGAACAGGACGGCGGCACGACGCCGGCCGGCGGAGCGGGCGGCGAGCCGGGCGGCACCGCGGACGGTGCCAGCGCCGGCACCGCCGAGGGCCCGGTGGGCACCACCCCGTAAACGACCGCCTCACCCCGTGAAGGCCTCGCGCACCGCGTCGTACTCACGGGTCCACCACACCGCCAGGGCCGACACCGCAGGGAACTGCGGGTCGGCCCTCCGGTCGTTCAGGCAGTACCGCCAGCGCAGTATCCAGAAGTCGTTGAGCCGCTCCCACCACACCCGGTGCACCGCGGCGGCCAGTTCGGCGGCCCCGGCCCCGGCCGCCCGCCGGTAGGCGCGCGCGTAGGCCCGTACCTTCGTCAGCTCCAGCTCACCGGCTGGCTGGACGAAGAAGATCGCGGCGGCCCGTACCGCCTCCTCCGCCCTGGGCTGCACGTCGAGGCGGTCCCAGTCGAGGATCGCCACCGGGTCGGCGCCGCGGTAGAGCACGTTCAGCGGGTGGAAGTCGCCGTGCACCCACCCGGTCGCCGGCACCCCGGGCGCGGGCGGGCGGCTGTCCGCGTGCTGGTCCAGCAGGGTGCGCCGCTCCAGGAGCCGGTGCTCGGCCAGTTCGTCGAAGGCGTCCCTGGGCCGCCGGCCGCGCGCGGCGGCCAGCAGCTCGTCGATCAGCGCGAAGGTGTCGGCCGGGTCCGGGCTCGCATGGCCGGGCGGCCTGCCCGCACCCCCGGCGCCCGCCTCCATCACCTGCTCAAGACCTGTGTGTACGGCTCCGAGGAGCGCCCCGAGACGTACCGACTGGGCCACGGTGAGCTGGGCGCCGGCCCGGTGCAGCCCGTCGACCCAGGGGTGCAGGGCGTAGCAGCGGCCGCCGATCTCGGTGACGGTGCCGCCCTCGGTGTCCTCGATGGGCGGGGCGACGGGCACTCCCAGTGACTGGAGGCGCTGGGTGGCGCGGTGCTGGCGGACGATCGTGGCGCGGTCGCCGGTCGAGTCGTCCAGATGGTGCTTGAGGAAGTAGGAGCCCCGGGTGGTGGAGACCCGGTATCCGTGGTTGAGCAGTCCCTGGTCCAGGGGTTCGCAGGTGAGCGGCTCACCTGCGTGCGGGTAGCGGCGGAGCACTTCGCGGACCGGGGGAACAGGCGTAAGGGTTACAGATGAGCGCGGCACTCGCCAGATGTTAGATCACGCTGTGTTGCAGGCTGTGACGAGTTGCGTGGAAGTCCAGAGTGTGCACCTTGACGAAATGCGGGTCGAGCCGCAGGAAGGCCGGGGTGAAGGGCTCCCCGTTCACCTCGACGGGGGCGGGACCGAAGAGTTCTCGCTGGGCACAGGTCGGCTCGACGGTCCGGGCGGGCCCGGTGAACTCCACGGACCACAGATCCCGGCTGCCGACCGCGGCGGCCACGTTGAAGTTGTCCGCCCCGTACGCGACGACGGTGCCGTTGCAGGCGTCGTGGTAGCCGAGGCCGCCGTGCATCCGCAGGACGACCCGGCCGTCGATCACGATGTGACGGGCCACCGTCAGGAACGGAAGGGCCCTCATGCTCGTCGCCAGCCGGCCGTAGGGGACCCGGCCGAGCAGGTCGATCGCGTGGAGTTCTTCCTCGGTGGACATGACCTCCACTGTGCGTCACCGCTGAGCACGTAATAAGAGGCCGCGGCCCCGGGCGCCGGGGGACCAAAGTCCCGAATCGGCGCCCCGGGTGCCGGGCGCCGGCTCAGCGCTTTTCGGCCTGGAGCCGTGCGACATAGGCGGCGGCCTGCGAACGGCGCTCCATGCCGAGTTTGGACAGCAGGCTGGAGACGTAATTCTTGATCGTCTTCTCCGCGAGATGCAGCCGCTCCCCGATCACCCGGTTCGTCAGCCCCTCGCCGATCAGATCCAGGATTTTGCGTTCCTGGTCGGTGAGACCGGCGAGTTTGTCGTCGCCGCGGCCCTTCTTGCCGTCGCGCAGCCGCTCCAGCACCCGCGCGGTCGCCACCGGGTCGAGCAGCGACTTCCCGGCCGCCACGTCCCGTACGGCGCTCAGCAGCTCGTTGCCCCGGATCGCCTTGAGCACGTATCCGGAGGCGCCCGCCATGATCGCGTCGAAAAGTGCCTCGTCATCGGCGTACGAGGTCAGCATCAGGCAGTTGATGGACTCGTCCTGGGACCGGATCTCGCGGCAGACCTCCACCCCGCTGCCGTCCGGCAGCCGTACATCGAGGACGGCGACATCGGGCCGGGTCGCCGGGATGCGGACCAGCGCGTCCTGGGCGGTACCGGCCTCGCCGACCACCTCGATGTCGTCCTCCACCGAGAGCAGCTCATGAACTCCGCGGCGGACGACTTCGTGGTCATCCAGCAGGAAAACCGTGATTTTTCCTTCTTTGCGCACAAACGCAGTCTCACACACTCACCCCTTCCCTGCCGCTGTCCGGCGGGATAACGTGCCGTTGTTCCGGCAGCCTGCAAGGCTGTTACCAGTGCTGTGACCAGCGAGAGTTCCCGAATTCTTCGATTTACTTGGATATCCAAGCAAAATCGCAGGTCAGATAGGGTTTCGCAGTTACGCGAGGCACTGGGTAACGTGCCTAATAACAGGGCGCTCGCCGGGGCACCTGTCACGCCTGTTCCCGGACCGAGCGGCACCCCACCCCGTGCACGGGTACGGACACAGGCGAGCCGCACTGGTCTCCCGGCAGACCCCGGGGGCCGGACCGACGGAGGAGCACGCACGTGACCGTGGAGAGCACTGCTGCCGCGCGTAAACCGCGACGCAGCAGCAAGCGGACCAGCGCCGCGAAGACGCCCGCGAAGACACCGGGGACTTCCGGACCCGAACTCGTACAGCTGCTGACGCCCGAGGGCGAACGCGTCGAGCACCCGGACTACTCGATCGACCTGAGCGCGGACGAGCTGCGCGCCCTGTACCGGGACATGGTCCTCACCCGCCGCTTCGACGCCGAGGCGACCGCCCTCCAGCGCCAGGGCGAGCTGGGCCTGTGGGCCTCGCTGCTCGGCCAGGAGGCCGCCCAGATCGGCTCCGGCCGGGCCCTGCGCGACGACGACTACGTCTTCCCGACCTACCGCGAACACGGTGTGGCCTGGTGCCGGGGCGTCGACCCGACCAATCTGCTCGGGATGTTCCGCGGTGTGAACCACGGCGGCTGGGACCCGAACACCAACAACTTCCACCTCTACACGATCGTCATCGGCTCGCAGACCCTGCACGCCACCGGCTACGCCATGGGCGTCGCCAAGGACGGCGCGGACTCGGCCGTGATCGCGTACTTCGGTGACGGCGCCTCCAGCCAGGGCGACGTGGCCGAGGCCTTCACCTTCTCCGCGGTCTACAACGCGCCGGTCGTGTTCTTCTGCCAGAACAACCAGTGGGCGATCTCGGAGCCGACCGAGAGGCAGACCCGGGTGCCGCTCTACCAGCGCGCCCAGGGCTTCGGCTTCCCCGGCGTCCGGGTCGACGGCAACGACGTGCTGGCCTGCCTGGCCGTCACCCGCTCCGCCCTGGAGCGGGCCCGCCGCGGCGAGGGCCCCACCCTCGTGGAGGCGTTCACCTACCGGATGGGCGCGCACACCACCTCCGACGACCCGACGAAGTACCGGGCCGACGAGGAGCGCGCCTCCTGGGAGGCCAAGGACCCGATCCTGCGCCTGCGCACGTACCTGGAGAACGAGGGCGCCGCCGACGAGGCGTTCTTCACCGGCCTCGACGAGGAGAGCGAGACCCTCGGCAAGCGAGTACGTGAGGCGGTACGGTCCATGCCGCAACCGGACCGGATGGCGATCTTCGACCACGCCTACGCCGACGGGAGCGCCCTCGTCGACGAGGAGCGCGCCCAGTTCGCCGCCTACCAGGCATCGTTCGCCGAGGAGGGCAAGTAGCCATGGCCATGGAAAAGATGTCCATCGCGAAGGCGCTCAACGAGTCGCTGCGCAAGGCCCTCGACACCGACCCCAAGGTCCTCATCATGGGTGAGGACGTCGGAAAGCTCGGCGGCGTCTTCCGGATCACCGACGGCCTCCAGAAGGACTTCGGCGAGGGCCGTGTCATCGACACCCCGCTCGCCGAGTCCGGCATCGTCGGTACGGCGATCGGCCTGGCGCTGCGCGGCTACCGGCCGGTCGTGGAGATCCAGTTCGACGGCTTCGTCTTCCCCGCGTACGACCAGATCGTCACGCAGCTCGCGAAGATGCACGCCCGCTCGCTCGGCAAGATCAAGCTCCCGGTCGTCGTACGGATTCCCTACGGCGGCGGCATCGGCGCGGTCGAGCACCACAGCGAGTCGCCCGAGGCGCTGTTCGCGCACGTCGCGGGGTTGAAGGTGGTCTCCCCGTCCAACGCGTCGGACGCGTACTGGATGATGCAGCAGGCCGTGCAGAGCGATGACCCGGTCATCTTCTTCGAGCCGAAGCGCCGCTACTGGGACAAGGGCGAGCTGGACACCGAGTCCATCCCGGGCGGGCTGCACCGGGCGTCCGTCGCCCGCACCGGCACGGACCTCACGCTGGTCGCCTACGGCCCGATGGTGAAGGTCTGCCTGGAGGCCGCCGCGGCCGCCCAGGAGGAGGGCAAGTCGGTCGAGGTCGTGGACCTGCGTTCGATGTCCCCGATCGACTTCGACGCCATCCAGGCCTCGGTGGAGAAGACCCGCCGGCTGGTCGTGGTGCACGAGGCGCCGGTGTTCTACGGCTCCGGCGCGGAGATCGCCGCACGCATCACGGAGCGGTGCTTCTACCACCTGGAGGCGCCCGTGCTGCGGGTCGGCGGCTACCACGTCCCGTACCCGCCGGCCCGGCTGGAGGACGAGTACCTGCCGGGTCTCGACCGTGTGCTCGACGCCGTCGACCGCTCGCTGGCGTACTGAGGACTGGGGCGTGACAACGATGACCGAAACTGCGAACGCCGCTCGCTTCCGCGAGTTCAAGATGCCCGACGTGGGCGAGGGCCTGACCGAGGCCGAGATCCTCAAGTGGTTCGTCCAGCCCGGCGACACCGTCACCGACGGCCAGGTCGTCTGCGAGGTCGAGACCGCGAAGGCGGCCGTGGAGCTGCCGATCCCCTTCGACGGGGTGGTGCACGAGCTGCGCTTCGGCGAGGGCACGACCGTGGACGTCGGCCAGGTGATCATCGTCGTGGACGTGGCACCGGGCAGCGGCGACGCGGCTCCTGCTCCGGCGGCTGAGGTTCCCGCGCCTGCCGCCGCCGAGCCGGAGGCCGAGGCCCCGAAGGGCCGTACGCCCGTCCTGGTCGGCTACGGCGTGGCCGAGTCCTCCACGAAGCGGCGCGCCCGCAAGGGCACGGAGACCGGTCCGCCGGCCGCCGCGTCCGCCGCGATCCAGGGCGAGATGAACGGTCACGGCACCGCCGCCGTGCCCACTGCGCCCCCTGTCGCCGGGACCCGGCCGCTGGCGAAGCCGCCGGTGCGCAAGCTGGCGAAGGACCTGGGCATCGACCTGGCGACGGTCAGCCCGACCGGCGAGGGCGGCGTCATCACCCGCGAGGACGTGCACGCGGCGGCGACCCCGGCGCAGGCCCCGGCCCCCGAGCCGGTGCAGGCGCAGATCCCCACTCCGGCATCCGTTCCGGCATCCGCCCCGGCCCCGGCCGTGGTCGCCTCGATGGGTGCGCGCGAGACCCGTATCCCCGTCAAGGGCGTACGGAAGGCCATCGCGCAGGCGATGGTCACCAGCGCGTTCACGGCGCCGCACGTGACCGAGTTCGTGACGGTCGACGTGACGCGCACGATGAAGCTGGTCGCGGAGCTGAAGGAGGACAAGGAGATGGCCGGGGTGCGGGTCAATCCGCTCCTGATCATCGCCAAGGCCCTCCTGGTCGCGATCAAGCGCCACCCCGGGGTCAACGCGGCCTGGGACGAGGCGAACCAGGAGATCGTGCAGAAGCACTACGTGAACCTGGGCATCGCGGCCGCCACCCCGCGCGGCCTGATCGTGCCGAACATCAAGGACGCGCACGAGCAGACGCTCCCTGAGCTGGCCGCGTCCCTGGGCGAGCTGGTCTCCACGGCCCGCGAGGGCAAGACGTCCCCGGCCGCGATGGCGGGCGGCACGGTGACGATCACCAACGTCGGCGTCTTCGGCGTCGACACGGGCACGCCGATCCTCAACCCCGGCGAGTCCGCGATCCTCGCTGTCGGCGCGATCAAGCTCCAGCCGTGGGTCCACAAGGGCAAGGTGAAGCCCCGCCAGGTCACCACGCTGGCCCTCTCCTTCGACCACCGCCTGGTCGACGGCGAGCTGGGCTCCAAGGTGCTGGCGGACGTCGCCGCGATCCTGGAACAGCCCAAGCGGCTGATCACCTGGGCGTAGTCGCCCCGGCGGCAGGTGTGTGAGGTGGGCCCGCGCGAGGTGTTGCGCGGGCCCACCTCTTTCATGGCACTGAGTACGTCCGGAGTCGGTGGCGTGCGCCTGCCCCGGTGGTGGTGCGCAACCGTTTGTTGATCTCAGCTGTCACACGCACATGACGACGATGCCTGGCCTCCCCTCCCTCGTGCTGCGAGGCAGCAGCGCCACCGCCCGCTTCGGGGACGGGTTCGACTATGTGCAGTGGGAACAGGGCGGGCGGGTGATACGGATTCCGCTGGAGGCCATCGAAGCGGTCCGCAGCCTCGACCGCTCGTTCGAGGTCATGCTGACGACCACAGAGTCCGACCGCCCCGCCGACGTGTACGGGGTCCACCATGCCAGCGCCGCCGCCGTGGACACGTTCTCCGCCGCTGTGCGGGCCCGCCTGCCCGAGAGAGCGGCCGAAGGACCGCGTGTCGACGGCCGAGACCTGATCGCCGAAGTCTCTGAAGAACATTCCCGGAAGCCGTCGAGACGCCTTCTCGTCGTCGCCTTGATCGCCGTCTTCGCCGCGGTCGATGCGACGGTCGGTGCGCTCCGGGGGCCGGGGTGGGTGGTCGTACTGCCGTTCTTCCAGCTCTTCGCCTGCACGGGAGCGTTCATGGCGCTGACGTTGGGACGCGGCTTGTACGACGGGCTGCGCCTCTCCAGGCACGGCATTACGGTGATGGCCGAACTCGACCATTACACCGACAGCACGAAGGTGTACCGGTACGCGGACCACGAGGGCGGGTTGCACTTCTTCCGGGAGTCGGCCGGCGGGCAGCAGCTGGAGCTCAGCTACGACCCACGCGACCCCAGCCGCGCCTCCGCCCGCCAGCCTCTCTACGGCCAGGTCATGATGGCGCTGATATCAGTCGTCGGCCTGGGTATGGCCTGCGGCGGACTTGGGTTCACCGGTTACCAGCTCTTCCTGGCGTTGCGTGGCTGACACCGGGCGGCGCGTGCGCCGACCTTCTTGAACCCGCGCCATCGGTCATGATCTGGCCTCGCACCGTATCGGGGCAACGCGCTCAACAGGGGCCGATCGCGCTCTCTGCCCGCGCCCGCCGGTCCGTCCCGGCTCAGCGCGCTTGTAACAGCCATGCATTAGCCGGTGGTTGGGCGGAACGACCGAGCCCCTCCGGCAGGTCCTGTTGATCAGAAGCGCTCGCTGGTACCGACCCGTACCGAGTGGGCCGGTACTGACCAACCGATGCTGAGGACGAAACCATGCGCGCTCGTAAACTCACCTTCGCGGCCCTGGCGCTTGCTGCTGGTCTCTCGCTCACGGCCTGCCAGAACGACGACGACGACGCCGTCGGGCAGGCCGCCCCGTCGTCCGGGTCGTCCGCGTCCGCCGCTTCCTCCTCCGGCGGCGGCTCGGACTCGGGCGGTACGGACCAGGACGGTGGTAAGGAGTCACCCGCCCCGGACTCCGCCGGGTCGGCCTCCGGCGGGAGCGGGAGCGGCTCCGACGCCAAGGGCGGCAAGTGCACCACCGACGGTCTGAAGATCACGGCGCTGGACACCTTCATCGACGGCGACCACGGTGGCAGCGTCGCGGTGGGGCTGACGAACACCAGCGGCGCGGACTGCGTGATCTCCGGGTTCGCGGGCGTCGACCTGAAGACGAACGCGGGGACGATCTCCGCCACGCGTAAGGGCGACCCCGCCGACCCGTACACCCTCAAGAACGGTAAGGAGATCGACTTCAACGTCAGCTACCCGCTCAACGAGACGGGTGGCTCCGGCGTGCGCATCACGGGTCTTGTGGTGACCCCGCCGAACGAGACGAAGTCGGTCACCCTCGACTGGCCGGGCAAGAGCTCGCTGCCTGCGGGGGACAGCGGCAACGGTGACCAGGTGCTGGTCGGCCCGATCGGCAGCGCCGGCCAGGGCGGCTGACCGGCGCAGCCGCTGTGCGGTACGTGTGTGAGGTGGGCCCGTGCGAAGTGTGCGCGGGCCCGCTGCCTTTCCGGGCTACGGGACGTTCCTGGCTGAGACTTCGACGTCCGACCGCCTTCGCAGCGCGAGTTCGGCGAAGACGGTCTTGCCGACGGTGCGCGGCTCGACGCCCCAGCGGTCGGCGAGCCGGTCGACGATGAGCAGCCCGCGCCCGTAGCAGTCGTCGTCCTCCGCCTGGCGCACAGCCGGCAGCCGCTCGCCGCGAGGGTCGCTGACCTCGATGCGGAGGGTGGTGGCCGTGAGGATGAGGTGAACGCGGAAAAGCCGTCCGCGCACGGAGCCGTGCAGTAAGGCGTTGGTCGCCAACTCGCTTACCAGTAGCGCGACTTCTGTGACTTGGTTCGGATACCCCCACTCGGTCACCAGCCGCACGGCCCGGCGCCGGCAGAGGTGGACGCTGCGCGCGGTGGGCGTGTAGTCGAGCCGGTCCTCCTGGAGGACGGGCTCGGGGGCGGGTGCGGGGGCCTTCTCCTGGGCTGCGGTCATGGACGCGTGCCTCTCGGGTGAGGGGGCGGTGGCTATGCCGGTCCTGCGGGGCGCCGGTTCGGGCGCAGGGCAGGACGGTGCACTTCCGCCGGGCGGTGCCGCTGGGTGAGCGGCTTGGTGCCGAACGTAGCGGCACATGTGGCCTGCGCTCAAGCGGTGTAGGGAATATATTCCCCGATCGAGCGAATGGGTCGGCCGGGAGCGAGATCCCTGGCAGACTGAGCGCGATGGGTTGGAGGTCGCCATGCAGGAATCTGGGACCGGCAAGAGGAGTGGCCGGGCCTCGACTGTGCTCGGTCGGCGCCTTGGCGGAGAACTGCAACGGCTTCGCGTGGCTGCGCACATGACACAGCAGCAAGCGGCTCAGTATCTGAGTGCGACTGCGACCAAAGTCGTCAAGATGGAGAGCGGTTGGGTTCCGGTGCGTGATCCGGATATCCGGGCGCTGTGCCAGTTGTACGACATGACGGACGACGAGGTGCTAGCCGGTCTCCTCGAACTCGCGAAGACGGACCGCGACCGACGCAGGGTAAAGGGCTGGTGGAACGACACGCCAACCCTTGCCACGCAGGTGGAATACATTGCCATGGAGGATGCGGCCATCAAGGTCAGGCAGTGGCAGGTGGCACTTGTACCGGGGCTGTTCCAGACAGCTGAGTACACGCGCGCACTGTGCGTGGCTCAGTTGCCCGAGGAGGATATCGACCGGATCGAAGACGTCGTCACTGCGCGCGCCAAACGTCAGCAAAGGCTCTACGACGAGGTGCCTCTCCGTATCCACGCGGTGCTCTGGGAAGCCACCCTTCGGCATCTGGTGGGTGGGCCCGGAGTCATGGCCCGGCAGTTGGCTCATCTGAGTCAGCTCGCGGAACGACCCAACGTCCACATCCAAGTGCTGCCCTTCCGTGTGGGGGCGAACCCCGGGAGCAGCGGCCCCTTCAACATCCTTTCGTTCGGGGAAAACGAAGCGGTCGATGTTGTACACATGGACACTCCGCGGTCCACGATCTGGGTGGAGCACGCAGAGGAAAGTGCCGAGTTCGTCGCGCTGTTCAACCACGTGATGAAGGTGAGTCTGTCGCCGCACGATTCGGCTCAGTTCATCGACAGCATTGCTAAGGAATTGAAGGCGTGACCAGGTTCCAGTTCGTCAAGTCCAGTTACAGCACGGCTGAGCGCGAGTGCGTCGAAGTGGCCCGCAACGTCCCCCACACCGTCGCCGTCCGCGACTCCAAGCGGCTGGACGGCCCCGTCCTCCTCCTCACCCTCGCCGCGTGGGACGCCTTTCAGGAGGCCTTGGGGCAGGCGCGGCACGCCAGGTAGCAGGGCCCCGGCTTCCGTTGCGCGGCCCGGCGTCAGGACGCGAGCACGGCGGGGTTTCCGTCGCTCCAGATGTTGGTGATCCTGCGGTGCGTGAAACGCCGGCCGTCCGGGGTGCGGCGCAGCCGGTCTTCGTAGGAGTGCCCAAGCCTCCGGTGGAGGAAGGGCGTGAGGCCGACGCAGCACATTGTCGGAATGCAGAAGGAAAATCCCGTGGTGTCCTGGCCGGGTAGATGCGCGCTAACCGCGTCGGGCCTCTGTGTCGCCGTTGACGGTGCGCAGGGTCAGCCGGTGTTTGTGGTCCGAGGCGTCGGAAGGGATGTTCGTGGTGGAGCGGCCGTTCACAGTCTGCGCGTCGGTCGCGTACGCGGGTGCGTCGGCCGGCAGTGTCACGCGCACGGAGCCGTTGCGGGTCACGCCGTCGAGAGTGCCGGGTGAGTGGGCGCACCCCAGATCGACGTCGCCGTTGACCGTCTCCGCCTCGATACCGGCCCCCTTGAGGCCGGTCGCGCGGACGGACCCGTTCCGCGTCACGAGGTGCTGGCGGGCGCTCTTCGTGCCCGCGTCCTGCACGGTGACGTCGCCGTTGACGGTGCTCAGGCTCAGCGCGCCCCGCACATCGCTCACATCGATGCCGGCGTTGCGCGCCCGCACCGTGAGAGTGATGCCGCTCGGTACGCGTACGAGCGGCATGCCGCCGCAGTTCGCCTTCGCCCGGTCGTCGCCCTCGTCGCAGGGCAGGTCGAGGCTGTACGTACCCCCGCCCCCGTCCCCATGGGCGAGGACCGCCTCGCCCACCGCCAGGTGGTCGTCGTCCGTCCCGACGACCCGGACGCCGCCCTGGGTGGTGATGACGAGCCGGCTCCCCTGCGTGAGGGAGGCGGTCCGGAATCCCCCGTCGGACGAGGTGTGCGCCGCCCCGGGCAGCGCCCGGTCCGCGCCGTCGTGCCCGCAGGCCGTCAGCACCAGCAGCGGAACCAGCGCGCACCCGGCCCGGACGGTGCGGCCCTTCGCTTCGTTCCACGATGACGTCATGGGACGCGTATGCCCCGGGAACGGGGGTTCACCTGCGGTGTGGGAGCCCTGCGGAGGGCGTCCATGAGGACGTGTCCGTGTCGGGGCCCGTCCGTACGAGCAGCCCGGCAGCCGGCGCCGGGAACGCCGGGGGCCGAGCCCGGGAGGACCCGGCCCCCGCCGCCTCACCGCTTCAGCAGGAAGCCGAAGTCGCCGGAGACCCGTCCGGTCAGGCGGGCCGGTGAGGATGAAGCGGTGGACGTTGTGCACATGGACCTTCCTCGGTCAACCATGTGGGTGGAGGATGCTGATGAGAGTCAGGTGTCCGTTGACCTTTTCAACCAGGCGTCACGAATGAGCTTGGCTCCCTACGACGTCGTCCAGTTCATCGACAGCATCGCGAAGGAAATGAGCAGGTGAAGGTGTTCCGCTTCCGTAAGTCCAGGTATAGCGCGACGGCCAGCGAGTGCGTGGAGGTCGCCCGCAACATCCCCCGTACCGTCGCCGTCCGGGACTCCAAGCGGCTGGACGGCCCCGTCCTCCTGCTCGCCCCCGTCGCGTGGGACGCCTTCCGGGCGGCGCTGGGGCGGCAGCCGTAGGCCGAGCGACGACGAAATGGCCCGCCAGGCGTCCCGGCGAGCCGTTTCGGCGCGGTACTACACGCTGCCGGGTCGGGCGTTGCGCTCGTTCTGCTGTCGCTTCATGTACCGCCACGAGACGACCGCGAGGACAAGCGATACACAGCCGATCGCGAGGAGCGCCAAGCGGGTGGGCACACCGCTGTTGGTGAAGGCCCCGACGAATCCGGCCAGCGTGCCACCACAGCCGAGGACAAGTGCCCGCCACCCGAGCAGCATTTCGCTCAGGCCGACGGCGGAGCCCCTGAGGAACCCGCCGCCCCGTAGCGACTCCCGCCCGCTGTCTCTGCTCGTCATGTACCTACGTTCCCATGGCCGGGTGCTTCGGTAGGGCTCGGCGCCCGAGTGAAAAGGCGACTTCGGCGGAGGATGACCATTGCCAAGTCCCGTACGACGTATGCGTACGGCTGGCATGATGACCGCCATGACCTCGAACCGAAAGGCCGATGCCGCGTAGACGGCCCGGCACTCTGCGTGCCCCGCGACAGGGTCCTCGCGTCTGGGAGGATACCCCGCCGCGCCGGATCTACGGGCTCTCTGTCCGCACGAGCCTGGCGATATATCGAGCAGAGCGCCTTTCGGACGACTACTACGTCTTCCCCGGCTCCACGGTACTCGCGCTCCAGCGTTACCAGACGTTCTTGCGGCAGCCGGGGCGGCGGTCCTTGTACCCCCAGGAAGCCTTCTGTTCCTGCCGCGGGTGCTCCTTCGCCGATGTGCGGCATGCCCGTGACGTGCTTGAGGAAGTCCTGCACATGCTCCGGGGCCGGCCCCGGAGCGAGTTGAGACGGTGCGTGGGCTGCCTGGACAGGGTGTACATCGAGCGCACGCTGCCTGATCCCTTTGCTGATCGTCGGCCGTGGCGTGCTGACCTCTGGTGGCATCGTCGTCTCACGGAAGGGGGCGAGGCCATGTGAGGGGTTCGCGCTCGGATCCTGCTTCGGGCCCTGGATTGTGTCGTTGCCGACGTGTGCGCTCTCACGCTTGAACCGTGGGCGGGGCCTGTCGGGTCCGGTGGCGATCACCGGACCCGACAGGCCCCGGACTTCTCTACGGACTCAGCGCTTGAGCATGAAGGTGAAATCGGCTGAGGTCTTGCCGTTCAGCCGGATCGCGGAGATGAGATTCTCCTCCGTGATCAGCCTGCCGACCGCCGCCCGCGAGAGGCCGCACCCCTCAGCGATCAGCCGTACCGGCCGGACCGGAATCCGTGCCGCGAAGCGGACCGATACGTCGATCACCTCGCGGTCCGGATCGACCGGGTCGCCGGTGTCGAGGCGCCAGGCGTCGGTCCAGTCGAGGGCGATGCGGTTGCGGCGCCGTAGAGCCGGGTCCTGGAGCAACCCGGCGGCGAGGGAAGGGTCGTTGTCGTGCATCCGGTCCAGCAGCTCGGGCCGTACGGAGCGCACGTGGGTGCGTTCCAGGACCGTGAGTTTCGTGGTCTCCCCGCACATCGTGCAGAGAGCGAGGAGCCACGCGTCGAGCAGTTTGTGGTTGGCGTTGACGCGGAACTTGCCGTTCGCCCGGAAGCTCTCGGACGCGCACGTATGGCATCGGCGGAGGACGAGGGGAAGGCACGTGGGCATGACGACCCAGTTGTTGAGCACAGGGGTACACCGTTTCCAGTGAGAAGTCCGCAGCAGGAAGCAGCGCGGCGCACAGGCGCGACGCGCGACAGATCAGCAGTCGGGAAGTCTCAAACGGTGTACAACGGAACGCCCTTGCCTGGACGACGTGGAACCGCAGCACGGTAACCGCGCGCGGTGGCAACGATCCAGTGGTTTTCCCGCACCTGCGCGCCGGCTGCGCCTCGCGGGACGAGCGCGGGCGCAACGGCTGGTATTACTGGGACATGCAGGAAGAGACGGCACGCTCCGCGATCGACACGTTCATCTCCGCGTTCAACGCCTCGGACGACAGCTATGTGACTGCCCTGCTCTCCCAGGCCCTGACCTCAGACGTGGTCTTCTGGGGGCCGTTGGGCCGCAGCGAGGGAATCGCGGCCGTCGAGCGGTTCGTGCTGGACATCCGGCGCCACCCGGCGGGGACCGGCACTATGGTGCGCTGCTCAGCGGTGGACATGCCTGGCGAGTGGGCCCGGTACCAGTGGGTCTTCACCATGCCGGATGGAGGCCCCCGCCTGGCGGGAACGGACGTCGTCCATCTGCGGCGGAGCCTCATCGACCAGGTCATCGTCTTTGCGGGGGAGATCGAGCCGTCCGCCTCCTGAGCCGTCCTTCTGCCGCTGTCCTTCTCGTGGACTTGTCCCTTTCTGCGCTCCGGGGCGGGCCGTCCGCGAAACGGATGCCGGGAGGGCGCCGCTTACCCCGGAGGTAATCGCCACCGGCTGCCGGTGCCGGCGAGAATGGTGATCGCCGCACCGGCAGGGGGCGGGTTCCGAACCGGAGGATCGGCCATGGCAGTTACCGTTTCCACGCCCGTGCCCACGACCACCCGCGCCGCCGTGGAGGAGCTGCTTCGCCGGATCGGCGAAGGAGACCCCGCGCGCATCGCCGAGCTGTACGCCGAGCGCGGTGACTGGAAGCTGGACTGGCCGGAGGCCGAGCACGGACGGGCCGCCACCCCGTGGATCCGGCACCGCTCCACCCGGGCCGACGCCGCCGCCCACTACCGCGAGCTGGGCGAGCACCACGTGCCCGGGGCAGCGGCCACCGAGGTCGAGCGCATCCTGGTGGACGGCGACGACGCGGTCGTGCTCGGGGAGATCCGGCAGACGGCCCGGTCCACCGGGCGGGCCTACCGGGCGCGGTTCGCCCTGCACCTCACGTTCGCGGACGGACTGGTCACCCGGCACCACGTCTACGAGGACAGCCTCGCGGTGGCCCAGGCGTTCGAGGCGGAGTAGCCGGGCGCGGATCCCGACCCTCCGGAGGGTTCACGCTGCTGGGGCGCGGGACCCGGGTCCCGCTGGTCTACGAGGGGACGACCCCGGCCATCGTCGCGTTCGTCAGGAGCATCGGCAAGGAGACGCTGGGGCGCTGGGAGGCGTACGCGGACGCGGAGGTGTGGATTCCGGTGGAGCGGGCGGACGGCTGAACCGGGCCGTCCGCCCGTCCGGATCTCCGCTGCCCTGCCGCCGCCTCAGCCTGCGGGCTCCACGGCGGGGCAACTGGCTCCACGGGCCGGGACCTTCAGCGAGATCAGGTAGGCGTCGATCACCTCCTGTGCGCAGGTGCTGCTGCCGTACGTGCCGTGGCCCCAGCCCTCGTAGGTGTGCAGGACACCACTGCTGCCCAGCTGGCCGGCCACGTGGGTCGCCCAGTTGTAGCCGGACGCCGGGTCGTGGAGCGAGTTGGTGAGCAGGAGGGGCCTGCTGGTACGCACCTTCAGCGGGTGCTGCGGGGCGTTCGGCTCGGGTGCGCCGAGGCAGGCCGAGACGGACATGAGAGAGCGGGGGTACTTCATGTCCGGGGCGATCCTGCCGACGCGGCGCAGCTCTTTCGTGTAGCCCCGGTAGCCGTCGACCGGGAGACTCCAGTCCTGGCAGAAGACCTGGAACGGGTCGGCGCCGAGGGCCGGTTCGGGCCCGTCCGCGTTCGTTCCGGCCGGGCGCTTCGCCACTGGGCCGTTGTCCGCCGGGCCGATGTCCGCCCGGTCGCTGTTCGCCGGGTTGTTGTTCGCTGGGCCGCTGTCCGCCAGGCCGTGCAGGTATTCGGCCAGCCTCGTCCACTCGGGGTCGTACAGCCGTTTCATCACCATGAGGTTGAGGTCGAACGGCGGGATCGGCGTGCCGTCGTCGAGGAGCTTCCCGTGTTCGGCGCGGTCCAGCAGGTCCGCCCAGACGGCGCGTACGTCCGAGCCGTGCAGGGCGCAGCTCCCGGTCCGTTCGCACCACGCGACGAACTCGTCGAAGGAGTCCTGGAGCGTGGCGGCCTGGGTGGCGAGGAACTCCCTCGTGCCCAGGCTGTGGTCCACCACGGCCTCCAGGACCACGGCACGGACCCGTTCCGGATACCGCTCCGCGTAGAGCTCGCCGAGCAGCGTCCCGTACGAACTGCCGTGGAAGGTCAGGGACGCCTCGCCGAGAGCCGCCCGGACCGCGTCGAGGTCCTGCACCGTGCTGAGGCTGTCGACGTGGTCGAAGAGGCCGTTCGCGGTGTGCTTCCGGCAGTCCTGCCGCAGCTCGCGGTTGTACTTCTGCGTGGCGTCGAACTCCGCCCGGCTCCTGATGAGCGGTGACGGGCGGCGGTCCAGAAGCTCCTGCGAGCAGCGGACCGGGTTGCTGCGGCCCACACCGCGCGGATCGAAGCTGACGATGTCGAACCTGCTGCGGAGGTTGTCGCTGAAGCGGCCCATATTGCCTTTGCCAACGATCCGGTCCACACCGGAATCACCGGGCCCGCCCGGCCCGAACACCATGGAGCCGACCCGTGCGCCGGGGTCCGTGGCCCGGCGCCGGGCGAGCTGGAGGTCGAACCGGTCGCCGTCCGGCCTGCCCCAGTCCACCGGCACCGAGAGTGCGCCGCACTCCGCCGAGGCGTCGTCCGCGCACGGCTTCCACGCGATGTGCGAACCCGCCCCTGCGGGCCCCGGCGCACTCGTCGCCACGTTCTCGACCCGTGTCGGCGCCCCGCTCGCGGGCCCCGTACCGGCGAGGCCGGCCGCTAAGGCCAGCACCGCGCCCCAGGCCACGCGCGACCGCCTCCGTCGGCGGTGGTCGCGTCGTTCATCCGATGCGTGACTGTTCAGC
Organism: Streptomyces sp. NPDC048462; assembly: GCF_043200175.1. NCBI lineage: Bacteria > Bacillati > Actinomycetota > Actinomycetes > Kitasatosporales > Streptomycetaceae > Streptomyces > Streptomyces sp. NPDC048462. Next base: position 164,323 of record NZ_JBICXG010000017.1, read on the forward strand.
ACAGTGACTGCCCCTCACCTCGTCCGAGGTCCCGAGCATCGTTCTGTTGCGCCCTGCCCGGCATCAGGTAAGACCCTTCACTTGTCCCCTAGGGACAATGCCGTTCGGTTAGTCGTCTGGCGGGCTTGGCGATGCGTTGATCTGGATGTGGACGGCGGTTCTGTGGGTTCGGTGGTCGGTGTTGCGGCCG
>NZ_JBICXG010000018.1:0-164149 GCF_043200175.1 Streptomyces sp. NPDC048462
GGACCTCGACAATCCTCATTCTTGCTGGTCAGAGGCACTTTTCGCTTACCTGACCACCCGTCGGACAGCCCGCTTCACGAAAGCGCGACGTTAGTGGGCGCAGCATTGGCTCAGCGCCCGGAACCGACTCGCTCGTGGGTGATCCAGGCTCTGCAGCTCGTCCGCGTCTCCCTGCGACGGAGCCTCGAAGAACCGTCTCGCCAGCCCCTGCCGGCCTGGCGGTACGTGTCGAGCCGGAGCAGCCCCCCGGCACACAGCCTCTGAGCGTCCAACCACCGGGGTGACGTCGTCGAAGGCAAGCACCGAACGCGTCGCGCAGCCCGCGCAGGACGGGACAGGCCCCAGGCATGTGGCGACGTGCGACCCGCGTTTCCGCACGCTCCGGATCAGCCGATGTCACAAGACCGGGGCGTCGACTCGTCCCAGGTGCGGGAGTCCTCGATCAGGGAGTTGATGATGAACGCCGCACTGTGGATCACGTGGCGAGAGAGAGCCACGATCATCAGCGGCCTGATCCGCCTCGTTCCGGCCCCCTTCGCCGCCCCGTGCCGCTTCGGCTCGCGTACTTCAGCGGCTGACCACCGGGGCGTCGGCCGTGGCCGTGGCCGGCGTGAGGGGATGCGGGCGTGGTCGGTTCCCGCGTGAAAGATCGTCAATTCGTGCTGTTCCTAAAGAAAGATCACTGGCATGGAGACCCTTCGGTACGTGTTCCTCGTGTTCCATCTCTTCGGGTTCGCCGCGCTTCTGGGCGGCATCTTCTACCAACTGCGCGGGAAGGACCCGGTGACTGGCGGCTACATGGTGACCAGCGCGGTCGTCCAGCTGGTCACAGGTGCAGGACTCATATGGACCCGCTCGTCGCTGGACCTGCCGGTGATCGACGCGAAGATGGGGGTGAAGCTGGCCCTGGACGCCTTGGTGGCGGTGACGGCGCTGATGGGCATGCGCGACAAGAAGCCCTGGGCCTTCTACTCCGTGGGGACGTTCACGGCGGCCGCGGTCGTCGTGGCCGTCGCGTGGACGTAGGCCCCCGTCGCGCTCGGGCCTCCACCACCGCGCCCGCCGGGTGATACGTCGAAGGGGCCCCGCAGCGAACTGCGGGGCCCCTTCGGCGTGGGCGAGCCCGGCCGATGGATGCGGGTCGACGCCCGCCACCCCTCGGGGTGGGGCGTCACGCCTTGCGGGCACGCCCCAGGCGGAGGGCGGAGACGAGGAAGAAGACGCCGCCGAGGAAGGCGTAGCCGGCCAGGTTGTTCAGGGAGGCGCCGTCCTTGCCCGCCTGGGCGAAGAACGAGGCGCCGGCGAGCGTGGAGATGGCTCCGCTGGCGATCATCGCCCACTGGCCCCCGAGTTGACGCCGCATGGCGCCCACGACGAGCTGGACGATGCCCGCGGTGACGGCCCAGGCGCCCCAGACCCGCAGGACGGCGGGGATCCCGGAGGTCGCGGCGGCGGCGAGTCCGATGCCGGTGAGGGCGCTGAGCGTGATGTTGACGTACAGGCCGCGCACCGGCTGATCGTTCACCCGGGCCGACCTGATGTCGGCGATCGCACAGGCCACGTCGAACAGGGGATAGATCACCAGCAGTACGACGGTGAGCGGGCCCAGTTCGTCGGCCGTCACGAACAGCAGGGCCGCCCAGACCGCGGCGAACGCGAAGCGCAGGAAGTACAGCTTGCGCAGGGCAGCGGGAACGCTGGTGGGAGCGGTACCGACGAGGGTGTCCACGGTGCTTCCTTTCACGGAAACGAATTGGTCCCGACTGCCAAGCAGCGAGGGAGAACGTTCGGTCTCTTTCGATAGTCGGGGCTCGGCCCGTCGCTGTCAAGACCGAACGTTCTCCCTCGCGGGTGGGGGTAACCTGGCCGCATGAGTGAGGGCAAGGGCGGGGGCGGCACATCGGCGGCGCGGGCGCGGCTGCTCGACACGGCGACCAGAATCTTCTACGCGGAGGGCATCCACTCCGTCGGCGTCGACCGGATCATCGCGGAGGCGCAGGTCACCCGCGCCACGCTGTACCGGCACTTCACCGGCAAGGAGGAACTCGTCCTCGCCTATCTCGACCAGGCCGACCGGGGAATCCGGGCGGGGACCGAGAGCGCGCGGACGGGCCCGGAGTCGGCGGCCGACGCGGTCCGGGCGGTCTGCCGGTTCATCACCGGAGGCATCCAGAGCCCCGGCTTTCGCGGCTGCGCCTTCCTCAACGCGGTGGCCGAATACCCCGACCCCGCCCACCCCATCCACCGGGCCGTCCTGGCCCATCGCCAGTGGTTCCTGGACACCGTCACCGAGATGCTGGCGCAGGTCGGCGACCAGCCCGCCGACGAAGCCGGCCGGCACCTCGTCATGCTCCGCGACGGCGCCATGGCCGCCGGCTGCCTCTTCGACCCGAAGCTGATCGCCGAGACCTTCCTCCTGGGCGTCGAAGGAATCCTGCGCTCACGCGGCGCCTGAGCGGCTTCGACCGGCGTGCAACAGCGTGCGACGGCGCGCATCCGCGCACATCGGCGTCCGCGAGCCCGGCGCGTACTTCGCGCCCGTACTTCGTGGCCGTACTTCGTGGCCGTACTTCGTGGCCGTACAGCGCGAGGGCCTTGCCATCGCCTGCTGACAGGATTGGCGTCCCAACTCGCCGCCCCGGAGGACAGCATGAGCGCCGGCCTCGGCCCGCTGATCGTGACGCGCAAGAGCGGCAGCGAGCCGATACGGGCGGCCACCGGCGAGACGATGGGCGAACTCGCCGGCTTCTGGAGCTGGGCGTGCTCCGACCTGGCGAGCAACACCATGCGTGGCGTCCTCGCCGAATACCTGGTGGCCACGGCGTTGGGTGCCGCCTCCGGGACCCGCAGGGAATGGGACACGGTTGACATCCGTACGCCCGAAAAGTGGCGCATCGAGGTGAAGTCGACGGCCTACCTGCAGTCGTGGGCGCAGTCCCGGCCGTCGTCGGTCTCGTTCGACATCGCGCCGGCCACCGGCTGGGACGCCCTGACCGGTGCCGTCTCGGCCGAGGTGCTGCGCCGCTCGGACGTGTACGTCTTCTGCCTGCTGCACCACCGGGACAAGGAGACGCTCGATCCGCTCGATCTCGGCCAATGGACCTTCTACGTGCTGCCCACCCGGGTCCTGGACGAACGCTGCCGGGTCCAGAAGACCATCAGGCTGTCCAGTCTGGAGCGTCTCGGCCCGCTGACGACGGATTTCGCGGGGCTGCCGGGGGCGGTGTCGGTGTGCGTCGAAGATCCACGGCAGCCCTGGTCCCGCGGCCGCCGCGTGCCGGATGATGGGAGGAGCGGACGGACGTGAGGGGCAGCGAAGTGACAGACAGCGGATCCATCGGCGCGGAGCCGGGCCTTCGGGCGGAATCCGGTGGGCCTGAGTCCGGTGGGAGCGGGGCGCCGGCTGAGGACGGGGGGAACTCCGCGGCTCAGGCCGCGGCTCAGGACGGGACTTCGGGCGGGACTTCCGACGGGGCTTCCGGCGGGAGTGCGAGTCGCCGGCGGCGTTTTCCGGGGCGGCGGGTGGCTGCGGTGCTGCTCGTCCTCATGGTTCTCTGTCTCCCGCCCTGGTGGACGCTGTTCGCCTCCGGCGCCGACTGGCCGTTGCCGGTCTTCCTGGCGGGGACGGTGGTACTCGCCGCCTGGATGGTCTCGTTCCCCTTCCTGATGATCGCGGGCCACGGGTCCCGGCACTCGGACCGGGCCGCTCGCATCGCGGACACCAGTCTCGGGATGATCTGGGTGCTCTTCACCTGGTCGGTACTGGGCGCCCTGGTGAACCTGGTGCTGATGGGGCTCGATGTCGGCGGCACCGGCCGGGCCAGGGCCGTTTCCGTCGCCGTCGCCGCGGTCTCGGCCGGGCTGCTGGCCTGGGGCCATTACGAGGCCATGCGCGTACCCCGGGTGAAGCGGCTGGACGTCCACGTCCCCCGGCTCGGGGACGGTCTGGACGGGACGCGGGTCGTCGTGCTGGCCGATACGCACTACGGGCCGATCGACCGGGCGGGCTGGTCGGCCAAGGTCACCGAGGCGGTCAACGCCCTCGACGCGGACGTCGTGGTCCACGCCGGTGACATCGCCGACGGCACCCCCGCCCAGCGCCGGGAGCAGTCCGCGCCGCTCGGCGAGGTCCGGTCGCGGCTGGCCAAGGTCTACGTCACGGGGAACCACGAGTACGGCAGCGAGGCCCAGGGCTGGCTGGACCGCATGGCGGAACTGGGGTGGGAACCCCTGCACAACCGCCACGTCGTGGTGGAGCGCGGTGGGGACTCCCTCGTGCTGGCGGGCGTGGACGACGTGACCGCGGAGTCCTCCGGCCTGGCCGGTCACAGCGCGAACCTGCTCGGCGCGCTGGCCGGGACGGGCCCGGACCAGCCGGTCCTGCTCGTCGCCCACCAGCCCAAGTTCATCCCGCAGGCCGCTGCCGCCGGCATCGACCTGCAGATCTCCGGGCACACCCACGGCGGCCAGATCTGGCCGTTCAACTTCCTCGTCCGGATCGACCAGCCGGTGGTGAGCGGCCTGAGCCGGCACGGGGAGCGGACCCAGCTCTACACCAGCCGGGGCAGCGGATTCTGGGGGCCGCCGTTCCGGGTCTTCGCGCCGAGCGAGATCACGGTGCTGACCCTGCGGTCGGGCGGCGGACCGGCGGCCGCGTAACGAAAGGCCCTGGGCGGAACTGCCGTCGAGGACCGGGCGTCGTACGGATCATGATTGCCGACGCGCAGGAACTGGCCGACGACTGGGAGTCGATCCGGCAGGGGTACTACCTGGGGGAGCACGACGAGACCGTGCTGAGCTGTGTGGAGCGGCTCGACCGGGCGCGAGCCGCCGTGCCCCGGGACCCGGACACGACCATGTTCTTCACGCTGGGGCTGGTGCTGATGTACGGCCACGCGATCTGGGACGCGGAACCCGAGGTCGCGGACCGGGCCTCGGTGGCGCTGCTGGCCGCTGCCTCGGATGCGGAAACGGCGGGTGGCTCGTGCGGCCACGACGCCCATCCGTGCGACGACGACGATCTCGACGGCCTCCTCGAGTCCTTCGAAATGCTGCTGTCGCTGGTCGCCGGCGATTCGGAGTACCGGTGGGAGGACCTCGACGGAACGGGCGAGGACACCGGCGCGGAGGCCCGCTGGCGCTGCCCGCGCAACGTGGCGGGCCTCGCCCGGTGGGCGGGGACGGCCGTACGTGACAGGTCCCGCTCCCCCGAGGCGAGCCACTGAGAGCCGGGCCCGGAGCGGGCGCGCGGGGTCAGTGGCCGCCGGTGAGTTCGCCGCTGAGCCGCTCGTGGATCCGGGCGCTGGGCTGGTTGAGGCCGATGATCTCGACGCTCTTGCCGCGTTGGGCGTACTTGGTCTCGATCGCGTCGAGCGCCGCGACGGACGAGGCGTCCCAGATGTGGGTGGCCGTCAGGTCGATGACGACCTTGTCGGGGTCGGTGGCGTAGGCGAACCGGGTGACCAGGTCGTTGGACGAGGCGAAGAAGAGTTCGCCGGTGACCGAGTAGACGACCTGGGTGCCGTCGGGGTCGACGACGGCGGTGACGTCGGCCAGGTGGGCGACGCGTCTGGCGAAGACGACCATCGCGGTGACGGTGCCGACGACGACGCCGATGGCGAGGTTGTGGGTGGCGACCACGCAGGCCACAGTGACGGCCATGACGGCGATCTCCCCGGCGGGCATCCGCTTCAGGGTCTTCGGGGCGATGGAGTGCCAGTCGAAGGTCGCGAAGGACACCATGACCATGACGGCGACCAGCGCGGCCATGGGGATGTCGGAGACGACCGGGCCGAAGACGATGCACAGCACCATCAGGAACGAGCCCGCCAGGAACGTGGACAGGCGGGTGCGGGCGCCGGAGACCTTCACGTTGATCATCGTCTGGCCGATCATGGCGCAGCCGCCCATGCCGCCGAGGAAACCGGTGACGATGTTGGCGATGCCCTGGCCGATGGACTCGCGGGTCTTGGAGGAGTGGGTGTCGGTGATGTCGTCGACCAGCTTGGCCGTCATCAGCGATTCCATCAGGCCGACCAGCGCCATCGCGAGCGCGTAGGGGGCGACGGTGGTCAGCGTGTCCAGGGTGAAGGGCACATCGGGCAGGCCCGGTACGGGCAGCGCGGACGGCAGCTCCCCCTTGTCGCCCACGGTCGGCACCGCGATGCCCGCGGCGACCGTGATCACGGTGAGGATGACGATGGACACGAGCGGGGCCGGGACCACCCTGGTGACCTTCGGGAAGAACACCATCAGGGCCAGTCCGCCGGCGATCAGCGGGTAGACGGGCCAGGGCACGTCGTGCATCTCCGGGACCTGGGCCATGAAGATGAGGACGGCCAGGGAGTTGACGAAGCCGACCATCACGCTGCGGGGCACGAACCGCATCAGCTTCGCGATGCCCAGCGCCCCGAGGATGATCTGGAAGACGCCGGCCAGGATCACCGCCGCCACCAGGTAGCCCAGCCCGTGTTCGCGGTTGAGCGGGGCGATGACGAGGGCGACGGCGCCGGTCGCGGCGGAGATCATCGCGCGGCGCCCGCCGACGACCGAGATGGTCACGGCCATGGTGAACGACGCGAAGAGGCCGATCGCGGGGTCGACCCCGGCGATGACCGAGAACGAGATCGCCTCCGGGATCAGCGCGAGCGCGACCACCAGTCCGGCAAGCACCTCGGTGCGCCAGACCTTCGGGTCGGACAGCCAGTCGGGACGCAGACCGCGCAGCCGCGCGGCCGGGGACAGTGCGGAGGAAGTCAAGGGAAGCGGAACCTGTCGTGCTCGGGCCCACCCGGCGTCACCAAGGGGCGTGCGGAACGGTACGGACGGCCGGGGCGGCAGTCCGCGAAGCCCGCGACCGGCGGACTGGGGCCGGAGAGGGGCTGGGGTCGATCGGGCTGGGGACCAGGGGCTGCGGTGGTACCGGGCCGCTCCGGGGGCGCCATCGGTCCCGGTACGGCTTTTGGTGACCGGTGGACCCGTCCCGCACCATGAACACGCAACGGTGGTGGTTCAACCCTGACAGCCGCTCACTCTACTCTAACGTTACGGTAGAGATGGGCGCAGGCCGCACCCGGCCCCGACGACAGACGAGGAAGGCGCCCGCGTGAGCAGCGAGCACATGCAGATCGGCGAGGTCGCCGCGCGGACCGAGCTGTCGCTGCGCACCATCCGGCACTACGAGGAGACCGGCCTGGTCATCCCCTCGGCCCGCTCCCGGGGCGGCTTCCGCCTCTACACGGAGACCGACGTGGCCCGTCTGATGGTGATCCGGCGCATGAAGCCGCTCGGATTCACCCTCGACCAGATGCGGGACCTCCTCGACGCCACCGATCACCTGGACGCGACCCCGGCCCCGGCGGGCGCCGAGCGCGAGGAACTCCTGGACCGGGTACGTCACTTCGAGCAGGCCGCCGCCGAGCGCGTCGCCGACCTGCGCAAGCAGCTGGGGCGGGCCGAGGAGTTCGCCGGCACCCTGCGCGAGCGGCTGGGCGAGGACGCAGCCACCCGCCCCTGAAGCGCGGCGGGCGGGCGACCCTGCCCGGCCGCACCGGGCAAGCGGCCTCCCCCGCCGCACCGGGGCAAGCGGCCCCCGCCGCACCGGGGCAAGCGGCCCCCGTCGCGCCGGGCGGGCGGCCTCCCTTCGTGCCGGGCGCGGGACCCCGCCCCTGGCCGGACCGGCTCACCGAACGGACGAACCAGGTCGGCTGCGTGGTGGGGTCGTCCCTCGGCCTGGTCCTCGTGGCGATCGCGGCCGTGCTCATCTTCGGGTGACGGGACCGGCCGTGGCGGGGCTCGGAGCGGGACCGCAGTACCGCATCCGGAGTTCACGATTCCTTCACGTCTGCCACATATCAGCGCTACCGTTCCTCTGGTGTGCGGCGAGTTGCGCTGCGTAACGAATCACCATGTGGCCGCCGCCAGGGCACGTCCCCGACGCGGTGGCGCGTTTTCTGGGGGGCGGGAACCGTATGCGGGAGCTGAGCAAGGGCGCCAATGTCGGCCTGGCGGAGCTGAGTGACGATGCCGGGTCGGTCATCGCGAGTCTGAGCTGGAGCAGCAACGCGGGGGACGGCGACGCCGATGTCTCCGTGCTGCTGCTGGACGCCAACGGAAAGGTCCGCAGCGACGCCGACTTCTTCTACTACAACAACCCGGCAGCGGACGACGGCAGCGTGCACCTGCTGGGCAAGACTCCGACGGACAGCGGGAGCGAGGACCGCATCAGCCTCGACCTGACCGCCGTCCCCGCCGATGTGGAACGTCTCGTGGTCGCCGCCAGCCGGTACGGCGGCTCCCGGTTCGGCGAACTCGACGATCTGCGGATGACGGTCGCCGACCGCACCGGGGAAGTGCTGCTGGGCTTCTCGATCGGCGACGCCGGGGTGGAGAGCGCCTTCATCTTCGGTGAGCTCTACCGGCGCGGCACGGAGTGGAAGTACCGGGCCATCGGCCAGGGATACGAGACCGGACTGGCGGGCCTGGCCACGGACTTCGGTATCGATGTCGACGACGAGGGCGAGCACGAGGAGGAGAACGGGGAGCCGGGCCGCGCCGACGGCGGGACCGCGAACGTGCCGGGGCTCATGGACCGGCCCTCGTCCCCGGCCGACGAGCCCCTCGCGCCGGCCTCCGCCCCGCATGCCGTCCCGCCGCCCCGCATGCCGGCCGGCGAGGCCGCGGCCGTCGCTGACAGGGGTGCGGACCCGGCGGCCGCGCCGCCCAAGCGCACCCGCGGCCCCAGGACCGCGAAGAAGAAGGTGACGCTTCCGGCCGTGGCGAAGAAGACGCTGGCCGAGAACGACACCTGGAGGTCGGCGCGGCTGTTTCCCGCACCGTCGCTCAAGAGCGACAAGGAGCGGGAGGTGCGGGCCACCTCCGTACTGCTGTCGGTGATGGCGCAGGTGCCGGAGTTCGGGCGCAGGCTCACAGCGGCGTTCGGCGCACCGGCCGGTCGCATGGAGACGTTCACGGAGGTCTCGCTCCCGCACGGGGACACCCCCAAGCGCCCGGACGGGGTGATCCGGGTGGAACGGGCCGGCAAGCTGTGGACCGCCCTCGTCGAGACGAAGACGAACGGGAACGGACTGAAGTCGGAGCAGGTCCAGAACTACATGGACATCGCCGCCCGGCGCGGTTACGAGGCCGCCATCACGCTGTCCAACGACGTGGCCCTGGAGGGCAGTCCACTCGTCGACGTCAAGACCGACGGGCGGCGCAAGCACAAGGTCGCGCTCTGGCACCTGTCCTGGGCCGAGGTGGCCCATCAGGCGCACATGCTGATCCGGCACGAGGGTGTCGGAAACGCCGCGCACGCCTGGCTCCTTCAGGAGCTCCTGCACTACCTCCAGCACGAGAACTCGGGCTGCCACGGCTTCCAGAACATGGGCGCGTCGTGGGTGCCCGTACGCAACGGCATCGACACGGAGACGCTCGGCCAGGACGATCCACGCGCCGTCGAGGTCGTCGAGAGCTGGGAACGGCTCATCCGCCAGGTATGCCTGCGGCTCGGCGGACAACTGGGCCAGAAGGCTCTCCCCGTGCAACGCGCCCCGCGCGGCACCACCCCGCAGTCCCGGCGGGCGGCGCTCGCCGCACAGCTCTGCGAGGAGGGGCGGCTCACCGCAGGCCTGCGCGTCGACGGTTCGCCCGGCGTCATCACGATCACCGCGGATCTCCGGACCGGGAAACTGCGCACCTCGGTGGAGATCCCGGTGCCGGAGGGCGCGTACCCCCTCACCTCGGCCAAGCGGCTGATGCGTCAGCTGGCCGAGGCACCCGCCGATCTCCACGTCGAGACGCTCGTCGAGGGGCACAGCGGCCCGCGCGGGACCCTGGAGCGCCTGCGGCCCGAGCCGGGCGACATGCTCCCCAAGGACGGCAGCCGGATCGCGGGCTTCCGGCTCTCCCTCTTCAAGGGCATGGGCGGCTCACGAGGCAGCGCCGAATCCGGCTTCATCCGCAGCGTCGACGACGCGGTGGACCGCTTCCACGCACACGTCATCGCGCATCTTCCGCAGGCCGAGCGCCGCACCGGGCGCCGGTCCCCGGAACAGATCTCCGCACCGGCCGCACCTGCCGCACCGCCTGCGGCATCGGATGCGCCGGTGCCCGTCTGAACACGCGACGTGCCCGCGCGGGGGCCGTCCGGGGGATTCCCGGACGGCCCCCGGGTGGGCTGTTCCGGGAGCTTTTCGGGTTTCCGCGAGAAATCTGCGGCGCGGTGTCGAGGACCGTCCGGCGGTTCCGACGTCCCCTGTGAAAGCCGCCCACGAGGGGCGGCGGGGACACAGGGAGCGCAACGATGAAGTACATGGTGATGGTGCGGGGCTCGCAGGCCGGCTACGAGGCGATGCGCGGCAACGCGAGCGCCGGTGTTCCGGCCTGGAGCGAGAAGGACGTGCAGGCCATGTTCGCGTTCATGGGCGCGGTCAACGACGATCTCGCCGAGAGCGGTGAGCTCGTCGACGCCAACGGGCTGACCGAACCGGCCAGGGCCCGGTTCGTCCGGGCGGGCGAGAACGGCCGTCCGGTGATCACCGACGGTCCGTACGGGGAGACGAAGGAGCTGCTCGCCGGGTACTGGATCCTCGACTGCGAGAGCCTGGAACGGGTCACCGAGATCGCCGCGCGCGTCGCGCGGTGTCCGGCGCCCACCGGAACCCCCGACAGCGCGGTGGTCATCCGGCCCGTGGACGACCTCGGAGGCGATGTGTGAGACGTACGAGCGAGGTCGAGGACCTGCTGCGGCTGCACGCCCCGCAGGTCCTCGGCGCGCTGGTACGCCGGTACGGGCATTTCGACCCGGCCGAGGACGCGGTGCAGGAGGCGCTGCTCGCCGCCGCCCGGCAGTGGCCGGAGCAGGGGGTGCCGGACAATCCGCGCGGCTGGCTGATCAGGGTGGCCTCGCGGCGGCTCGTGGACCGGCTGCGCAGCGACGAGGCGCGGCGGGCGCGTGAGGAGACGGCTGCGGCGCTCACGCCCAGGGACGCGTTCACCGCGCCGCCGCCCGACGAGCCCGCGGCGGGCGGGGGCCGGGCGCCGTCCGAGGACGACACCCTCACCCTGCTGTTCCTGTGCTGCCATCCGGAGCTGGCCCCGGCCGCGCAGATCGCGCTGACGCTGCGGGCGGTCGGCGGACTGACCACCGCCGAGATCGCCCGGGCGCATCTGGTGCCGGAGGCGACGATGGCTCAGAGGATCAGCCGGGCGAAGCGGAGAATCCGGGGTGCGGCCTTCGTCCAGCCGGGTCCGGCGGACCGCGACGGGCGGCTGGGTGCCGTGCTCCAGGTGCTCTACCTGATCTTCAACGAGGGGTACACGGCGACCTCCGGCCGCGCCCTGCACCGCGCCGAACTGGCCCGGGAGGCGATCCGGCTGACCCGTTCGGTGCGCCGGCTGCTGCCCCGGGACGGTGCGGTGACCGGGCTCCTGGCACTGATGCTGCTGACCGACGCCCGCAGCGCCGCGCGCACCGGGCCGGACGGCGAGCTGGTCCCGCTCGACGAGCAGGACCGCACCCGCTGGGACCGGGCGGCCGTCACCGAGGGCACCGCCCTCGTCGAGGAGGCGCTGCACGAGGGCCCGGCCGGGCCGTACCAGGTGCAGGCGGCCATCGCGGCACTGCACGACGAGGCGCCTCGTACCGAGGACACCGACTGGCCGCAGATCCTCGCGCTGTACGACGTCCTGGTGCGCCTCGCCCCCGAACCGATGGCCGAACTGGGCCGGGCCGTCGCCGTCGCGATGGTGCACGGCCCTGCGGCCGGACTGGCCGAGGCCGACGCGCTCGCGGACCGGCTCGCGGGCAACCACCGGCTCGACGCGGTCCGCGCCCACCTGCTGGAGCGGGCCGGCGACCCGGCCGGGGCCCGCGCCGCCTACCTGGCGGCGGCCGCCGCGACGCTGAGCCTCCCCGAGGCCCGCTACCTGCGCGGACGCGCGGACCGGCTCGGCGGCTGAGGGACTCGTCCCCCGTCCGCTCCCGCGCCGATGTCACACTCCTGCCCCCGGCAGCGCTCTCAGGGTGTAACCGCGACAGGAGGCACCTGATGTCCGACCCCGCCCCCGGCCCCCGGCCCGGAACCGACCCGGGCCCCGGTCCCGACGATGCCACCGAGGTGTTCGTCGACCACCGCGAGCTGCTGTTCTCACTCGTCTACAACATGCTCGGCAGCGTCACCGACACCGAGGACGTGCTCCAGGAGACCTGGCTCTCCTGGACCGCCCGCCACCAGGCGTCCGACGCCGGACCGATCGAGAGCCCGCGCGCCTACCTCGTACGGATCGCCGTGAACAAGGCCCTCTCGCGCCAGGCCGCCATCAGCCGCCGCCGCGAGACGTACGTCGGTACGTGGCTGCCCGAACCGCTCGTCTCGGACGCCGACGCGCCGCCGCCCCCGGACGACGAGACCGCCGGCCGGGCGGAGCGGGCCGAGTCCGTGTCGATGGCGATGCTCGTCGTCCTTGAGACACTGAGCCCGCTGGAGCGCGCCGTCTTCATCCTCCACGAGGTGTTCGGCTACGCGCACACCGAGACGGCCGGGATCCTGGGCCGCAGCCCCGCCGCCGTACGGCAGCTGGCCCACCGCGCCCGCGACCACGTCCAGGCCCGCCGGCCGCGCCACCGCCCCGATCCGCTGCTGCACCGGCGGGTCACCGAACGCTTCCTGGACGCGGTGTTCGGCGGCGACCTGGCCGCGCTGATGAGGCTGCTCGCCCCCGACGTCACGCTCTGGGCCGACGGCGGCGGGAAGTCCCCGGCGGCCGGGCCGCTCCCGGTGCACGGCAGCGACAACGTCGCCCGGCTGCTGATCTCCCGCGCCTCGCACCGCGAGGGCCTGGAGATCGCCTACCGGCAGGTCAACGGCGACCCTGCGGCGGTGCTGTTCAGCGGCGACACCCCGTTCGCCGTGATGGTCCTCGACCTGGCACCGGACGGTGAACGGATCAGCGACATCTACAACGTCGCCAACCCCGACAAGCTGCCGCCCGCCGCCCACGGCTGAGCACCCCGACAACGAAAGACGGGAGAAGCACCATGCTGTTCGTCCTCTACGCCGTGGTCACCGCGCTGACCGCCGCCATCAACCTCATGTCCGCGATATTCGACTTCCGCCGCTACGAGCCGATCCTCGTCAACATGGAGAAGGCGGGAGTGCCCGCCTCCTCGCTGTTCGGGCTGGGTGTGCTCAAGGCGGCGGGGGCCGCCGGGCTGCTCGTCGGCTTCGGCGTCCCGCTGATCGGCACGGCCGCCGCCGTGGGGCTCGCGCTGTTCTTCATCGGGGCCATCGCCGTCCATCTGCGCGCCCGCGACCACGGGTACTGGCTGCCCGCCGCCTTCCTGCTACTGGCCGTCGCCTCCCTCGTCCTGGGGGTGGCCCACCACGGCGCCTGGTGACGAGAACAACGGAAAGTGGCGGCAAACGGCTGCAATCGGCAACGAACCGCTCCGCCCACGGTGATGGTGCTGGCCGTCACACCCCGCTCTCGCGATGATCGGGCCATGACCAAGAGCGACAACGGACGAGACATCACCCTCCGGATCGCCCAGCAGCCGGAGGCGGACGAGTTCCTCGCGCGCAGTCCGCTCGCGGCCCTGGTGGGCATGCTGCTGGACCAGCAGGTGCCGATGGAGTGGGCCTTCTCGGGCCCGTACGCCCTGGCGCAGCGGATGGGCGGGGACGATCTGGACGCCCATGAGATCGCCACCTACGACCCCGAGGCGTTCGCCGAGCTGTTCACCGCGAAGCCGGCGCTGCACCGCTATCCGGGCTCCATGGCCAAGCGGGTGCAGCAGCTGTGCCAGTACCTGGTGGCGCAGTACGACGGTGTGGCGAGCGCGGTGTGGAGCGATGCCGCCACCGGGGCCGAGCTGCGCAAGCGGCTGAACGCGCTGCCCGGGTACGGCACCCAGAAGTCGCAGATCTTCCTGGCGCTGCTGGGCAAGCAGTTCGGCGTCCGGCCGCCGGGCTGGCGCGAGGCGGCCGGACCGTACGGGGAGGACGGCTCGCACCGCTCGGTCGCCGACATCACCGGCCCCGATTCGCTCGCCGAGGTCCGGGCGTACAAGCAGGAGACCAAGCAGGCGGCCAAGGCGGCGAAGGCCGCCGCCAAGGCGAAATAGGCGTACCCGTCCGACGCACGAAATCCCGCCATAGCCTCTTATATGCCTTGTGCCCGGTGATGCAGTCCAGCTCCATGGCTGCGCCCGGAGGCCCTTGGCCGGTAGGCTTTCCGTGTGATCTTCAAGCGCATCGGAAATGGGCAGCCTTATCCAGACCACGGCCGGGAAAGCACCCGGCAGTGGGCGGATGTCGCGCCGCGCCCGGTCCGCCTCGACCAGCTCGTGACCACGAAGGGCCAGCTGGATCTGGAGACCCTCCTCGCCGAGGACTCCACCTTCTACGGCGACCTGTTCGCGCACGTCGTGAAATGGCAGGGCGACCTCTACCTGGAGGACGGACTGCACCGCGCGGTCCGGGCCGCGCTCCAGCAGCGCCAGGTACTGCACGCCCGCGTGCTCGAACTCGGCTGAGGCACCACACCGTCGCACCGGCCCGTTGCGGGCCCGCCCGCCCGGAAGACTGTTCGAGGTTCGTTCGGGCTTCGTTCGAAACTCGTCCGGGGTCCGTTCGGGGTTCGTTCGGGTGCTTTCCCACTCGGACGGGTGCGATCCATTGATCATTTAGTAGGCATCATCACCGGGTCGCACTACGCTGCGCCCATGAGCATGCTCACTCCCCCAGGCATGGGCGGAAAGTACCGCATCACGGGTGACAAGTACCCGCGCATGCGGCGCCCCCGCCGCCGCAGCAAACTGGTCCTCGCGACCGCCGCCTCCGTGGTCGCCCTGGCGGTGGCCGGATGGGGCACGCTGCAGCTCATCGATGTCTTCACGGGCGGCGACAAGACGGCCAGCGCGGCCGACCGCAAGGCGGACTGCCCGTCCGCCAAGCCGTCCGCGCCCGCCGTGGCGCTGCCGAAGCCCGGGAAGATCAAGGTGAACGTCTACAACGCGACCCCGCGCGGCGGGCTCGCGAAGTCGGCGGCCGATGAGCTGAAGAAGCGCGGGTTCGCGATCGGCAAGGTCGGCAACGCCACCGCCGCGTACGACAAGAAGGTCGCCGGGACCGGCATACTGCTGGGCGCTCCGACCGCGGTCAACGGCACCTTCCCGGTGCTCGGCACACAGCTGCCGGGTGCCGCGACGAAGACCGACGCCCGCAGGACCGCGGACGTCGATCTGATCATCGGCACGAAGTTCAAGGCGTTCAGCACGCCGCAGGCGGCCTCCACCGCCCTGACCGCCCTGCTCAAGCCCTCCCCCGCGCCGTCCTCCTGCTGAGCAGGACGAGGACCGCGCGGGGCGGGCGCTCCGCCTAGTCGACGGTGCCGTACATCCGGTCACCCGCGTCGCCCAGGCCCGGCACGATGTAGCCGTTCTCGTTGAGGCGCTCGTCGACCGAGGCGGTGACCACGGTGACCGGCGTACCCGCCAGCTCGCGCTCCATCACCTCGACGCCCTCGGGCGCGGCGAGCAGGACGACGGCGGTGACGTCGTCCGCGCCGCGCTTGATCAGCTCCTGGATGGCCGCGACCAGGGTGCCGCCGGTGGCCAGCATCGGGTCCAGGACGTACACCTGGCGGCCCGAGAGGTCCTCCGGCATCCGGGACGCGTACGTGGACGCCTGCAGCGTCTCCTCGTCACGGATCATGCCCAGGAAGCCCACCTCGGCGGTCGGCAGCAGCCGCACCATGCCCTCGAGCATGCCGAGGCCGGCCCGCAGGATCGGCACGACCAGCGGCCGGGGGTACGAGAGCTTCACACCGGTGGTGGGTGTCACCGGGGTCTCGATGTCGACCTGCTCGGTGCGCACATCGCGGGTCGCCTCGTACGCGAGCAGGGTGACCAGCTCGTCGGCGAGGCGCCGGAAGGTCGGGGAGTCGGTGCGCTTGTCGCGCAGGGTGGTGAGTTTGTGCGCGACCAGCGGGTGGTCGACGACGTGGATCCGCATGGGACCCACAGTAGCCGCGCCTCCCGCACCCGTGCGCTGGCATCAACCACACGTTCGGGGGGAAGGTGGGGGCATAGGGACCCAGCCTTGGGGTGATGAGCCGATGCCGGACGGGGCACAGCGGAAACGGGACGGGGCGGACCCGCCCGACCTCAGGGATGCGCGGAAACCGCAGGACGTACGGAACCCACAGGACGTACGGGGCACGCCCGGCACGCCGGACACCGACGCGCGGGAGAGCGACGCGCAGCGTCGCAGGCGGCGCGCCCAGTTCCTCCGCGAGCTTCACGAGGCCAAGGCGCTGCGCGACCGGGTCCAGCCGCGGCGGGTCAAGGCCGCCCGAATGCGCCAGGCCATGCGGATGAGGACGTTTCGCTGGTAGCCGTCCGGCCTGCGGAAGAACCCCCTGGTGGCCGCCCCGGACAGAACTGATGGCCGACGCAACGTCCGAACTGCTCTCGCGAAGCCCTCGTTTCTGCCACGATTCCGATGGGCGGGACACAGGACAGCCGGACCACCGACTGCCCTCCCGCCGGACCGACACCCCTATGACCAGTGGGAGAGTCACGGTGTACTTCGCCGCACTGCTCGCGCGCACCGAAGACGGGTGGGAAGCGAGCGACACGGATCTCGACGATGTGGAGACCCTGTCCGATCTGACGGATCTGGCCCGTGAGGCCTCGGTTGACGAGGACACGGTGCTCGTTTTCATCGAGCAGGAGGACGCCTGGTTCGGCGTCATCCGGGTGGACGGTGAGGAGGACCCGCGTATCTACGTCTCGAACGCCTCCGCCGCCACCCGCTCCTCGTACGGGGAGATCCTGCTCACCGATGAACTGCTCGGCCGCGAACCCGGGGCCGAGGACTCGATTGCCGCCCTCGAAGAGCTCGTCGGACTCGACGGCACTGAGGACGACGAGCCGGACAACGCCCCCGACAACGACAACGACGACGACGGACTCGACGCCGTACCGGCAGGCCCGCTCGGTGACACCGGGCTCCTGTCCGACCTCGGGCTTCCCGAGGCGGAGCTGCTGATGCTGCGGTCGGACGCACTGGTGGAGATCGCGGACGCGCTGGGAGCGGCCGAGGTCCTGGAGACCGTCCGTTAAGGTCCGCGGGTGACCGAAGCACCGCACCCGCAGGACCCGCCCCAACCGCTCGACGCACCGCGCGATCCCGTACGGGACCCGTGGCGGGTGGCCATGCGCCGTGCCCTGGACGAGGCCGACCGGGCGGCGGCGGCCGGCGATGTGCCGGTCGGCGCCGTCGTCCTCGCCCCGGACGGCACGCTGCTCGCCGCGGGACACAACGAACGCGAGGCGACCGGAGACCCGACCGCCCACGCCGAGATCCTCGCCCTCCGCCGGGCCGCCGCCGCGCTCGGCGAATGGCGGCTGTCCGGATGCACCCTGGTGGTCACCCTGGAGCCCTGCACGATGTGCGCGGGCGCCCTGGTGCAGTCCCGGGTGGCCCGGGTCGTCTACGGGGCCCGGGACGAAAAGGCCGGCGCGGCCGGCTCGCTCTGGGACGTCGTGCGCGACCGCCGGCTCAACCACCGCCCCGAGGTGATCCCCGGAGTGCTGGAAGCCGACTGCGCGGCCCCTCTCACCGCCTTCTTCCGCCACCGCTGACCTGGCGTCCCCGCCTCGGGGCAGTCCGGCGGGGAATCGGATTTCGACGCACGGCCGAGATGGTCTAAGCTCTCTCTCGGTAGCGTGTCCGAGCGGCCGAAGGAGCTCGCCTCGAAAGCGAGTGTGGGGAAACTCACCGAGGGTTCAAATCCCTCCGCTACCGCAGATGGATGAAGGGGCAGACCCGTTTG
The DNA here is from genome assembly GCF_043200175.1 of Streptomyces sp. NPDC048462. Taxonomy (NCBI): domain Bacteria; kingdom Bacillati; phylum Actinomycetota; class Actinomycetes; order Kitasatosporales; family Streptomycetaceae; genus Streptomyces; species Streptomyces sp. NPDC048462. The sequence goes on from NZ_JBICXG010000018.1 coordinate 17,842, forward strand.
GGTCTGCCCCTTCACTGCGTTACGTCACGGGTTCCGGCCGTGCTGTTGTGCGTACGGGGTAGCCGGTGTGCATGACGGAACCTGGGAGCACGGCTGGGAAGGCTGCCGGTAAGCGGTTCCCGGGCACCCTCCTATGGCCTGGTCGGCCAATGCGGACCGGTGCGAGAATGCCTGGGACTCATTGTCCTACCGAAGGAATTCAGCCGTGGAACCGTCCCCGTTGACTGTCGCTGATTGGCACAGGTTGCTCAGTGACTACAGTTCCACCTTCCTGAACTCCGACTATCTCCGTACCGCCGAGGCGGACGGGCGGTCACAGTACATGCTGAGCGAGGCCCAACGGGATGCCGGATGGCTTGGTTACGAGCCGGCGAGCGAGCAGGCCGTGCTGGCTACGGAAGAGCGACTCGGGGTCCGGCTGCCTCCGTCGTACCGGAACTTCCTGCTGACCAGCAACGGCTGGAACAGCATCGACGAGCTCGATCTGCTCCAGGTCGACGAGATCGGGTGGTTTCCCGACCTGACCGACATCCTCGAATCCTGGTCGTCTCCGGATTCGGGATATTTCGCCGAGCATCTCGACAAATTCGAGCGATGCCTCATGATCTCGAACGACGAGGACGGCGACAGCAGCGGTCATTGGGTGCTGCATGCCGACAGTGCCGGGGAGAACGGTGAGTGGACCGCGTACGAATGGTGGCCGGGTGACGGCACCGGCCCCACGCGGCACGACAACTTCGCAGCCCTGATGACGAGCGCGGCAAAGGCCACGTAGCCGGGATCGGTCCGCTTCTCGGGGTCCGTGAGCGATTTGGTATCGCATTCGATGTGCGGCACTGAGACCTGGGTGATTGCGATGTCCCGGCCGAGTGGCCAAGGCAGGAACCGCAGGTGAGCGGGTCACCCGAGCGGGTTCGGTTCCCTCCGCCACCGCAACGGGGAACCGCCCCTACCTGCGTGCACAGGTAGGGGCGGTTTGCCATCGGTCCGTCGGAGCAGATCCTCAGACGATCCAGTGGTCGCCGACACCGCACGGGGCGATTTCGAGCCGGGCGTCGTTGCCGGCGGAGGCGCCGCCGGTCGGGCGCAGGCACAGGTCGTTGCTGACGACGTTACGGATCCAGTTCGTCCCGTCCCCGCGGGGGTCGAGCCACCAGAGCTGGTTGTCGCCGGCCGGGCGGCAGTGGTACTCGCTGACCTTCGAGCCCGCCGGCCTGGCCTTGTAGTAGCTGACGTCCAGGCAGAGCCCGTCCTTGCTGTTGCGGATCAGGAAGACGGGAGCGTTCTGGGGCCCGCCGCTCTTGTGCACGATGTCCAGACTCCACAGCTGGTTGTCGGCGGCCGTGGAGTTGCACGGGTACTGGTTGACCGGAGCGGTCGGCTTGCCCTTGCCGTAGTTCGCGATGTCCACGCACCGGGACGTCGACGCGTTCTTGATCACCGTGTTCTGCACACCCGAACGGCCGTTGGCCCACCGGCGGAGCTTCTCCGCCCCGGTCAGCTCCTTGGGCTTGGGCTTGGGCTTGGGCTTCGTCTTGGGCTTGGGCTTGACCTTGGCCTTCTCGGACGCGCTCGGGGAAGGCGTGAGCGTCTGCTGCGTGGCCGGCGGCACGGCCTGCTTCTCCTTCTCCTTCTCCTTCACCTTCTTGCTCGGCTTGACGGAGGGGGTCGGCGACTCGCTCGTGTACGTGTCCGGTACGGCTGAGCGCTCGCTGCCCAGGACCGTGCCTGCCGCGTTCTGCGTCCGGGTCCGCTCGGGCTCACGGTCGTCCTGTCCGGCTACGAGGAACGGGACCGCGATCAGGATCGCGCCGGCGATCGCCGCAGCCGCCAGCATCGGCTTCTTGGGGCGGCGGCCGGGCGGTTCGCCCTCCGAGTGCGCATTCGCGCCCGCACCACCGCTGCCGGCCGCTGCCGCCGCCACGGCCGCGTCCGGTGCGTCGGGCGCGTCGGGCACCGCGCCGACCGTTCTGACGGCCGGCGGCGTGCCGGTCTCCGGGGCGGACGCGGAGGACGCCGACTCGGCGGAGCCGGAGGACCCGGAGGACTCCGCAGACTCCGCAGACTCCGCGGGCTCGGGGGAAGCCGCGGCGGTGGCCGACGGAACCGGGGCGCCGATGACGGTGCCGGCGCCTGCTTCGCCGGTGCCGGTCGTCGCCTCGTCGGCGCCCGCGACCTCGGAGGACGGGGACGACGGGGACGGTGACGGGGCGTTCGTACGGCCGCCCGGCGTCAGCGCGCCGCCCGGGTCCCCGGCCGCTCCTCGCATCGTGACGGCCCGGCGGACCGACACCGGCGAGTTGCCGGACTTCCCGGATGCACCGGCGGACGGGCCGGACGGTGACGGTATTTCGTTGGAAGGATCATGCTCACGTGCCATGCAATTCCCCTACTCGTCTATGGGTGGGTGTCGCGTCACGGCCCGGCGCCCACGGCTCCGACGCAGCGCTCCGGCCAGTGGCCGGTGCCCTCGGGTGCCGTCGGGAGCCCGTGCACGGCTTCGTCCAGCCGGGCGAGTACGGCACGATCCGCGTCGGGATCGGGCGCGGCCGCCGTGGCAGGACCGGTCAGTTCACGCAGGAAGATCTGTACGGACGGGCCGTCGCGGCGGACGTCCAGCACCCGGAAGAGGGTCCCCGGGGCGAACACCACCTCCTCGAGCCCACGGCTGTGGTCGGCCAGCTGCCGGACTCGGCGGCCCGCCACCGACCAGATGACGTAACTCCCGCCCGGCGTCGTGGCCGCACGGGCGGAGTCGAGCGGCGTGGTGCTCAGCAGGGCGGCATCGCGCAGCAGCGTCCCCGGGCGGGGCAGGGCCGCGCCGGCTGCCGGGTCGCTGCCCGTGCCGCGCAGCACGGCGCCCCGGTAGGACGGCAGCCTGTTCAGCGCCGAGGCCACGCAGGCGCCGTACGGGAGCATGTCGGGCTCGTACTCGCGCAGCGCCCGGACCACCGCGCCATGGCTCAACGGGCCTTCGGGGGTGAGCAGATACATCCGCAGCGCGATCAGGTCGGCGCGGGCCGCCTCCTGTTCCTTGCCGCGCAGCGCGGGCAGCCGGGCGAGGGACCTGGCGACGGCCGCGCCGTGCCGGTCCCACCCCCGGTCCGCGAGCGCGCGGAAGGCGGTCCGTTCCGCTTCGCTGCTGCGGTGTCCGGGATCCAGCGGGACGGGCGCCAGGGGTGTGTAGGGGACCTCGGCCGGGTCCGGGCCCTCCGGGGCACCGGGGGCCACCGTGGCGTCCGGGGTCGCCGAGGTGTCCGGGGTCGCCGTGGCGTCCGGGACCTGGGCGGCCTCGTCCCCTGCGGTTCCGGTTCCGTCCGGCTCCGTCGGCGCCTCGGCCGTCACGTCCCGGGATGCCGTGGCCCCCGGGGTTGCGGGGGGCGTGGCGGGAGCCGGGTCGGCCGGTGCGGCGGATTCCACCCGCACCGGTTTCGCCGGGAGTACGTCGTCGGGACGATCCGGCGCCTCGGTCGCGCTCGGCGCGGGCTCGCTCGGCGTGGACTCGCTCGGCGCGGGCTCGCTCGGCGCGGGCTCGCTCGGCGCGGGCTCGCTCGGCGTGGACTCGCTCGCGGGCTCCTCGGACGGGCTCCGCTCGGCGAGCGGCTCCGGGCCGGCCGCCGCTGCCGGGTTCTCCTCCGCCGCGGGCTCGGCCTGATCGTCGCTTCCGTCGGCTGTGTCGGCTGTGTCAGCTCCGTCGCGGGCGCCGCCTGTGTCGCTTCCAGCGTCTGTGTCGGCTGCGGCTTCTCGCGGTTCATCCGAACCGGAACCACCGGAAACGGAACCATCGGGCCCCTCGGACCGGTCCGGCTCGGCTGTCGGCGGCTCGGCTGTCGGCGGCTCGGCTGTCGGCGGCTCGGCGGGCTCGCTCTGTTCCGGCAGGGGCGCGGTGGGGCCCGGTGCGGTGCCGGACACCGCTTCCCTGGCCGCTTCGGCCCGCCTCCTGGCGCGTCCCAGCGAGCCGATCGGGACGCGGTCGTCCGATCCGTCGAGCTCCTCGGGCTCCGGGCCGGCGCCGGTCCTCCGGGGCATCCCCGGCTTCCCGGTCGCCGACTGGGCTACGGGCCTTCCGGCCGCACCGGGACGGGACGGCCGCCCGGGTGCCCCGGCACCAGCTCCGGCGCTCGCTCCCGCTCCCGCTCCTGCCCCGGCGGTTGCCGCCGCCCCCGTGGCCATGGCTTCGCGCAGCTGCCCGGCCCGTTCGGCCCGCGCCGCCCGCCCGGCGCCCTCCGACGGGCGGACGGGAGCGGATCCCGTGGTCCGGCCCGGCTGTCCCGGTCGCGACGGCTGGGGCGGCAGCTCGGGCCTCGACGACTGCGTCTGCGGCCCCGGCGCCGCACCCGGCCGGCTCACCGGTGCGGGGGCCGGCCGGGCCGGAGCCGGCGGCCTGGCGCGGGCCGGGGCCGGCGCCGGGGCGGCGTAGCGCAGGGTGCGCAGACCGTGCTGGGCGGAGAGCCGGCGCAGTTCGAGGCCGCCGTCGAGGGACACGCCGTGCACGTGCAGCGTCGCGCGCGCACGCAGGGCCGGTGCCAGGGCACCCAGCAGACCCGACAGGGCCGGCCACAGCGACGCGTCCATGACTTCGCCCGGCATGCCCAGCTCGATCACCGGGCCGCCCGGGTCCACCTGACGTGCCGTGGGGGACAGCGCGGGGCCGCCGCGCGGGCCGACCCACAGGCCCGCCCTGGTGACGGTGACCTGCCAGCGGTCGGTCAGGCCGACCACGCCCTCCTCCGGACGTGCGGGACCCGGCAGCGGCGGGGTCCAGCGCAGCACCCGGGGCGGCCGCGCACGGCCGCTCTCGTCGGGCGGCCGGCAAACGACGGCGTCCACGAACGGCATCCACGTCGGCGTGCCGTCCGGTGCGGCCAGGACCGAACGCACGGAGTACGTCCCCAGCGGGCCGGCCGCCGCGACGAGCGGCAGGCCGGTCAGGACCTCCACATCGGCGTCCGTCCGGTCGGACACCGACTGCGCCAGTGACAGCACGTCACGCCGGCCGCCGGGCACGAGCCGCGCACCCGACCTGGCCTCCTGCGGCAGGGAGTCGAGGACCTCGGCGACCTCCTCGGCCGATACGTCCTCCCCGTACGGCACACCGATCACCACGGCCGCGCGCCGGGGGTCGACCGGCACGGCGTGGTAGAGATCGCCCGGCTGGGCCGGGGCCGCACCTGCGGGCCGCACCAGCAGCCCGGCCGGGATCTGTTCCACCACGCAGCCGCCGGCCGTGCCCGAAGGCACACCGCGCAGCGCGGACTGCCAGGACGGCTCCGGGCTGCGCGGGCCCAGCGGCTGCGGCTTCGCGCCGGGGGCGAACCGCCACCAGCCGCCCTCGGCCGCACCCCCGTTGGCGGTGGACGCGACGGGGACGAAGAGCGAACCGCCCGGTACGACGAGGGGCGGGCCGTCCGGGGCCCTCACCTCGAACCCCCAGGCGTCGGCGATCCGGCGGGCGGTGGCGGGCCGGTCCTCGGCGTCGTGCCCGGCACCGGCCATGACCAGTTGTACGGACTCGGTGCCCGAGTCGCGCAGCGAGTCGAGCAGTTCGCTCAGCCTCGGCCAGAAGGAGCGGGCCTCCGCCCCCTCGGCGCCCGCGATGACGGTCACCGTCCCGTCGTCCGCGCGCATGCTGCGCGCCAGATCGGCGACATCCGCAGGCGTGAGCGTGTCGTCCGACGGGGTCCGGAGCAGCAGCAGACCGTCGTGGTCCTCCACCACGAGCCCCTCGGGTGCCGCTTCCGGCAGGTTCACGGCGGCCCGTTCGGCGGGGGCCGGGGAGCGGTCGCCCCGGCGCCGCGCGAAGGGACCACCCCAGCGAGTCACTCCTGCGGCCTTCCGCCGGCCGGCGCACCGGTCGTGGCGGGGTCGGGGCCCGGCGCGGGCGCCGGGTCTCCCACCCGTGTCGTGTGGATGCGCGGCGCTCCCGCCCCGCCCGGCTCCCCGGGCGGCACCGGCCGGGCCTCACCGCGCTCCTGGGCCGCGATCTCCCCGGCCAGCGCCTCGGTGTCCATGACCATCCCGGCCGGGCCGGTCGGGTTGACGTAGAGCGAGTGGCCCTCGGGCAGATCCTCGACCACGTCGGCCACCGGGACCACCCGGGCCGCGAACGTCCCGACGACGCGGTAGTAGGCGGGGGCGGTGAAGACGGGGACCACGGGCTCGCCCTCCGCCGACCGCACGGCCAGCGGCTCGCCGTCGGGGCCCAGGAGCACCGCGACCTTCGCGGCGGCCAGCGTACGAAGCACCTCGCCGGGCGGGCCGTAGCCGGTCACGGCGCGCTGGACGGCGGACTCGACCGGGTCGGTGGCCCTGGGCCAGCCGCGCGCCTGAGGGGAGGGGCGGTACTCCGCGCTGTCCTCCCACGCCACGATCGTGCCCGTGGAGTCCGTACGCCAACGGCCCGGAACCGCCCAGTCCGGCGGCACGCCCGTACCCGACCAGGCGGGATCGGGCACGCTCAGCCAACGGTCGGGAAGGCCCAGGGCCGCATCCGTCACTTCGGGAGGCGGTTCGGGGAAGGTCTCGGTGGCGTCGGCGGACCCGCTGACGTCGGTGGGCTCCGTATCGCCGGTGGGCTCGGTGATGTCCGTGGACTCGGTGACGAGCCGGCCGTACGCCGGTATCGCCCCCGCGTCCGCGTCCGCGTCGGCGTCGGCGTCGGCGTCGGCGGGGAAGGGCTCGGGCTCGGGCGGAGGGGGCATCGTGGGGAGGGGCCCGTTGTCGTACTCAGTCACCGGCGGGCACTCCCGACACAGAAGACACGGTCCATCCCTTCGAACTCACCCTCATCGTTTGACAGTCTGGTGGTGCCGACCCCGAAATCCGGTTTCCGCGCGATGACATACCGGGGTCCGAAGTGTGAACCCCCCATGACGTCGCAGGACGCGACCCGACAGGACCATGGCCCCCACCCCGACGACAACGTTGTTCCCGGCACATCCAACGGCACCCGGATGCCCGGTTCGCACTCCTGGAGAGACGCCGGCCCCCGCCCGCGCGTTCCACCGTTCAAAGGTCAACCGTACCCGCACAACACCTCAGCCAGGCCACTCGTCGGGGAGCTCCTGCGCCTCGTACTCCTCCAGTTCGGCCCTGCCCGCGCGCAGTTCGCTCACCGTGACGAGCTGCCCCACCGGGGCGGACGAGCTGAGGAACAGCACTTCCCTCCCGGGCGGCAGCCGGTCCAGGAGCTCGGGCACGAACATCACCTCGTGCGGGGGCAATCCGCCCGCCGCCGGCTCCGGCGCCGCCGAGAAGACGGGCACCGCCGCCGTACCGTCCTGCGCCTCGGTCACCGTCAGGCCGCCGTTCCCGTCGACGCACACCGCCAACTCGGCGTCGGCGAGCATCAGGGCGAACAGCTCCTGCGACGCGTAGCCGGTGGCGACCAGTTGTACGACGGCGTCCACGGGGCTGACCGGCGGGGCCCAGCCGTGCGCGTCGGGCGAGGGCCGGTAGCCGGGGTTCTCCTCCCACTCGACGATCTCCCCGTTCTCGTCGCTCCGCCAGCGTCCGAGCCTCGCCCACGAGGGCGGGGGCTCGTCCTCGTCACCGTTCCAGTGCCGGTCGACCACGGACATCCAGTGGCCGGGGGCCTCCCGGGCCGCCCTGACGTAGTCCTCGGGCGGCTCGCGGAACCCCGGCCGGCCCCTCAGCACGGCGGTCGGACCGCCCAGGGGCCCGGCGAGCCCCGCGCCTTCGTCCGGGGTGCCGGAAGGGCTCGTCATGCGGGGTCCGTCCCGTCCCGCGAACCGTCCGCCCCGCGCGCCGCCGCGTCGACCGCCTGCCGCAGGGCGTCGGTCTCCACGGTCATGCCGACCGGTCCCGACGGGTTGAGGTAGAGCACATGGCCGTCCGGTATCCGGTCGACCACCTCGGCCACGGGCACCAGTTCGTAACCGAAGCGCCCGGCCGCCCGCAGATAGCCGGGAGACGTGAAGACGGGCACCACCGACGCCCCGTCGGGAGAGGTGGCCGACAGCGGGCTGCCGCCGGGGCCGAGCAGGACGGCGACCTCCGCACCGGCCAGCGCCCTCGGCACCGCCTCACCCGGGCCGTACCCGGTGGCCGCGAGCTGGACCGCCTCGTCCACCGGGTCGGCCGGTGCGGGCCAGCCGAGCGCCTGGGGCGAGGGGCGGTACCCCTCGTTGGCGCGCCACTCCTCGATCTCACCGTCCAGGCCGGACCGCCACTGGCCCACCACCGCCCAGTCCGGCGGTTCGCCCTTCCCGGACCACGCGGGGTCGACCATGCCCAGCCAGTGGTCGGGAGCGAGCCGGGCGGCTTCCTCGATCTCCGCGGGCACCGGCGGCGCGGTGTCGTCAATGAGCCCGGGTCGCGCGGTGGGCGCACCGGCGGCGGTGTTGTCGTTCATGAGCTCCTCGCTGGGAAGTTATGCGCGGTCGTCGTCCAGTATGCGGCGGAGCTTTCCGGCCAGGGAGCCGGACGTGTCCAGGCCCCGCGCGCGGAGCCAGGCGTCGATCAGCTGCTCCAGCCGGTCGCCGGTCAGGACCCCGTCACCGGGGCCGGACAGGATGTCCGGGCTCAGCGCCTCCAGGATGTGGAGGACGTCCTCCAGGGAGTCCTGATGGGCCACCAGCCACGCGATCACGGCCGGGTCGCCCGGCAGATCCGGTACCTCGGGGTCGCCCGGGAGGTCCGGGGCCGTGCCGTCCGGACCGCCCGTCGTGCCCAGCGCGTGTTCGTCGGGGAACAGGCCGTCCGTGGCCACGTGTTCGCGCAGCTCCGCCTCGGTCAGCGGGGCGATGCGCCAGTAACGGCCCCAGTTGTCGGTGTAGTCGAGCTCGGCCGGCTCCGCGCTGCCGCTGCGCCGCAACCGGTCGAGGACGAGCTGGGAGCCGCGCATGATCTCGTCCAGGGAGTGGTGCTCCGCCTGCAGCATCTCGGCCATCACCCCGAGCCGCACCAGGCCCAGATCGACGTCCAGGCCCCATGCCTCGCGCATCTTCGCGGCCTGCGACATCAGCCGGTGGGCCGATCCCGAGGTGCCGGCCAGGACCAGGCTGCCGTCCGCCTCGGCGTCGGCCTGCGCGGGGGTGCTCATCGCGATGTGGAACCGGTTCATCCCCGGGATCCACGGGACGGCCTCCTGCGCCATCAGGGCCCGCTCGGCCTCGCTCAGCGGCGGCGAGAGGTCCTCGGGGCGCGCCGATGTGCGCAGCGTCCGCCCGGCCTCGTCCATCAGCGTCTGCTCGCCGGGGGTCCGGGCCGGCTGCCCGCTGAGTGCCGCGTAGGCCGTCATCGCCTCCGACTGCGGCCTCGACGCCCGGTATTCGGCGGTGATCACCTCGGGGTTCGGGTCGGGGCTGCCCAGCAGGTCCGAGATCAGTCCGCCGTGCCCGTCCGGCGACTGGGCACCGATCCACAGCATTCCCATCCGCTCCCGCAGGTTGCCCGACTCGACCACCGCCAGGAGCCGTTCCCGGCCGGTGCCCACCGCCCCGTCCACGGTGGGGTCGTCCGAGCCCAGCTCCGGCCAGCGGCCCGCCGCCCCGGCCCGCTTCCACAGCTCGCGCACCATGACGCCGAGCTGGGCGTTCGCCGCTTCGTGACCGCCGAGATAGCGGCCGAGGCGCTGCTCGAAACGCCTCGCCTCCCGCGCGTAGCGGATGCGGGCCATGACCCACTCCGGCGCCGGACGGGCCGTCAGCAGGTTCCGCACGTGGAGCGGCGCGCCGGTCAGGGCGTCCGCCACCCGGCGCAGCCGTGCCTCGCTCCCGGTGGCGGTGGCGGTGGTGTCCGGCCCGTCCGGCAGTCCGGCGAGCAGCCGGTCCCCGTCCCGGACCAGGAGGGCGGCCGGTGTGCTCGCGGTGGGTTCGCCGTGGAGCGTCGTCGTGCCGTCCGGGCCCGCCACGGCCACCGCGACGCCGAGCCCGCGAGCCGCGGCCGCCACGAGCGGCCCCATCGGCACGTCCACGCCCTCGCCCCCGTAGGAGGGGTCGGTGAGCAGCGCCCGGAGGCGCTGCACGGGGTCCGGGGAGATCCGTGCGGCCGGGAACCGGTCGCCCAGCAGCATCGCCTCCGCACGCTGGTCGGTAGCGAGCGCTACGCCGATCCGGTCGAGGAGGCCCAGCGGAAGGCTCCGGCCCCCGTCGAGCGGCGGCACCGTCACCTCGGACACGTCGTCGGCGGTGAGGGTGCGGTCCAGCCAGTCACGGAAGTCCCCGGCGGTCTCGACGCCCGCCGCGCGCAGCGCGTCGGCGGCCTCGTACCGGAGGGCGAACAGCACCGTGTCCACGGTCCGGTCGCCCTCTCCGGGCGACTCGTGGAGCGCGAACACGGTGCCGCCGAACTCGGCGGAGTCCGGTCCGGTGCGCCGGTAGCCGGGCGCGGGAGCCTCCGACGCGGCCGCCGTACCGTCGGCGGGGGTGTCCTCGTCGTACGGCCGCGCCGGGTCCGGGCCCTCGTCGTCGGTGAGTTCCACGAACCGCGGCCACGGCTCGTCCTCGGCGTTGTTGTACACGGTGTGCGGGTAGGGGGGCGCCTCCCGCAGCTCGTAGTCCGCGAACGGCTGCCCGGTATTGGGGTCGGTCCCGATGGCGCGGTTGACGATGCTCATGGCCATGCCCGGCGGGTAGAGCACCTCGTCCTCGTCGATCCACGACGAGAAGGGCGTCACCACGCGGGCGGTGGAGTTCTCCACGTACCCCCGCATCGCGTGCCGGTCCCGGGCCCCGGCCATTTTCACCAGGTCGCCCCGGGTGTATCCCGCGGCCGTGGACACGCTCTCGGTGGTGCTGCGGAACCTCGGCATGTACATCGTGGTCGCGGTGACCAACGGCGACTCCCCCGGGATCTCGTCCAGGCGTCCCGGGAGCCAGCCGCCCCACCACACCTCTTCGTTCACCGGGGGCAGGATCTCCAGCGCCTCGACCGCCATGTCGACGTGCAGGGCCAGATCGTCGTACACCCGGTCGGCGACCTCGTCCACCTGGCGGCGCACCTGCGCGAGGGCCGGGCCGGCCGGCTCCGGGCCCAGATCCCGCAACTCCTGGATCGCGTCGCCGAGGTCCTCGTCGGAGCGCAGCAGCTCGGGCAGGACCGGGTCGTCGCTCACGGCGTCCTCACGCGCGTACCGCCACACCTGGTGCCTGGTCATCCAGCGGCCGACGGCCTCGCCGAAGCGGCCCCCGGTGACGTAGGTCTTGAAGAGCGGGTGGTCCTCGCCGGTGTAGAGGTACAGCGCGGTCAGGTGGCCGGCGCTCAGGGCGCGCAGCGCGGCCCGGCCCCGCTCCCCGAACCGCTCCAGCCACTCCCGGGCCGCCTCGACCCGCTCCTCCTGGGACTCCATCAGGGTCCCGGTCAGCGCCGCGTTCAGCGCCTTGCCGATGTCCCCGGGAACGGCGACGTCGTACTTGGAGACGAAGCGCGTTCTGAGGTCGTAGGCGTGGTGGTGCGGCAGGGAGGGACCGATACCGAAGGTGCGCCCGGCCCACTGGTGCAGCCGCGCACCGTCGGAGCCGAGCGCGACACGTTCCGCCTCGGTGCCCAGGCCGGTCAGGTGCGAGGCGCGCAGCACCTCGGGCAGGGAATGGGTGTCGGTCAGGATCGACCAGGCCAGCACAGCCTTGCGGAAGGCCATCAGCTCGGGCCCCGGCGCCCCGGTCGCCCGGTGCGCCTGCAACAGCCACAGGGCCGGACCCGCCGTCCCGCCGACGTACCGGAATCCGCGCGGGTCGTGTGCGGTCCGGTACGCGCCCTGCCGGTGGCCCCTCGGCCGGGGCGCCTGCGGCGAGCCGAGCCGGCCGGGCAGGGTGGCGCGCAGGGTGACGGGCCCCTGGCCGCCGTACGCCGCGGCGGCGAACGCCCGCATCAGCGCGGGCACGGACGGCCCGGACGCCAGGAACCGGCGTACCGCGTCCGGCTCCCCGAGCCATTGCCCGGCCTCGGGCCCCTGGAAGAAGGCCCGGTCGGCCGCGGGCGCACCATGCACCTGTGCCAGAACCTGGTGGAGCCGGGCGACGGCCCTCGTGGCGGCCTGGACGCTCTCGGGGTCGCCGGCCAGCTTCTGCGCCAGGGTCACCTCGAAGCGGAAGCTGAGGTGCCGCCATCCCCGCTGCCGGTACAGCGGCGTGAAGCGCACGGCCCCGGGGGTTCCGGCGACCTGCCATCCGGGCACCGACCAGGGCGGGCCGGTACGCGCGGACGGTCCCGGTTCCACAGCGGCCTCCCCGGGCACGGGGAGGCCCGGGTCCGAACCGGCCCGGCCCCTCGCGGGTACCCGCAGCCAGCTCGTGGGGCTGCCGTCGGCGGACTCCAGGAGGTGGATGTCGGCCGTCGGCCCGCCGTCCTCGTCCCGGCCGGGTGTGACCGCCATCAAACCGGTGTCGATGAACGTCTCCAGGCCGGTGACGTCGGCGATCCCCCGGGCCCGGCGCTCGGCACGCCGCAGACTGTCCTCCCGCAGCGCGGTGCGAGCGGCGGTGTCGGCGCTCGTGCCTGGGCCCGTGCTCGTGCCTGGGCCCGTGCTCGTGCCTGGGCCCGTGCGCGGGGCGCACGCGAGGACCGTGATGCTGGTGAAGCCCGCCTCGGCCAGGTCCTGGCCGAGCAGACGCCCCGCCATCTCGGCGTCGGCGCCGACGGGCATGTCGTCCTCGCCGACGACGGCGTAGCCGTCGTCCCGGCCGTGGGACGTCCAGAAGAACGTGCCGGATTCTCCCGTGGCGGGCAGCGGACGCCGCAGGGCCACACGTTCCCCACCGGGGCCTCGGCTCCACTCCGTGTAGTGCGTGGCCTTGGGCAGGTGGCCGTAGAAGGGCTCGCGCAGCGCCCAGTCGCGCCGTGAGAAGGATGCCTTCCCGACCACCCTGCTGCCCTGACGGATCTCCCGGACGACGATCCCCGCCGCGGACGGGGCGGTCCCATGGCCGGTCCACGGGCTGTTCCAGTAGTCGGGGTCCGGGTGGGCGGGGGCCGGTATGCCGGCGAGGGCCCCTGCACCAAGGTCGAACAGGTCCTCGGCAGGGTCCGCGAACTCGGCCGGGGTGAAGGGGAGCGGGCCGTCCTGCGGCAGTGCGGCGAGGCTGTCCGGCACCGGGGTCGCCTCCTCCACCACCTCGCTCAGCATCGGGGGCCGCTTCTCGGTGCGGACGAGCCGCCGGCTGACGACGTCGAACCGCATGCCCGGCGGATACAGCGCCTCCCCCTCCGACAGGTGCTTGAAGAAGGGCACGCCGTCGCGCGCGGTCGAGTCCCTGATCTCGATCAGCTTGCGGTGCGAACCTGCGGGAACGGCCTTGTCGCCGAGTGCGAACTCGACCGCCTCCCCGACCACGAGGGAGGCGCTGCGGAAGAACGCGACGTCGATCGTCTCCTCGCCGTACATGGGGCCGTTCACGTCCGGCGCGTCCACGGGTCCGGGCGCCCCGCGCTCGCCCCACCAGGCGGTCCGCCCGACGGGCGGCAGGATGTCCAGCGCTTCGATGGCCATGTCGATGTGCAGCTTCAGCTCACCGTGCAGCCGGTCCGCCATCATGTCGACGCGGCGCCGCAGCCGGGCCAGCTCCGGGCTCGGCGCATCGAGATCGGGCAGGTCGCTCAGTGCTTCGTACAGCTCGGTGAACTCCGGCCGGCTCACCAGGGTGAGCGGGGGCATGTCCAGCTCCTCCTCGCGCGCCGAATCCAGGATGTAGCGCCAGGTGTGGAAGCGCACCAGATGACGGCTGACGCCCTGGCCGAGCCGCTCGCCGTTGAGCAGCGCCTTCATCAGCCGGTAGTCGTACGAGCTGTAGAGGTAGAGGGCCGTCATATGGGCCGGGGTGAGCCGTCGGAGCGCCTCGGCGCCGCGCTCGCCGTGCCGGTCCAGCCACGCGGACATGGCGAGGAGCCTGCCGGTGGGCCGGGGCGGGAGCTCGCCGTCGAGCGCGGCATCGGCCATCGCGACCAGCGCGTCGGGCACGTCCATCGTCCCGGTGACCTCGAACGGGAACGACATCCGCTGCTGGTACATGACCTGGTGCGGCGGGGCCAGGGCGTCGAGCGCGCCGCTGTCGGCGTCAGCCGGCAGCAGCCCGCTGTCCAGGAAGTGGCCGACCGCCCAGGTGTGCAGCGAGGCGCCGTCCCGGGTGGCGGCGGCGCGTTCGTCCGCGGCGCCCATGCCGATCAGGTGGGAGGCGCGCAGCACCTCGTGCAGCGACTGCAGGTCTCCCGGGATCATCCAGACGGCCAGGGCGGTGCGGAACGCCGGCAGCACGGTGGGCGGCAGGCCGAGGGCGGCGGCCATCCGCAGCAGGCGCAGCGCGGGGCCGCGCTCGCCGCCCACCCGGCGGAAGCCACGGTTGTCGAACACGGCGCGGTAGGCGCTGTCCGCCGTGAACCGGCCGAAGCCGCCGCCGGCCCCGGCGAGGGCCTCCTCGACCTGGCCGGGCAGCTCCCGGCCGGCGTACGCGGCGCGCAGGAGGACCCGCATCAGGCCGTCCAGCGCCTCCGGGCCCGCAGCCGTGCCGAGCAGCTGCTCCAGCTCGGCGACCGGGTCCTGCGGCGCCTGGTCCGGCGTGAAGAAGGCGCGCTGCGCGGCCTCCTCCCCGTGCCGCTCGGCGAGCGCCGCGTACACCTCGCGCACCACGTCCCCGACCGCCTCGGCGAGTTCGGGGGCCTCGCTCAGCGCCTCGGCGAGGGAGTCCTCCCAGTCGACGGCGGCCTGCCGCCACTCGCGCTCCCGGTACAGGCCGGTGAACCGGGCGGTCTCCGGGGCCCCGGCCGGCTGCCAGGACGACACCGCCCAGGGCGCTTCGGCGAGCTGCTCCGGGCCGGTGTCCGGCGTACCGCCCGTGACGTTGACGTGGTCCCGCGCCGGACGGGCGAACGCGGCGCGCCCGCCGGTGCCCGCGTCCAGGGCCGGTGTCCGGGGGCCCGGCCGGCCGTCCGGGTACTCGGTCACCCATGCCGTGGCTTCCCCCTCGGCGTCCTCCAGCAGGTGCGGCAGCCCGTCGGACACCGCCGAGCGGCCCACCGGCATATGGACCGGCAGCCCGGACCCGTCCGCCATCCGCCTGGCCCGCGCACGGGCCTCCGCCTCGCTCTGCGGTACGTCGCCGGGGCCGCACGCGAGCACCGTCACGCTGCGGGCGCCACGCTCTCGCGCCGAGCGCAGGAGCCGCCCCGCGTACGTACCGTCGTCCCGTCGTACCCCGCCGTCCTCGGTGACCAGGGCGAGCCCGTCGGGGCCACCGTGCGACGCGAAGAAGAACGTGCCGTCGGCCGTGCCGCCGCCCGGCAGCGCCCGCTCGGTCGCGACCGGCCGGTCCTCGCCGTCGCGCTTCCACGACACGAAGCCCCTCGCGCCGCCGAGCCGGGCGTACTGCTCCTGCCGCACCGCCCAGTCCGCGTCGTCGAACGAGGCCACACCGATGAGTTCGCCGTCCTCCCCGTGGACGGGCCGCAGCACCGGCGCGGGCCGCTCGTCGGACTCGGCGGCGCCGGCCGAGGGGCCGATGCCGAACAGCTCGTCCGCCGGTCCGGCTTCCGCGATCCGCCGGGCGGCGCCGGGCATCCGGTGACGCGCAGCCACCTCCGTTGCTTCCACGGACTCGTAGGGCTTGGTCTGCTCGCCACCCGGAACGACCGTCCGGGTGGAGACGCCGAAGGAGGCCCCCGGCGGGTACAGGGCCTCCGTCTCCTGCGGCCGGACCACGAACGGGCTGACCTCCCGCGCCGTCGAACCCGCCACGTGCACCAGCCCCCGGTGGGCGTCCCCGGGAATGCCCTTGCTCCGGTGCATGAAGCCGAGCGCTTGGTCGCGGACCAGCGCCGTGCTGCGGAAGAACGGCATCGTCATCCCGTTCCTGCCGTACACCGGCCCGTCCGCGGGCGGCTCGCCCAGCGCACCCGGCATCCCCCGGTCGCCCCACCAGACGTCCTGGTTCAGCGGGGGCAGGATCTCCAGGGCCTCGATCGCCATGTCGACGTGCAGCGGAAGGTCCGCGTACAGTGCGTCGGCCATCGCGTCCAGGCGCCGCCGCAGGCCGGCCACCTCGGGCGTCCGGTCCTGGAGGTCGTCCACCTCCCACATCGCGTCGAACAGGGCGGTGAAGGCGGGCTGCTTGCGGAGCGTCATCGGCAGCAGGTCGGGGGCGCCGACCTCCGCCATCTTCCGGGTCATCGTCCAGGTGTTGAGGCGCACCAGCCGGCGCCCCATGCCAGGGCCGAACCGCTCGCCGTTGAGGAACGCCTTCATCTGCCGGTAGTCGGCGCCGCTGTAGAGGTGTACGGCCGTCAGATGGGCCGGGTGCAGCCGCTCCAGGGCCTTCCTGCCCTCGTCGCCGTAACGGTTCAGCCAGGTCCCGAGCGCCCGGCCCCGGTCGGTGTCGGGGAGCGGGTCCCCGGCGAGCGCGGCGGCGGTCAGGGCCACGAGGCCGCCGGGGAGGGCGAGCCTGCTGGGTGTGATGTCCTGGCCGAACTTCATCCGCTCGGCATACAGGGCGCGATGCGGTGGTTCGAGCGGCTCGGCGGGCGGGGCGTCCGGGTCGGTAAGGGGCGCGTCGGTCGTCGCCGCGGTGTCCGCCGCCCAGTTGTGGAGACCGGCGCCGTCGCGCAGCGCGAGGTCGCGTTCCTCGTCGGTTCCCAGGCCCAGCCGGTGGGAGGCGCTCAGGATCTCCGGCACCGACTGCAGATCGGCCGGGACCGCCCAGGCGATGACCGCGTCGCGGAACGCGTGCAGCTGCGCGGGCGAGGCGCCGAGCGCGGCGTAGGTTCGCAACAGCCTCAGCGCGGGCCCCCGGTCACCGCCCACCCGGCGCAGGCCCCGGCTGTCGTGCACCGCCCGGTACGGGCTGCCCGGCGCGAACCGCGCGCGCCGGCCGGCCGGCCGGGACAGGGCTTCGGCCACCTCGCGCGGCAGCCCCGGACCCGCGTACGAGGCGTACGTGAGCGCGCTCATCAGTTCGTCGACGGCCAGCGGCCCCGGGGGCAGCGCGAGCAGCCGCTCCAGGTCGGCGGCCGGGTCCGCTGCCTGGGTCCCGGCGACCGTGTCCGGGGCGAAGAACGCCCGCCGGGCCGCGGCCTCGCCGTGGCGCTCGGCGAGCTCCCCGTACATGCGGCGCACCGCGTCACGGACGGACTCGGTGAGCCCGGCGGTCCGGCTCAGGTGCCCGGCGAACGCGAGCTCCAGGGCCACCCCGAGCCGTCGCCACTCGCGGTCCCGGTACATGCGCGTGAACCGCACCGAGCCCGGCGATCCGGCGGGCCGCCAGGACCGCACCGCCCAGCCGGGACCGGTGTAGGAGGCGGTTCCGGGGTCCGCCTCGGGGGCGTGCTCCGGGGCGTTTTCGGGGGCGGCCGGGGACACCGGGGTGGCGTTGATCCGGGCGGGGGACGGATAGCCGATGCCGGACCGCTCGTCCCTCTCACCGGGGCCGGTGCCCGTGCGGGCGGCGCCGCCCGGGACGGTTCCGGGAGCGAAGTGGAACGTACCGACGCCGGACTCCCGCCGGGCCCGCGGCGTCGGCCAGGACGGGCGGGACGGGTCCGGGGCAGCGCCCTCGGGGCCCGGAAGCGGCTCCGCCGCCTGCGGGGCGGAGGTGGCTGCCGAGGTGCCGAAGACGGTGAGTGCGGCGTCCGTGGTGGTGCCGGGGGAGGCGATCTGCCGGACGGTCCCGGTCCACTGGCCCGGGTTCTTGGTGGCCGGGTCGAGGAGAGCGAGGATGCCGAGAGGGGCGGCGGGGTCGGTGCCGCTCAGCATCATCGGCGCGTCGTAGCCGAAGGCCGGACGTCCGGTGCGCTGGGAGAACCGCTGCAGCAGGCCGGCGGGCAGCTCCCCGGGGCCGGTGGTCAGGAACAGCACCGGGGTGTTCAGCGGGAGCGTATTCAACGCCGGGTCCATCGCCACCAGCGCCAGGAACTCACCCTCCGAGACCTCGACGGGAGCCCGGCCCGGCAGATGCAGCACGAGGGAACCGGCCCAGTCGACCTCGACCACGCTCAGCAGCGGCATGGGCCGGTCCGGACCCGTCCAGACCGGCTGGACCGGCTGTGTGACCGTCCCGTTGGGCCCGTGCGCGATCCGCCGCACCCGGGCCCAGTCGATCCCGGCGGGCGCCGGCGTACCCGACCAGTTCACACCCTGGACGTTCGGCCCCTGCCGCAGCAGAGCCGCCGGGGCGAAGGCGCCGGTCTCCTGGAGATGACGCGCGGCCAGCAGATCGTGATCGGAGGCGTCCGCGCCCTCCGCGATCGCCTTGGCCGTCAGCTTCCACAGGGTCTCCTGCCCGGCCCGGTCCCACACGGCGGCCGCATCCAGGTGGAGAACCTTGCGGCCCATCGTCTCCCGGTCGGCGGGCGGCATCGACCGGAAGATCTGGGCCGCACGGGTCATGGCCCAGAGCGTGGAGGCCGCATGCCTCGGAGTGGACGGCGCGCCGGGCGGCAGCGACTGCACGTACCGCATCTTGCCCATGCCGTTCTCACTCATGTGCTTGAGGGTGAGATCGACCACCGGCGCGGGTATCTCCTCCGTCAGCTTCGCGTCGGGATCGGCCGCGATCCGGGCCGCGGCGAAGTCGAGCAACGCCACGTATCCGGCCGGAGCCGGGGCCTTCCCGCTGTGTTCCTGGACGAAGAAGGCCCACATGTCCAGGCGGAACGGCGTGAGCGCGCTGATCGCCGGATCGTTCGCCCGCATCCGCTCCAGCGCGCCGATCCCCTTCAGCACCCGCTCGTACCGGCCCCCCACCACGCCTCGGTGATCCTCGATCTCGTTGCCGAACACCAACCGCAACGCCCGTACCAACCGCAGCATCGTGGCCCGGACCTCCGGCGACGCCTCACCCGGGCCGCTGTGCAGTCCCGCCTCCCGCGCCAACTGGTCCAGCTCCGGGTCCAGCGGCTCGGGTCGGGCGACGACCCGGCGGCCACGCTCACCGTCGGCGCCCTCCAGAGCCACCCGCATGGTGTTGTCCATGCCGGTCTGCCTGGTGCTGCCCTCCACCTCCTGCCGACTCAGATTCGCGGCATGCCCGATGAACGAGACGTCCCCCAGCGGATCGTCGATATGGGGCGCCGGCGCGTACGAGCGCTGGAGCTGCCACGGGTCACCGTCCGTCGCACTCCAGCAGACCTCCAGATGCAGCCGGCACCCCGGCGGCAGTTCCCGCACCTCGCGCAAGCCCGTGATGTACGCGGCCGCGTCCCGCTTGTCCAGCAGCACCGTCCGGCCGTCGAGGAGCGGCAGCCGCATCCGGCCCGGATAGCCGTGAGCGGCGAAGAGGTACACGGCCGAAGCCATCGACACCGGCTCCGTACCGGTGTCCTGGTAACCGGTGTCGGCGTGTGTCCGGTGCACGAGGCGGCGCATCTTCCGGAAGATCCGGAACCGCTCCTCCCGGGTCCGCAGCGCGTCCCCCCGCGCGACCGCGAGCCGGCCGTACCGCTCGTTGTTCTCGTCCGCCAACGGCCGCGTGTCCACGTCGCTGTCGCGGAACACCGTCCCGTCCATCGCGGTCCACCGACGGTCCTCGTACGTCGTGTTCGCGGACGGGTCGACCGAGATCCACAGGCCGACCGGCGCGTCCGGATCGCGGTCGACCATCACCACGACGTGCGCGTCCCCGGAACCGTCGGCGATCAGGCGCCCGTCACCGCTGGGACCCCACACCGTGCGCCCCAGCCGGTCGGCCACCGTCCGCAGCGTCCGCTGGTACTGCGCCCCCGCGAACGGAACGGCCAGCACCACCGGCACGTCCTTCGCCAGCTTCGTCAGCTCGGGATCGGCCTCGAGCGCGTCCGCCAGCCCCTCGGCGTCCAGCACCCGGCCGTCCGGCAGGCGCACCCGCCCGCTCTCGCCGTCCGCCGACACCACGTACGCGCCCTGCGGCCACGGCGTCGCCGCACTCGACACCTGCTTGGGGACGTCGCCGGCCCGGGTCTCGATGACCCGTACCTCCGGCAGCACCCGGCTCACGGACGCCTTCTTCCAGCTGCGGCCCCGCGAAGGGCCGGACGATGCGGAGGACGCGGCAGGACCGGCGGACGTGGAGGACGCCTCAGGCCCGGCGATCATGGTCCGCGCCGAAAGGATGTCGTCGTTCGGCCCCGTGAAACCTCCGGTCACGGCCGGGGGCGCGGCAGGGGGCACCGCAGGGGGCTGGGTCGTGGCTCCCGGCGTCGGCCCGAAGAGGGACATCTCCGCGTCCGGCGCCGCCCCGCCGCCGATAGCGTTCGGGGTGGCGGTGGCCCCGTCCCAGGCCCGCACGCTCTGGTATTGAGGAGTGAGCCGGAGTCCGGACAGCTCCAGATCGGCGCCCACCGAACCCGCCGCCGACACCAGCAGGAACTGCAGAGCCACCGGCAACGGAGGCACCGGCTGCCCCTGATCGACGAAGTACCCATCGACCGCCGACCGCAGACCGGCCCAGTTCAGCAGCGAATCCGAGCCATTGGCCGCCCGCACCCGGTCCAGCGCCCAGAACCCGCCCAACAGTGCCTCGAACGCCGCACGGTCGTCCTCCAGCAGCGGACCGTAGACCAGCCGGATCGCCTGCACCCAGCGCCGCACCGCCGGAGCGCGACCGCGGTCACCGGTCACCCGCTCCGCGAGCCGGGCCAGCTCAGCGGTCGACGGCTCGGAGCGGAAGCCGACCCACCAGTCCCCCTCCGCCAGCTGCCACCGCGCCGGCGCACCCTCCTCGCCCGGAACGAGGACCGGTTCCCGCCCGCTCCCCGTCCCCCACACCCACCGGTCGAAGCCGTCGGCAAGTGCCTGCCCCGGGATCGGGACCTCCAGCGGATCGGCCACCGGCGGACCCGCCAGATCGGCCCCCGCCACCACCACGGCCGTCTCGGGGAGCGCCGCCGTCAGATCGCCGTCCACGGCGAACAGGAGGTCCACGATCCGCGCGTAGTCGACGACCGCGTCGCTGCCGTCCGACAGCGCCAGCACGGCGCCCCTGGCATCACCACGGAGACCCAACAGCCGCGCCTTGCCGAACGGCAACGGCTGCAACGGGCTCTCCAACGGCACCGGCCCCCGCCGCACCAGCGTGAACCCGCCCGCCTCCGCCATCGCCCCGTAGGCGTGCCGGTGAGCGTCCTGCCAGTCCTGCACCGGACGCGAGGACAGCCCCACCGACCGCCCGTCCGCGCCCCGGTGGGTGACCGTCAGCACCCGCTCCAGCAGGACCCGGGCCCCGTCGAGCGCGACGATCTCCGCCTTCCACTCCAGGACCGGCGGCGTCCGCCCGGGATCGGCCAGGATGCCGAGGGCGCCCCGCGCCCCGTCGACGAGTGCCCGGAGCCTGGGCTGATGCTGCGGGGGAAGGCCGTCGATGGCGTCGGACGCCTCGTCGACGGCTGTCCGCAGCGCCTGGTGCACGGGGTCGTCGGCGGGCAGCGGGGTGCCCAGGGCGTAGGCGCCCAGCGCGCGGGCGGTCCGCTGGCTGTCCTCGACGGACATCAGCCTCCTGGCGCCGCCGCCGGGCCGCGGCAGACCCGCCAGCAGGGCCATCTGCACGAAGGCCGCCAGCCCCCGGACCACCGGGTTCTCCACGATCCGCCCGATGGATTCGAGCAGCACGTCCTCGGGCAGCGGGGCCGCGTACTTCTGCGCCCGCAGATAGGCCTCCCGACTGAGCTCCGACAGCTCGGCGACGGCACGCCGGATGTCCTCGGACGTCATCAGCGGACCGTCGTAGCCGAAGTGCCGCAGTTCCGTGAGGACCAGCGGGATCGCCAGCCTGCCGTCGTCGGTGTCCAGGGTCGGGTACTGGTCGTCGTCCATGTCGACCATCTGCTTCTGCGTGACGGTCCGGCCCTCGGAGGTGCGTCCCGTCAGTACGGAGGTCAGGTGCTCTCGGGGGGAGGGCACGTCGCCGATGGTCGCGTCGAAGAACCCCGGGAAGAACGGCTCCCCCGGCGTGACGGCCTTCCGGTAGAGCTCCAGCAGTTTCGCGAGCGTGGCGGCGACGCCTGTACTGATGCCGTCGTGGTGCTGGTCGAGGAGCCGCCGGCTGCGGGGCCGCAGAGCCCGCAGGACACGGTCCAGCGACGGCCGGGACGCCACCGCCAGGGCGTTCTTGACCATGAACGCGGCCGGGCCCCGGTTGAGGATGACGCCGGTCGGCCTGGCCACGGTGTGGGTGAAGCCGAACCGCAGATAGCCCCACATGTCATCCACGTCGGGTATGACCGCGAGGAAGGGAACGGCCACGTCGGGCACGTCCTCGCGGCCGGTGAAGTCGCGCAGCACCTCCGAGAGGGCCTTCATCCCGAATTCCCGGCTCGACCCGTCCACCGACCCGAAGGGCCCCGGCGGCAGCCGGTCCGCCGCCTGGTCCTGGAGCACGCTCAGACCCAGGGCGGGCAGCCCCGTGGTGGGCTGGACGTAGGAGAGGCTCGTCCTGACCGGGGTCGGGCCGACCAGGATGCTGCCACCCAGCTCTGTGGTGGTCCAGCCGTCACCGGCGGGGAAGAGCTCGGCCAGCGGGATCTGCTCGGCCGCGCCGGGCTCGTCCCTGGCGTCCAGCGCCCGCTCCATCCTCCCCAGCTTCGCCAGCGCACTCTCCTGGGACTGCCGCCGCTCGCCCGGCAGCACCGCCATCGGCTCGATGACGATCTCGCCGATGAGATAGGAGGCCTGGGTGGGCTTCGGCGCTCCCGGTGCCAATGTGGGATACGTGAGGTGCAGCCGCCCGTCGGCGGTCCGCCAGAACCCGCCATGGTCGGTAACGATCTTGAAGCCGGGAGCGGTGGCCAGCACCAGCTTGGCGGGAAGGTCGCCGCCCCCTCTGATCAGGAACACCTGACGCTTCTCGACCTCCAGCCCGATGGCGCCGTAACCGCGCCCCGGCGCCGGGTCGAGCAGCGCGGACGCCGTCGACGACGACTGCGCGAACTCCGGCAGCGCGTGCTCCACGACCTGCCCGGCGGGGCCGATCACCAGCGCCTGCCCGTCCGACGGCGCGATCCTGGGCGGGAACGCCGACACCTGGCGGTCGGCACGGGCCGACACGTCCACCCACACCACACCGTCCGGCCCGCCGAGGTGGTACGCCGCCCACGCGTGCCCCGGCGCGTCGTCCTGACGCCGCGCCAGGACGAGCCCCACAGCGCCCGGCCCGGCCGCGCGGACCGCGTCCGCCACCGCGCCCCACGACCGCACCCCGCGCCACCCTGGCCCGGCCACCAGCGAGGACGCCGGGCCGGAGCGGATCGCCGAGCCGTCCAGCGTGACAGCCGGGCGCACACCCCGCGGATACAGGCTGTCCCGCAGGCTCCCCAGCAGCGTCAGGCACCGCTCGACGGACATGCGCCCCGCCGGCTCCCGGCCCGCCACCTCGCGCACCATCCGCCTCAGCTCCGCACGGCTGAGCACCGGAAGGGGTGCGAGGGGCGCCGTCAGGACCGCGCGGGCACGCTCCCGCGCCTCGGCACTCGCCGTCGCGGCGGCGGGCCCGACCGGGTGTCCGGGCGCCGGGGCGGGGCCGTGGGGCTGCGGCACGAGCGCGTCATCGGCCGTGTCCCACATCGCCCGGAAGCCCGCCCAGACGTCCTCCTCCTGCCGCGGGTTGGACTGCCAGGGGTGAAAGCCCCTCGGGTCGGGGCCGTACAGCTCCCGCAGCAGCGGCAGCAGCTTCGGCTCGTGCTCGCGGACCCACTTGGTCCCGTTGTTGCGGCGCAGGCCGGTGTACGGGTCCGTCCCGGCGTTCGTCGAGAGGTAGACGTTGGTGAGCTGGGCGAAGTACTCGAACTCGTCACGGGAGGAGTAGTTGCGGTGCGTGCCGGAGTCGTCGTACAGCGACCCGTCGGGCCAGTCCGTGAAGCTGCCCTTCCGCGTCCTCTCGGCGAACGCCTCGGTGATCAGTTGCCGCTGGCTTTCTGTCAGCCCGTAGCGGTGGACGGCGTGCGCCAACTCGTGGGTCGTCGTGGAGTAGCCGCCGTGGTGGAGGCCCGCGCCCGGCACGCTCGTGGTGCCCCCCAGCAGGTTCTCCTCGGCGGCCGCGACCTGCCTGTCGAGCTGGACGCCGCGCTCGGTGTCGAAGGGGCGCGAGTCCTCGGTCGACTCCCCCCGGATGGTGCGGAACGCCTCCAGCGAGGTCATGGCCGCGTCCTTCGGGACCACGATCATCCGCGCGCCCTCGTTCAGCATCCGCTCCGCCGCGGCGGGCGAGCGCAGCATCCGCGCCACCTGTGCCCGCGCCTCGATCCCCGCCGAGACGTTCAGGTCGACACCGGCCGGGACATCCACCATCAGCAGCGCGGCCGTGCGGGCGAACTCGTCGGCGGGCAGGCCCCGGCGCAGGGCCGCCACCAGCTCCCGGTCGGCGGCCAGGGCCTCGCGGTCCCGCTGTGACAGCGGCAGCAGCCGGGCGGTCCGCTCCGGCCCGGCCATCGTGGGCAGCAGGCCGGCCAGGGCGGCCAGTTCCGCCGCCGGCAGCGAGGGCCGCTCCGTCGTCGCGGACGGCGGCGGCGCCACGGCGGGCGCGGCGGCAGCGGCCGCCGTCCGCTCCCGCGCCGGCGGCGCGGGCAGGGGCTGCCCGCCGAACCGGCCGGAGCGGGTCGGCCGGGCGGGCGCCGAGGACATGGAGCTCAGCAACGACGGCTCCGTGCCGGTGCCCTCCGCGCGGCGGCCGGTCTCCAGGGTGCCCACCAGGCCGGGCAGCCGCCCCCACGCCTCGGTGTGACGGCGCGCCTGCTCGCTCAGGTCCTGCCGGGCCTCGGTCAGGTCCCGTTCGATGGACCGGACCTGGGTCCGGATCGCGTCGCGGGCCCCGGTCGCGCGCCCCAGGGCGGCGTCCGCCCGCAGCAGCGCACGCTCCGCCAGGGTCACGTCCCCGCCGGCGCGGGCGAGCTCCGAGACGAGGGGGCCCTCCTCCTCGCGGGCCCCGGCGAGGGCCACCTCGGCCTCGGCGGCCGCCTCGCGGGCGGCGGTGATCGCGTCGGCGTACCGCAGGCGTCGGTCCCGGGCTGCGATCCCCTGCTCCTGGATGGCGTCGGCGCCCTCCTCGGCCGCTTCCAGGGCGCTCTCCCGGTCGGCGGCGGCCCGGCCGGTCACCGGGGAGGTCTCGTCGAGCTCTTCGAGGCGCTTCACCTCGGCCAGCGCCTGCCGCCACCGCTCCCGCAGCTGCCGCTCCTCCGCGGCGGCTGCGTCCTGCCCGGTCCGGGCGTCGCGCCCGGACTGCTCCAGCCGCGCGATCTCCGTCTGCGCGCCGGCGATCCGGGCCCGGACGCCGTCGAGCTCCGTGCGGGCGGCCGCAGCGGTCCGGACGGCGTCGGCGCGGGCCAGGCCGGCGGCCCGGTGCGCGGTGGTGGCGGTGTCCACGGCACCGTCGGCGGACTCCAGGGCCCGCAGCGCGCCGGGCTGCCGCCGTACCGTCACGTCTTCCCGGTACCGTGCCGTCGCCTCGGCCCCCACCGCGCGGAGGTAGTTGCCGACGTCGTCCCGTATCCCCTCCCAGGCGCCCCGGGTGGCGTCGGTCGCGTCGGCGAGGGAGCCGTCGGCGGCGAACGGCCAGTGCCGCAGCCCCTGGTCGGTACGGACGACCAGCTCGACCGGCCGGCCGGCCAGCGCGGCCGTGCGGGAGCCGGTGAACAGGGCGCGGGCCAGGCGGGTGCCGTCCGGATCGGGTCCGAGCGCGAGCCACAGCTCCGCCGTCGCGTCCTGCTCGTCGATGCCGTCCGCCAGCACCCCGGGCAGGTCGGTGACCGGATGCCGCGCCCAGTCCCGCAGGTCGTCCGCGTCCTGGCCGGCGAGCATCGCGGGCACGTCGTAGATCCGGGGGCCCGGCCTCGGCCGGGTGACACCGAAGCCCAGCACATCGCGTTCCCACAGCCGCACGGTGAGGCTCCCGGTGACGTACCGGGTGCCCTCGGGGCCGGTCACCGTGATGACGGTGTCGACCAGCGTCTCGTGGGCGGGCGTGCCGCGCCCGTCGGCGGGCGCGGCGGCGGTGCCGGTCCGCACACTGGTGAACCGGGAGGCGGACGCGTTGCCACCGGAGGTGTTGGTGTGGGGCTGCTGCGCCAGCAGCGGGAAGGTCACACCGACCAGCTGGGAGTTGCCCTTCGGCAGGCCGAAGTTGCTCTGGTGGTTCAGGTTCAGGGCGAAGGAGCTGCCGGCCGACGAGGTCGTCGCGGAGGTGCGGACCTGCCTGCGGACCCGGTCGACGGCGCCGTCGCCCGAGTCCGACGCCGAGCGCGGGTTGTACAGGGCGATCTGCAGGGACGGCGCGGTGTCGGGCCCCTGGAGCGGCCAGCTGCCGGGCATCGTGGTGGTCAGGCCGGCCGCCGTGCGGGACGGGTCGAGGCTGACCTCGCCGGCCTGGATCAGCTCGCCCAGCCGGACGGCTACGGCCTCCGCAGAGGCGTTCGCGGGCAGGCCCCAGGACGCGGCCGTGCGCGGGGCGACCTGGAGCAGCGCCTGCATCAGCTGCGGCACGGCGTTGGCCTCGTGCACCGGCGTCGGCCCGGTCGGCAGCAGGCGCGCGTCGTCCGCGAACGGCAGCGTGCCCAGAGCGGCGGCGTCGGCCGCCGACAGCCCCAGCGGGTGACGGGTGAGCAGGGCCGGGGGCCGGGGCAAGGTGTGCTCACGCGGCTCCGTGGCCTCGGAGCCGACGAAGCGCACCTCGGTCGCGACCGGAACCGTGACCGTGCTCTCCGGCCGGCCGTTCAGCAGGCGGTGGATCCAGGTGCGCACCCGCTGGGCCACATCGCCTTCGAGGCCGGACAGGTTCAGGAGCCCGCCCTGGAAGATGCCGCCGGGGATGTTGGGCGGCCACTCCCACACGAGCTGGGAGCGGACCGTCGCGGTGACGCGGTAGTCGAGCTCGAAATCGGCGCCGAGTGCCGTACGCGTCCAGAACCGGTCCTCCGTCGCCGTGTCGGTCCGGGCGGTGCGGGCCCTGACGGTGGTCAGTCCGAGGGCCGGGCCCTCGCGGTCGGTGCGCCCGATGGCGCCGGGACTCGGGTAGCGGGAGATGACGTTGACCGCGAGCTGACGTGTCCTGGTGACGCCGGAGGCCGTCGCCCTCGCCTGCGGGGTGTGTATGTCGACCTGCTCCAGCCCGCCGCCCTCACCGGCCGGCCGGCCGCGTACGGCGCGCAGGGCGGGCGTCTGCAGGACCGGCTGGGCGCGCAGGGTCACCTCGACCAGCCGCACCCCGCCGAACGCGCTGTGGATGAAGTGCAGGCGCGTGTGGCCGCCGGGGCCGCGTCCGGGCAGGGCGCGCAGCCCCGCGGGTCCGGTGCGGCGGGCGATCTCGCTCTCCACACCGGACAGGTAGGCGGCGTGTCCCGGCTGGAGGGAGCCCGGCGCCTCGTTCTCCACCAGCGCGGTCAGCTCCCGGCCCAGCCGGTCGCGCCGCTCCCTGCGGTTCGTCGTGTCGTCGAGCTGGGTCACGGAGAGCACGCCCGCCTTGCCCAGCTGCCGGCTCCGTACGAAGCGGGCGGGAAGGGGAACGCCGGGCAGGGGTGGTGTCAGGGCCGGGATGCCCCCCATGCCCTGGAACCACCGCGCCGCGCGGGCCACGCTCTGCGTGGGAGCCACGTACGTCACGCCGCGGGCCAGGTCGATCGCGACCGTCACCGGGGTGAAGCTGCCCAGGCCCACGGCGTTCCCCGCCACGTTGCGCAGACCCCACTTGACCGTCACCAGCAGCGTCACGTCGTTGACGATCCACAGCTTGTCGCCCGTCTCCTCCAGGGCGTGCGTGACCTTCGTGGTGGAACTCACCGTGCTGGTGTCGTCGGTCCGGCGGGAGTGGACGTAGCGGCCTATGGGGTTGGCCTGATGGACCAGCGGCTCGGGCGCCGGAGGCGGTGCCTGTATCGCGGTGGCCTGGAAGGTTCCCTGGTGGACGCGCCCGACGGCGCGCTGCCGGCCCGCGGTGTCACCGGAGTTGACGTCCTGCTCGGAGTAGAGCGACCCGGAGCCGATCACCCGGGGGTTGGTCAGATAGCCCCTGATCTCCAGCGTCATGGTCCGGTCCGCCGCCATGCCCGGCAGGGTCAGGCCCTCCACCACCTGCACGCCGTCCAGGATCTGCGTGGCGCGGGAGATGAGCTGGGACGGCCGGATCGCGCCCTGCCGGGCCTCGGTCGCCAGGGTGCCCTGGTCGTTCAGCGAGGCTCCCGCCACGGCGACGGACGTCCACTTGTAGGTCGCCGCCGCCCCGTCGGCGGAGGTCCTGGCCGCCCAGGTCACCGGTGTCGCGGCCCAGCCGGCGGCCGCGCCGACCCGGTTGACGGCACCGGTCAGGCTCGCGGGCAGCGCCTCCTTGACCGCCGATCCCCGCCTGGCGGTCTCCGTGGCGAGGTCGTTCAGCTGCGCGGAGGCACGCCGTACCGCGCGGCCCACCGGTCCCTCCTCGGGGTGCCCCGGGTAGGTCCCCGCGATGATCTGCCCCAGGGCCTCCGTCAGGGCGGCGGTGCCCCGGAAGGTGTCCACGAGCGCCCCCACCGGCAGCTTGGTCAGCCCCGGCAGCGGGCGTCCCTGAGCATCGACGCGGTCCAGGCGGCGGTAGTCGTCCGTCGCCCCGCCGTCGGTGACCGGTTGCCGGATCACGTGTCCCGCCCTGGGCGCGGCGGGCACGGGGGCCGCGTCCGGGACGCGGGTGCGGTAGTTCGGGACCAGCACGGTGACGGTGCCCGGCACGGTGTGCGGGGTGGCGCCCGGGACCCGCAGCACGATCCCCTCCGCGTCCTCGGCGCCGTCCTCCGCGTCCGCGCCCGCGTCATCGGCGAAGCGGACGAGCGGGTCGTCGCTCGGACCCTCGTACACGTCGAGGGCGAGCCTGGCCGGTATGCGGAACAGTTCGCTGCCGTTCGCGCTGGTGAGGATGAACTGGTCGTACGCGACCGAGTCACCGGTGTTCGAGGCGTCCGTGAGCTGCCTGGTGCCCAGGTACTCCGGGCCCGGGTTCACCGCCCAGGAGCCGCCCGCCACGGGGATGCCGAGCGCTCCGCCGCCGCCCAGGGAGCCGCTCAGCGCGGTGCCGCGCTGCCGCCCGCCGGTCGCCTCGTGCGAAGTGAGTCCGACGTGGTGGACCTCGGGCAGCCTGCGCTCGTGGACCGAGGGGCGGGCGGTGTCCCCGGTGGCGGAGAAGCGCAGCTGCACCCGCCGGGTACCCGTCAGCGTGTTCGGCCGCTCGAACCACACCGGCTGCCCGCCGTCCACCGCGTCCGCCAGCGCCGTGGCCAGACCGAACCGCGAACGCATCTGCGCCAGCCGCCGCACGTTCTCCAGCTGCGCCACGACCAGCGGCTCGTCCAGCCGGAACGGGTGCGTCCTGCTGCGGCGTTCGGCGGGCGGCAGGAACCCCTCCTGCCGCAGCCACGCCTCCGCCCGCGCGAACAGCTGCTCCGCCCCCTCGACCTTCAGGGGGGTCTCGGCGTAGCCGACGCTCTCCAGGTTCTTCAGGTGCTCGGGAGGCTCCCGCAGTTCCTCCGCCGTCGGCCGGGTCCCGCGCATCGTCGTGCGCTGGGCGATCCGCAGCCGCAGGCCGTCGTCCCACGGCCCGAACCTGCCGGTGACCCGCCCGCCGCCGGCCCGGTGCAGCGTCACGTCGTAGGTGACACGGCCCGAGGTGAGCACATGGCTGCTCTTGGAGCGCAGCCCGTGCGTCATCGTCGTGCTCTCGACGGTGTTGAGCGCCTCGTTCACCTGCCAGTTGACCCCGGCCCGGCCCAGGAAGTTCCCGCCGAACGCCTCCGTGGCACGAGCGTGTTCCGGGCTGCGGTCGGTGGTGAACGTCGGCCCGCCCGAGATCTCGGCCCCCAGGCCCGCGGTGAACTTCGCCGACCGGTCCAGGGTGGACGTGTGCGTGAGCCACGTCTCCAGCAGGGCCTTGCCCTCGGGGCTCTTGCGCAGCGGCGCGCCCGGTTCGATCCGCGCGGTGAGCTGGAGCATACCGATCGCGTTGCCGTCCTTGTCCAGCAACGTCGGGGAGGACACCCCGCCGTCGATCTGGAGCTGCGGAGTGCCGCGCAGCATCTGCTCGTGCAGGAAGTTCTCCAGCGCCCGCTCGGAGTCGGCGGGCAGGTCGCGCAGGTCCGCGAAGTTGTCGTCCGCCAGGACCTCGGTCAGCAGCCGGCGCGGTTCGGCGACGCTGTCCACGCCCCACAGCGGCAGGTCGCCCACGTCCCCCGGCTCCGGCAGGTCGCCGGCGTCGTCGCCGTCGAACGCGAGGTGCTCGTGGAACCAGATGGTGAGGGCGCCGTGCGACTGCTCGGGCTGCCAGTTGCCGACCGCGTCCTCGCGGTCCGTGTCCACCTGGACCTGCCACTGCCCGTCGACGTCGATCGGGTGGGCCTGGTCCTCGGCCTGCTGCTTGTTCAGGACGAGGAACGTCTCGCCGACGGTGATGGACTCGGCCAGCTGGTTGTGCGTCGCGGTCACGTTGAGGGTGCCGTCGAGCCAGCGCAGCGGGCCGGTTCCGTCGGCCGGGAAGACCGCGGTCCAGGGGACCGAGCCGGTACGGAAGGTGCCCGAGCCCTCCGCGTCCGAGGACATCTGCCCGCCCGAGGCCCGGTACTCGACCTGCATGCCGGGCAGCGTCGCCGGGAGCTGGTCGCCGCTCTGCCCGTACTTCGCCGACCGCACGGCACCGGTGTAGGCGAGCCGTACGTCCACCGACCGGTCGCGGCCGTTGTGCCGGACGGTGATCCGGTGGCCCTGCCGGCTGCGCAGATAGGGCCGGTTCAGCTCGACCTCCTCCGCGCTCAGCACGTCGCTCAGCCTGGTCCGCAGCTCCTGGCCCGCCGCGCTGTCCGGGTCGGCCCCGAGCGCCAGGACGACCTGCCGGTGCAGGCCGTCCAGGACGGGGTCCGGGGTCGGCTCGTGGATGACGAGGCCGATGTGCCCGTCGTGCCGGGTGCCGTGCGTACGCAGGTACGGCGACAGCTCACGGTTCACGTTCGCCTCGGCCGGCGGTGCCACCGCCGGCGCGGGCACGACCGTGCCGGCGGTACGCGAGCTCTCGGCGACGACAGCGGGCGCCGGCACGACCGGGCGGTCCCCTCCGGCGAAGGTGTGGATGGTGCCCTGTTCGTCGGAGGTGCCGGCCAGGACAGCGGGCTGCCCGGTCTGCCAGTGCGCCGCCGGCTGCGCCGGGTCACCCGCCAGGACGATGACGTTCTCGTTGCGCGCCGCGTCGAGGACCGGGGCGCTCGGGAGCTCGGAGAGCACCGTCGTGCGCGCCGTGCCCGACCGGCCCGCGACGTGCCGCGCCAGCCCGACGGGGTTGGTGTGGGTGCCGACCATGAGCAGCGGTACGGCCAGCGCGAGCTGCTGGTGCACCCCGTCGTGGCGCAGCAGCGCGGCGATCTCGCTGCCCGGCACCCACCGGTTCGAACCGTCGGGGAACGGCATCGACACGTGCCCGTTCGTGCTGTCCGCGTAGATCACGTACGCGGCCGCCGGGGAACCGGCCGGGGCGCCCGGCCAACCCGGGGCGTACGGCGTGCCGTTGTGCACCGAACCGTCCGGCGAGACCACGTAGCCCTGGGTGGAGACGTCGCCGTCGACCGGCCGGCGGGTCCAGTTGCGGCCCATCGCCACCCCGCGCGTCATGAGGCGGGTGCCGTCGTCCAGCGCACCCTGGCGCACGAGGTCCCACGCGGCCAGATCCGCCGGGTCCGAGGGATCGAAGCCCGTGACGGCGGCGCCCGCCATCAGCCACAGCAGCCGGTCCCCGGCCTCGTCCGCCGACAGCTCGGCCGACGCCGGCAGGTGCAGCACCTTCCTCGCGTGCGCCACCGGGTCCGGCACACCGCGCAGCGCCTCCGCGCCCTTGACCGTGCCCCACACCAGCCGGGTCACGTCCGCCTGGGTCACGGTCTGCCCGGGAGGCAGCCGCAGCACGTCGGCGGCGAGGGCGGAGAGGTCCTGCCCGCCCAGCCGCCTCAGGGCCCAGTCGAACGACGGCAACTGCGTGTATCCGTGCAGCGTCAGCTGCCCGGCCGCGGCCTCGTCCACCCTGCGGGCCGCGTCCTGGAGCACGGCCCGGATCTCGTCGGGCGTGGGTGCGTCGTTGCCGGTGCGCCGGTGGCGCGCGTGCACGACCAGGTGCAGATGGTGCAGGGTGAACGGGCCCGCCACCCGCAGGTGCGGGTCGGCCCGGCGCATGTTCTCCAGCGCGCCCGCTCCCCGCAGCAGCGTCCGGAACTCCGGGTCGGCCGCCACCTGCCCGCCGAACGACCGGCGCAGCGCCTTCACCAGCCGCGTCGTCGCGTCCGCGTCCTGCGGCGACACGGGCCCGGCCCCGGAGTGCAGCCCCGCCCAGCGCGCCGTCCGCGTCAGCCCGTCCCCCGCCGGCTCGGGGGGAAGCAGCACCTGCGCCCCCTGCACGCCCGAGGGCCCGGCCATCGCGCCCGCCTTCGGGCCCGCGGCGCTGCGCTGGTACGCGTGGACACGGTCCACCGCCAGCACACCGGCGGTGCTGCCGTTCGCCACCCCCTGGGCGTACGACGTCATGCCCAGCACATCGAAGACGTACGGGGGTGTCGCCGCGTCCGTCAGGTACGGCAGGTCCTCCGCCAGTGCGTCGGCCCAGCACGACCCCAGATCGATGACCGCGCCGGCGCCGAGCTTGCGCATGCTCGGGCGGCGGCTGATGAAGCGGCCCGTCTCCACGCCGTCGACCTGGATGGGCGGACGGCCGTCCGTGACCTCCATGACGCCCCGCATCGGCATGCCGTGCTGCGAGAAGTGGTAGACCGGCCGCCCGTCCTCCAG
The DNA here is from genome assembly GCF_043200175.1 of Streptomyces sp. NPDC048462. Lineage (NCBI taxonomy): Bacteria > Bacillati > Actinomycetota > Actinomycetes > Kitasatosporales > Streptomycetaceae > Streptomyces > Streptomyces sp. NPDC048462. The sequence goes on from NZ_JBICXG010000018.1 coordinate 50,522, forward strand.
AAGCGGCACGGCGGTGCCGATCTCCCGTGACGTCACCGGATCGAACTGCGAGAACCCGGAGACCTCGTCGAGGGCTTCGAGGACCGGCTCGTTGATCACCAGGTCGGCGTCCGACATCGTGACGCGGCCGACCGACCGGCCCTCGTCGGCGATCGTCCGCGACTTGACCGCACGGTCCGGGATCACCGTCCCGTCCAGGGCGGTCACAAAGCCCTCGTCCACGACGCCGTCCGGGCCGAGGTCGTCCGCGTCACTGCCGAACCAGCCGCCCAGCGGCACGTTCCGCGCCCGCTGGTTCTCGACGACGATCCTGCTGAAACCGGTCTCCGCGTCATGGACCAGTGCGACCTGGCCGCTGTGCGCCCAGATCCCGTTCCGGCCGGTCCTGAACGCCAACGAGCGTGGCATGACCAGCCCCTGGTCACCGCCGCGGTTCAGCACCAGCACCACCGGAACGCCCGGCGGAAGCCCGGCCAGCCCCGGATCACGGGCGACCAGCTCCACGAACTCGTCCCACGGGACCGACAGCTCACCCTGGCCCCAGGGGATCAGCACCTGTTCGTGATCACCCGTCGCCGCGACCACGTACGCACCCGAATCCGTGTCCCACAACGGGTCGATGGGGCCCTGGAACCGGCCGTCGCGCCGCTGCCACACCTCCGAGGTGTTCACGACGCCCACCGGCCGGTCCGTCAGGTTCAGCCCCTGGTACGAGCCGTCCGCCAGGACGATGTGCCGCCCGTGGTCCAGGGCGCCCCCGGCCGCCAGGTGGTAGGCGCCCAACGACGTGACGCTGGAGGCCCATCCGGCGGCCATCGCGTTCTCCACCAGGGCGAACAGCTCTCCGTGGTGGTCCGCGGACACCTGGACACCCGCCGGGACATGCAGCACGCGCCGGACCAGGCCGTCCGCGTCGAAGCCGCCGCGGGGATCGTCCAGCAGCGCCAGCCGCTCCAGCTCGGCGGCGGCCCGGGAGTGGTCCGGCGCCGCCGGCGAGAACCCGGGCGCACCGCCGGGCAGACGCGGCGCGAGGCCCAGCTCGCGCCGGGTCCGGCTCGCCAGGTCCGCGCCCGAGACGGCGTCCGTGCCGTGTACGGCGAGGTGTTCGGCCACCTGCCGCACGGCAGCGCGCAGTTCGGCGTCCGCGTGGCGGGAGTCGGCGACCACGGGGTGCAGCTCCAGCGGCAGCACCAGCGACACCGCCCGCCGCCAGGCGTCGGCCGGGTCCGTGCCGGTCGGCACTCCGGACGCCCGGAACGTCGCGCGCGCGAAGTCCTCGTAGGCGGAGCTCCAGGTACGGCGTGCGGCGCGGGCCGCGACGGCGTCCAGCGCCTCGCTCCAGGGGCCGGGCCGGTTCATCAGCACCCGGACGTGGCCGACGGGGTCCAGCCCGCTGTCCTGGACCTGCACGGATCCGTTCAGGGTGGCCTGGAGCGCGGGGCCCTCGCCCAGCGTCACGCCGACGGCGGTCAGCTCCGCGGTGGTGACGGTGCCGTCGGACGGCATCCTGGGCGCGCCTGCGGTCAGGTCGTCGGCGGTGATCAGGGCGGCGGTGCGCCGCCGTTCGGCGTCCGTACGGCGGACCCTGGGCACGATCGCGGCGAGCGCGGCGTCGGCGGCGGCGTCCGCGCCGAGGTCGCGCAGCCTGTCCACGGCCGCGTCGAGCCGCCGCTGGCTCCGCTCGACGTCCTGCATGGCGTCGTGGAACCTGCCGGCGTCGTCGTTGCCTCCCCGGCCGCTCCCGACCCGCTTGTTGAGGAGGTCCACGGTCCGGGCCGCCCGGTGGAAGGCGGTGAGGGCCTCGTCGTGGTCCTGGCGCGCCTCGTCGATGGCGAGGGCGACGGGGAAGATGTCGCTGATGCCGTCCGGGGCCTGATCGCCGGCGAGGTGCGTGCCCCGGTCCACGCCCTTGCCCTTGGGGCCGGGCTCCTGGGCCTGAGCGGTCCCGGATTCGGTCTCCGTCCCGGTCTCCGATTCGGTCCCGGTCACTTCGGCAGCAGGCGGCGAGGCCGTCTCCGGCCGCCCTTCGTCCTGCCCGGTCACCAACGGGACGTCCGTGCCCGAGGTCGTCCGGACCGGGGCGGGCGGCGCGATCGGACCGGGTGCGTCCGGGACACCCCGGGCCGGGCGGTCGGCCCGCCCGGGGGCGGCGTCGGGACCGGCCCGGCCGGGCGACGGCGGCTGCGCGGCGGCGGCGGCGGGCGACTGTCCGTTCGGAGCCGCCGTCGCGGGCGGGGGCGGCGCGGTCGTCAGGGGCGTGACCGGTCCGGTGGCTGCCGAAGGATCGTCGGAGGAGGTGCGGAACCCGTCCGGCCCGGCGGGCAGCGGCTCGGGCACGGACGTCCCGGGTCCGGTGGCCGCGTCCCCGTCGGCATCGTTGGAGAGCGGTTCCGCACCGTTCTGCGGCGGTGTGCCCGGCTGCTCGGGACCGTCGGCGAGGCCCGTCCGGCCGTCCTGCTCGGTGCTGCCGTCCTGCTCGGTAGTGCCGTCCTGCTCGGTGCTGCCGTCTCGCTCGGTGCTGCCGTCCTGCTCCGTCAGGTCCGTTCCGCGCTGCTGACCGTTCTGGTCCGCCGGACCGGGCGACCGCTGCGACTGGTTCCCCGTACCGGACGTGCCCTGCGAAGAACCGGGCGCGGGCGCGCTCGAACCGGCCGGCGTACCCACGGGCGTCACCTGCGGGGCGGCGCCCGAGTCGGCATCTGCATCGACGTCGGCATCGGCGTCCACGTCGACATCGACATCGACGTCCGTGCCGGAGGACGCCGGTGCGCCCTCCGGCGCGGGCGAACCCTTCGGCGGCGTGAGTCCCTGCTGGAGGTCACCCTGCGAACCCGGAACGTCCGAAGTCCCGTCGGGTGCCGTACCGGGCGCGAGGTCGGGCGACAGGTCCGGCGTCTGCTCCGGCGACAGGTCCGGGGTCAGGTCCGGGTTCAAGTCGGGCGTCGTGAGATCGGTGTCCGTGCCGTACGGGGACCCGGACGTGCGCCCGGTGGTCGACCCGGACGTCGACCCGGGCGGCAGCGATGTGAGGTCGGGCTGGGACGAGGCCGGGAGCGTGAAGGGGGAGGTCGTCGACGGAGAGCTGGACGGGGAGGGCGGCGGCAGATACGGAATCTGTGACCCGCTCGTGCCGGTCACGCCGGTCACGCCGGTCACGCCGTCCAGGACGTCCGGACTGTTGAACCCGCCGATGCCGCCCGTGGCCCCTGTGCCGCCCGGCGAGCGCGTGGCGGGACCGGCGGACCCGGAGGTGCCGGGGCCCCCGGTGGGCGTCGGGTTCAGCGTGGGCGGCGGCTTGTACGACGACGGCGGCGGCGCCATGTTGATGCCGCTGCCTATCCCGCCCGGGAACGCGGACGAGACGGTCGTGTTGGGGAGGGGGACTGCCGGACCGGGGGTGAGCGGAGTGTTGTTCACCGTTGCCGGAGCGGGGACGGCCGGGCCGGGCGAAGACCGCACATTGGAGCCCGGAGTCCCGGAGGGCCCCGAACCGCCGCCCAGTGGGCTGTCAGGTGCGGGCGGGTTGTTGAGATCGGTGAACTGGTTGTTGTTGTTGAAGTACTTGTTGAAGACGATCGCGGCCCCGCCGCCGATGGCCAGCCCCGCACCCACGTCGAACAGGCCACTGGTGCCCGACCCGACGAAGGTCTGCCAATTGAAGCTCCAGTTGTCGTAGAAGGCGCCGTTGATGATGACCTCGGCCGTACTCTCGGCGGCGCCCGAGACCACGAAGACCGTGACGACGGTCGGCGGACCGTTCACCAGCCCCTTGAACAGCAGGCCGTCCGGCTTGAAGTTGAACTTGTTGAACACGTCGTCGAGCAGGTTCTTGAAGTAGTTCGTGAACGGCTTCAGGAACATGTCGAAGACGCCCATGAAGGCCCCGGTGAGCGCGCCGAACGCACCCGCGACCCCGACGTCCTTCCAGTCGATGCCGCCGGGCCTGCGGCCACCGGTGTTCAGACCGATCTGCGCGAGGCGGACCGCCAGCGTCTGGATGGCCTCCTCGATCGCCTCGCTCAGGCTCGGCGCGATGTGCGTCATCCGCAGCAGCCGGTCGATGATCATCAGAATGGCGAGCTTGCTGCGGGCTCTGGCCAGGAACATCTGCGACACCGACGCACCGCCGGTGAACGCCATCAGTGCTGCCAGCAGCGCCAGTTCGGCGAGCAGCATGATGATCTCGGAGATGATCTCCCACTTCGATCCCTGGATCGACTGCGAGTAGGTGACCTGGCCGTTGGCGAGCTCGTCCAGCTGGAAGAGCAGTTTCTGGACGGGATCGTTGCCGCCGGGCTCATCGGTGAGCATGCGCACGCTCTCGATGTACGGCTGGGCCACCTCCGGCGGCAACGACTCCTCGACCAGCTGGATGGTCTCCCGCGCGGCGGAGCGCAGGTCCATCAGCCCCTTCTGCAGGGCGAGGTAGAGATGACGGCTTTCCCACGCCAGATTCTCCCTGGCCTGCAGGGGCATCTCCCCGAGCAGGATCCAGAGCATCGTCTTGACGTCAGGTGGAAAGTCGATCTCGTCCACTTAGTGCTTGCCGCCCCCGCTGGAGTCCTCGCCGGGACCGTCCAGGCTCGACATCTGCTGCCCGATCTGGTCCTTCGCGTAGGACTGCACGCCCTCGATGTGCTGCCCGTTGGCCCAGACCGCTTCCCGGAGCCCTACGAACGCGGAGCCCAGGGCCGTGACCAGCTCCAGGCACGAGGTGTTGTTCGCCTCGTACTTCGGCAGGACACCGTGGGCGAAGCTATCCGTGTATCCGGCCCAGCCCCGGTAGGTCTGCGAGTCGCGGATGAAGTCCTCCCGGATCTTCTTCGCCCGCTCCGGCAGCGACTCCATCATCTCGTCGCTCCGTCGCAGGCCACCGGGGTTCGCCACGTACTTGCCCGTTGCCATGAATACCTCCCTGGTTCGCTTCCTGGAGTCAGTCGGTGTCTTCGTGGATCTCGTCGTGCAGCCGGGCCGTGGAGCGCCTCCGCCCGCCGGCCGGATCGTCCAGTGCCGAGCCGAAGGCCCGGTCCCAGTCGATGTCAACGCCCCTGAGGCCGGTCGAGCCACCGCCCGCCCGCGTCAGCGGCTCGAAGACCTCGATCACTCTACGGGCCATCCGTGAGCGCCCCTCCTGGACCGCCTCCATCACGGAGGCGGCCAGTTGAGGGCCCGTCATGTTCAGGTACTTGTTGTCCGGGAACTTCAGTGCCGTCAGCTCACCCTGCGGGCCCACGGTGACCTCGACCGCGCGGTCCCGTGAACGAGTGGTGGCCGAGGCCTGGCCGAGTTCGCCCTCGGCCCGCACGACGGCCTCCTGCACCGCCGTCAGTTCGGCCATGGCCTGGGCCAGCTTCGCTTCCATCGACTCGCTCAACGGACACCTCTCCGAATACTGCTGTGGATACGTTCGCGCCGGGGGCCCGCCCCGGTAGCGGTCATCGTCCGATCACCGCGGGAGCGCCACCCTCGTCCGTGCCCCATACGTCCTCGTCCTCCGGCACCCACGAGTCACGGGCACGCTCACCGCTCTCGGTCTGGGTCCGGCCGGAGTCGCCGCCCGCTCCGGCGCCGCCGCCCATCGGCCCGAGGAAGGGGGTGCGGCCCGCGGTGGGGCCGCCGGCCGCCACGCGCACCTCGTCGTCCGCGTACCGGCCGCCGCGGGGAGCGCCCGCGCCGGGACGGGGACGGCGGTTGTTGACCACTTCGCCGTCGATCACGTTACGGACGCGCTCGCCGGAGTCGGACTGGCCGCCGCCCTTGCCGCCCATGCCACCTCCCATGCCGCCGCCCATACCGCCGCCCATGCCGCCACCGCCACCGCCGCCCGTCGGCGAGCCGGTCGCGCCCGTGCCGCCACCGGCCGCCGCGCCCGAGCCGCCCATGCCGTCGGCGGTGGGGCCGGGGAACGAGCCGCTGTTCAGGAACGGGCGGTTGTGGCTCGGCGCGGCCGCCGCATCCGCGCCCCCGCTGCCGCCCAGGGGCGATTCGTAGGGGTTCTCGTCGAACAGCTCCTCCTCGTAGGAGTGGGAGTCGTACGAGGGGGCCGTGAAGTCGAGCGAGCCGTTGTTGAGGTGGCCGGAGCCGAAGGACGAGCCGGCGTCGTCGACGTATCCGGAGGTCGTCGAGCCGTCCGGGTGGGTGACCGTGGTGGTGCCGGTGTCCGGGTTGATCGTCTGGGTGGAGCCGTCCGGGTAGTCCGTGACCACGTTGCCGCCGGAGTCCAGGTGCGTGGTGCTGCCGCCGGGGTTGGACAGCAGGTCACCGGTGTTGAGCGGTCCCGAGCTGGTCGAACCGTCGGGGCCCGTCAGGGTCGAGGAGTGGGTGACCGGGTCGATCGTGGTGGTGGAGCCGTCCGGGAACTCGGTGATCACCCGGCCGCTGGAGTCGATGTGCGACTCGCCTCCGCCGGGGATGTCCAGGGCGCCGTCGTTGACGGGCCCGGAGATGTGGGTGGACGTCAGATCGGGCAGCTCGCCGCCGTTCAGGACTTCCCGGCGGGTGCTGTCGTACTTGGCCTCCGCCTCGGCCTGCTTCTTCTCCTGCTCCTGCCGGACCTCGTCCTGCTTGGTCTCGGCTTCCTCCTGCCGCTGCTCCTGCTCGGACCGGTACTGGTCCTGCTTGGCCTCCTGCTCCTCGCGGATCCGGTCCTGCTTGGCCTCCTGCTCCTTGCGGATCTGGTCCTGCTTGGCCTCCTGCTCCTCCTGTTTGGCCTCCTGCTTCGCCTGGGCCTCGGCCTGCTTCTGCTCGGCCTCCTTCTCCTTGGCCTCCTGCTTGGCCTCCTGCTCGGCCTGCTTCTTCTCCTGCTCCTCCTGCTGCTGCTCCTGGCGCTCCTCCTGCTCGGTGCGGATGCGGTCCTGCTTCTTCTCCTGCTCGGCCTGCTTGGCCTCCTGCTCCTTCTCCTTGGCCTCCTGCTTGGCCTCCTGCTCGGCCTCCTTCGCCTCCTGCTTGGCCTCCGCCTCGGCCGCCTTCTTCTCCTGCTCCTTCTCCTTGGCCTCCTGCTCCGCCTTGGCCTGGGCCTCCTTGGCGTCCTGCTCCTTCTTCGCCTTCTCCTGTTCGGCCTTGGCCTGCTTCATCTGGAGGATCTGCATGTTCTCCGAACGAGCCTGTGCCGCGGCCTGCTTGGCCTCCTGCTCCTTGCGGATCTCCTCCTGCTTCTTCTCCTGTTCGGCCTGCTTGGCCTCCTGTTCCTTCTCCTTGGCCTCCTGCTTGGCCTCCTGCTCCTTCTCCTTGGCCTCCTGCTTGGCCTCCTGCTCGGCTTCCTTCGCCTCCTGCTTGGCCTCCTGCTCGGCCTGCTTCTGCTCGGCCGCCTTCTCCTTGGCGTCCTGCTCCGCCTTGGCCGCCTTCTCCTTCGCCTCCTGCTCGGCCTTGGCCTTGGCCTCCTTCTCCTCGGCCTCCTTCTCCTTGCGCTCCTGCTCCTCCTTGGCCGCCTTCTCCTTCGCCTCCTGCTCGGCCTTGGCCGCGGCCTCCTTGGCCTCCTGCTCGGCCTTGTCCTTCAGCCGCTGCGCCTCCGCCTTGGCGGCCTGGTCCTTCTGCCACTGGATGAACGCCGCCTGCTGGGCCGCTGCGTCATCGGCGGCGGCCTTGGCGTCGGCCGCGTCCTTCGCCGCCTTCTCCTCCGCGACATCGGCCTTGTCGTCCTTGTAGTCCGACTCAAGGGTGCTGCTGCTGCCCCGGGACTTCACTTCCCCCAGGTCGAACTCGCTGTTGCTCCAGCCGTTACGCACCTTCTCCATGGCATCGATCGCGGCCTTGTCGAGCTGGTCGATGACCGTCTGCTGCCACATCTCGACAGCCTTGTTCCCGATGTTCAGCCAGGTCCCGAGCTCCTTGAGCTCACCGAACTTCTGCGGCTGAACAACCATTTCCCCGTCATAGGAAGAGATCTTCTCGATGGCGGCCTCGTTGTCGAAATTGTCCTCCGCGATGTAGTTCGTGTAGTAGTACTCCCCGGCGCCATCGATCTCATAAGTGATCTTCGTTATGTTGTGGTCCCACACATGGTTCATCACCGCGGTGAGCAGCGTGTTCAACAGGATCAGCGGGTTCCCGTACCGCCATTCCCACTTGGTCCATGCGCTGTGCAGATCTGTCACGGCATCGCTGAAGTCCTTCTTCGCCGCCCTGATCTCATTGCCCTGCTTCGAATAGCCGGTACCCGAAGTCATGTCCTCGGCATAGTCCGAATACTGCTTGTTCACCTTGTGGACGAGGTCCCAGAAGACACCGGCGGCCTTGCCGCGCCAGGCGTCGTTCTTCTCCGTGCCGACCCTGCTCTGCCACTCCTCCACCAGCTCCTGCTGACTGGCGAAGAACTGGGCGACCCGGTCGAAGGAGCCGGCCACCACGTCGAAGTTGCCGAGGGTGACGGAGTCGGCGTCGTCCACGGGCTTGCCGCCCCAGCTGAAGCCGTAGGTGCCGTACTTCTCGTTGTTGTGCAGCTCCTCCAGCGCCAGTCCGGTGCCGAAGGCGTACTGGGTGAGCGGCGTCGTGTCCCAGGTGGGCTTGCCGTCCATTCCCAGGTGGCCGTCGATATGGCTGGAGAACTGCCCGCCCTCGTAGTACCCCTGGCTCGGGCTCTTTCCGTCGCCCGAGTTGCCGAGCATCGTGATCCGCGCCTTGTGCATCGTCACATCGGAGCCCGCACCACCCGAGGAGTGGTAGAAGGGGATGACGAAGTCGGTGCTCTGGATCTTGTAACCGGCGTTGTCCGTCAGCCAGTTCATGTCCTCGGTGTCGACGTAGTCGACGTACCCGACGTCGGAGATCTCCACCTTCATCAACGGAATGCCCTCGTTGCCGACCAGGGTGTCGAAGAGGTCACTTCGGGCCGGCGCCTTGTATCCCGTGAAGAAGTGGGCCGCCTCCGCCCACTTGTCATTGGCACTGGTGAGTTTGTTGGTGATCTTGCTGGAGTCGAGCGCCATGCCAGGATGCCTTTTCGGTCGGCGCGGATGATGGGGAGATCGGGCCAGGGGGCACCGCCTTGCGGCGGCACGCCGGAATGACCCCGGGCATCACGCGGTCATGACGCCCTCACGGGGAATCCGCGGCGGGCACGGGCGGGCCGGCGGTGGCGCGCGGGCTCAGTCGTCGTCATCGTCGTCCCCGCCACCGCCGCCCGAGTCACCGGTGCCCTCGGAGAGGATGTCGTCCACACCCTCGAAGAAGTCGACGAACTTCTTCCCGTCGATCTTCTCCAGGTTGTCGCCCTGTGCCTTGAACATCTCCTCGATGGTGTCCTCGAGGTTGTCCTCGATCTCCTCGAAGAGCTCGATCTGGAACTTGAGGATCTCGTCGATCTGATCCACCATCGCGTTCAGGGACTTGACCAGGTAGCCGCCGTTGGTCCGGCCGTCCTTGTCACCCGCCATCACGCCGATGGCCAGCGGCACCTTCTGCCCGTCGTAGAAGCCCTGCGCCTTCTTCGAGCCGTCGTCCCCGCCCTGGAGATTGGGAATCCCCGGTACCGGCGTCCCGTCCGGGGCGTCCCCGTCCTCCTTGATCTTCTTGACCGCGGCGAGGAACGGCTTGACGTCGTTGTCGAGAAAGCCCTGCAGCCAGGCCTTGTTGAGATTGACTGGGGGTTTGTCGGCCATTGCTCACTACTCCTGTTTTTCTTGGGTTTCCACCGGCTTCGGGGCGTTTCGCGGATCTCCGTGGGGCGTTGGCGCACCGCCCCACGGACGCGGGCGGCCGCTCGCGTGACGCACACGCGGACGGCCGCCCGAAGAGACACAGGGGGCGTGTCGCCCTACGGCAGGTCAGCTGCCGATACGGACGCTCTCCCACAGCGAGGTCAGGGACTTCTCGCTGTACTGGTAGGTGTCGGAGACGTCGTTCAGCAGGGCCGAGTTCTCGGCCAGGATGCGCTTCATCTCCTGGACCGCGTGGTCCCAGGCCGCCTGCTTCTGGCCGTACACCGCCTTGTCGTCACCTTCCCAGGTGCGCTGGAGCTCCTGGAGCTCCGCCTCCAGGTTGGTGAGGATGCTGTCGATCGCCTTGGTCTGGTGGACCATGTCGTCGGCGGCGTTCTGCATGTGGGAGTAGTCGACGTAGATCTGGCCGTCGGTGAAGTCAAGCGGGGGGGTCATGGTCGTCCTCGTCTCGCGGCGGTTGCTTCGGGATGGGGGTCGTGCCGAGCCGGGTGCCGGTCACAACGCCCGGTGCGGGGGCGGTCGTCAGCTGCCGGCGGTGGAGCCCGCCAGGGCGTTGAAGATCTCCTCGGCGCGGCCCTGCGCCTGCTGGATGGACTCGTTCGCGGTGGACTGCTGGATGCCCTGCGCGCGCATCGTCTCCTCCAGCGTCCCGATCATGTCGCGGAGGTTCTTGGAGATGATCTCCGCCTGCGAGTCCCACCGGTCGAGCAGGTTCTGGAACGCGCCACCGTCGCTACCCGCGTATCCGGAGGACAGGTTGTGCTTCATGTTCTCCACGTCCTGCCGGCTGTTCTGGACGCCGCTGAAGGCCATTTCCAGAGCCGTGACACCGTTCTGTGTCGCTGACGCCAGTGACTGCTGTCCGCCTGTACCTGCCATATGCCTGTGCCTCCTGGAGTGTCGCCGCGCCGACCGTCGGTTCCGGGCGGCGCGATGCGTGTACGGACGCGGCCGGAGGACCGGCGTCCGGACGGGATGGACAAAGGGAGCCTAAGGACAGGTCAGTTGAGAGCTCAATGGCCTGAGGCACCCTTTTCGCTCCAACCCGGTGTTTCGGCCGATTCGCGAGAGCGATTCGGCCTCGCCGTCAGTTGTGTCCCTGTACGTAGGCGTAGTTGTGCTTTCACTTACCAGGACGCCCGTCGCGCACGTCCCGTTTCGCCGCCGGGGGGACTTTCTCTCGCGTCACACGATGTTCATCTCCCCCGCCACCACGATGTGCCACTCGCGCGTCACGGTGCGGTGCGCCGTGCGACGTTCCTGTTTCCGGGTGCTCACTTCCGCTCGCAGCGTGGCGTCGTGTTCGCGCTCCGGCCCATCGCGGCGGCCTCCTTGGTCAGGTCCGGGCCCGTCGGCAGCATCGCGAGCAGCGGCGCGGGCAGTCCGCGCGCCTGGGCCTGCGAGTAGCCGAGGGCCGTGAGCGCGTCCACCGTCCCCACCCGGTACTTCATCCCGGTGTCCGTCACCAGGTAGACGGTGGTGCCGAGCGGGCTCCCGCCCGCCCCGAGCGCGCGCACCAGGGATCCGGCACCCGGCTGCACGGTGACCGTGCCGACCGGCATGCACGCGGGAGTGAGCCCCTCGGGCGGTGCCTGCGAGGCCGGGCCCAGGGTGCCCGTCCCGGTCATGGCCACGCTGATCCGGGGACCGCGCTCGCCGGGCTCGACCCGTACGCAGACGGTGCGGTCCTCGCCGAGGGCCACCGCTTCCGGCGGCGCCGCGGGCAGGTCCGGGTCCTGTGCGCTCTCGCCCGCGCCCGGGGCCAGCCGCCCGCTCAGCACGTCCGCGCCCAGCGCGGTCACCTTCGCAGCGCCGCCCCCGTACACCTTCTGCCGGGTCTCCGGGTCGCCGAGCACGAGCGCGGCGCCGGTCGCGGTGAGGGGGCTCAGGCCCTCCTTGCGGAGCAGGTAGTAGCGGTCGGCGGAGCCGGGCACGGTGACCCGGAACACCTCGCCGATGCGGGTCTTCCGGCCGCCCAGCGAGGGCCCGTCCTGCCCCTTGCCCGGCACGTCGGGCGCGCTCAGGTCGGGCCCCGAGGGCAGGGCGTTCAGGAAGGGCGCCGAGACGGGGACCCTCGGGGTGGTTCCGTAGCCGAGGGCCTCGCGGGCGCGGCCGTCCGCGTCGAGCCGGAGCTTGCTGCCCCGCCACACCAGATAGCCGGCCTTGTCCGGGCCCGTCACCAGCATCGCCTGGTCGGTGGGCAGCCCCGCGGCGTCGGCCTCCACGCCCACCGCGACGGTGGTGGCCGTCGAGGCGGTCGCACCGCCCGAGCAGACCTGCCACGGACCGGTGTCCAGGTCCGTGCTCGCGGGCAGCGCGTCCGGCGCACCGCTGATTCCGATCGGCGCCCCGTGCGGCGTACCGCTCAGGGAGCCGCTGCCGACGGAGGTCGCCTTCATGTCGGCGCCCCCGAGCAGCCGCGCGGAGGCGTAGTTGCGCACCGGGCGCAGCCGGCCATCCAGGTAGAGGTAGCGGGAGCCGGTGTCCTTGTTCACGACGAGGGTTCCGGCGGTCTGCCAGGAGTCCGTGCTGCCGGGCTTGAGCAGACCGAGGACGAACGACCCCGCCGACAGCAGGACGGCGATCACGATGCCGATCACCACGCCCCGGTTGGTCCGGCCCTGTGGGCTCTCGGGGGCGTCCGGATCCGCGCGCAGCATGCCGGAGGTCAGCCGGCCCATGACGAACATGTGCGCCTGGACCTGGTCGCGTTTGGACTGCATCGCAGTGTGTCTCCCTTCCGGTCAGCCGTTGATGGACCGCAGGGTGCTGTACACGCCGAGCACCCAGAGCGCGAGCGGCAGCATGCTGATCGCGAGCGCCGAGTGCAGCAGTTCCCCGGCGCGGCCCCAGTACGGCACGAGCCGGCGCCCGGGGACGGTCCAGGCGGCGATCGCGACCGCCGCCGTGACGGCGAGCAGCCCCGCGGCCGTCACCAGCCGGTTGGCGGGCGAGGCGGCCGGGGCGGCGACCAGCACCAGCAGGATGAGCCCGCTCACGCCCGGGACCACCAGCGACATGCGCTGCCAGATGTTGCCCAGCCCCCGCGCGTGCAGGATGAGCAGCAGGGACAGGGCCACCGTCATGATGATCTCGGCGAGTTCGTCCTCCCGGCCCAGTACGACGACGCATCCGAGGCCGACGACGCCCACCGCCCCGTACAGCGCGGTCATCCAGCCGTCGGCGAGGACCGCGCGGGCCGAGACCACGGAGGTGGCGTGCGGCTCGATGCCCTCCTGCAGCTGCTGGGCGTTGGTCGGCAGCGGTGGCATCCGCATCCCGGACATCCGGAACGCCAGTGTGGGCACGAAGGCGCCGAGGATGACCGCCAGGACGGCGACGATGCCGGCGGCGTGCACGGGTGCCAGGTCCGTCACGATGAGCAGCACGGCGACCAGGGCCGCGAACGCCGAGATGACCGCGACGCCCAGGAACAGTGCGGCGAACGCGGCCACGACGGCGAGGGCGAGGACCGCCCCGCCCGCCGCTGCGGCGCCCGCGGCGAGCAGCCGCGCGCCCAGCGTCTCGTACGCGTGCGGCCCGCTGAGTTCGCCGCCCGGCAGCAGCCAGCCGGCCAGCGCCAGATAGGGCGCCACCATGAAGCCCAGTGCGGCGCCGGCGCCGGCGTCCCCGACCGCCCGGCTCGCCGCGCCGGCGCCCGCGAGCAGCAACAGGCCCGCCGCGGTGGCGAACACGGCCCGGGTCGGCGCGGAGCCGCCGGGCCACGCGATCACCACCATGCCGCCGACGAGCACCGCGACCGCGATGCCGAGCAGGACCCAGCGGCTGACCTTGGGGTTCCAGCCGTAGGGGTGGTCCCTCATCGTCGTGGAGATGCCGTCGACCAGGTCGTCCAGGTGCACCTCGGGCAGGGCGTCGGTGCGCGGTCTGAGGTAGAGGGTGTCGCCGTCGCGCAAACCGTAGGAGTCGAGGGTGCGTTCCTCGTCCAGGGGTTCGCCGCCGAGCCGCTGGAGCACCCAGCCGCCGTGGTCGATGCCGGCCTCTTCGAGGTCGTCGCCGGCGTATCCGAGCACCGCCGGCAGCAGGTCCGACACGGGGACGTCGGCGGGGACGGCGAGATCGATGCTCCTGGCCGGGGCTCGTACCGTCAGACGGCACAGCTCGGCCACCTGAGTGTCAGTCATCGGGATGGCTCACGCTTCTCCGGTTACTGCTGAGAACGGGCAGGGGAACGCCGGCTGACGGCCCGCCGGTGTTCACTGGTGCCGGACGCGTCCCAAAGCCCCGGGAAAGGGCCGGTTGCTGGCGGTCGCCGTAATGATCGTAGTATCAGCCGCCTGTTGTGGGCGATGTGGCCCGTGGCACCGAATGTGATGTGACCGTCGGCGCACCAGGTGTCCGACGCTGAATTCGGCGTGGCGAATGACACGGGAGGCCGCGTGACAAATTCGCCGCCCGGTACGGAAATCGGCGTGGTCCGGACGGTCCCGCGGCCCGCGGAACGACATGGCGCCGGCCTGCCGGCCGGTGGCCGCGCGACCCGGCGGCGCCGTGATCCGGACCGGACGGGTTGCGGCGAGACTGTGACAGAGCGCCGCGCCGGCACGACGGTCCGGGCCCCCAAGTACCGGCCGTACCCGGCCCGGCACCGACGAGGGGCGACACCGGTGCCGTGCCGCCCCCGCCCCACCCCTGCCCCGTAAGGAGAAGGTTCCTTGAGTGTGGTCCTGTTCCGCCGACCGGCCCGACGCCGGGGGCCGGAGATGCCCGGCGGGGAGCTGAATCTCCAGGAACCGCCGGTACTCCCCGAGACGGTGCCCGACACCTCCGCCGTGTGGACGTATCTCCCCATGGCGATGATGTCGGTCTCCATGATGTTCATGTTCATGCGGCCCGGAATGACGCGGGGCAGCGGCGGATTCATCTACATCGCGCTGGGCATGATGGTGCTCGGCGCCGCCGCGATGTTCATCGGCCAGTTCATGCGCAAGGCCGGCGAACGCAAGCAGAAGCTGAAGGGCGAGCGCCGCGACTACCTGCGCTACCTCACCCAGATCCGGCGCAAGGTGCGCGGGGCCGTCGTGGACCAGCAGCGGGCCCTGGCCTGGCGCCACCCCGAGCCCGCCGCCCTGTGGTCGATGGTCGGCACCACCCGGCTGTGGGAACGCCGCCCGCGCGACGAGGACTTCGGCGAGGTCCGGGTGGCGGTCGGCGAGCAGAAGCTCGGCCTGAAGCTGACCCCGAACTCCAGCAACCCCGTCGAGGACCTGGAACCGCTCAGCGCGCACGCCCTGCGCAGCTTCATCCGCGCCTACTCAACGGTCCCCGAGCAGCCCATCGCGATCTACCTGCGGGCCTGGGCCCGGGTGCTGTTCCGGGGCGACGAGGAGCGGACCCGGTCCGTGGCCCGGTCCCTGGTCGCCCAACTGGCCACCTTCCACTCGCCGGACGACGTGTGGATCGTGCTCTGCGTCTCCGACGAGCGGCGCCCGGACTGGGAGTGGACGAAGTGGCTCCCGCACAGCCTCCACCCGCACGACGCGGACGGCGCGGGCCCGACCCGGATGACCGTCTCCGCCCTGGGCGAGCTGGAGGACCTGCTCGGACCGGAGTTCATGGAGCGGCCCCAGTTCGACCCGGACGCCGTACCCGGGCGCGAGGAGCCGTTCACCGTGATCGTGGTGGACGGCGGCACCGTCCCGGCCGGTCACCGCGCGGACGGTGCCGGCTTCCGCAACACCGTCGTACTGGACCTGGGCGGCGCGCTCACCTGGCGGCCCGGCCGCAGCACGCTCCGCTTCACCGTCGCCGAGGGCGACCTGGGGCTGGTGCGCACCGACCGCGAGCGCAAGGAGCAGACCACCACGCTCGGCAGCCCCGACAGCCTCGGGCTGGTGGGCGCCGCCTCGCTCGCACGGCGCCTCGCCCCGTACCGCATGGGCCTGGGCACCGCCTCGGACTCGTCCGAACCGCTGTCCGCCAACGTCGAGCTGACCGCGCTGCTCAACATCCCCGACCTGCACCGCCACGAACCGGAGACGCTGTGGCAGCAGCACACCGGCCCCAACCGGCTGAAGGTGCCGATCGCGGTCGGCGCGGACGGCGAGCCGGTGGAACTGGACATCAAGGAGTCCGCCCAGGGCGGCACCGGACCGCACGGCATGCTGATCGGCGCCACCGGCTCCGGCAAGAGCGAACTGCTGCGCACCCTGGTCCTCTCGCTCGCCCTGACGAACTCCTCGGAGACGCTCAACTTCGTCCTCGTCGACTTCAAGGGCGGTGCGACCTTCCTGGGTCTGGACGAACTCCCGCACACCTCGGCCGTCATCACCAACCTGGCCGGTGAGGCCGCGCTCGTCTCCCGGATGCAGGACGCCCTGCACGGTGAGCTGATGCGCCGCCAGGAACTGCTGCGGTCGGCCGGCAACTACACCTCGGCGCTCGACTACGAGAAGGCCCGCGCCTCGGGTGTGCCGCTGGAACCGCTGCCCAGCCTGTTCGTCGTCGTCGACGAGTTCAGCGAGCTGCTCGCCGCGCACCGCGAGTTCATGGAGCTGTTCGTGATGATCGGCCGCCTCGGCCGGTCCCTCGGGGTGCACCTGCTGCTCGCCTCGCAGCGTCTGGACGAGGGCCGGATGCACCAGCTGGAGAGCCATCTGTCGTACCGGATCGGTCTGCGCACGTTCTCCGCGATGGAGAGCCGAGGCGTCCTCGGAGTGCCGGACGCCTACCAGCTCCCGCCGCAGCCCGGCAGCGGCTACCTGAAGTCGGGCGTGGAGGCGCTGACCCGCTTCCGGGCCGCCTACGTCTCGGGCTCCTACCAGCAGCGCCGGGGCAGCGCCAACCAGGCTCGGGTGGCCAGCCAGACCGTGCCGTGGACCAACAGCTACGTCGTGCCGCGCCAGTTGCCGGACGCCCCGGAGCCGGAGCCCGCCCCCGACCAGGAGGAGACCGCCGACACCCTGCTGTCCGTCGCCGTCGAGCGGCTGCTGACCGCCGGGCCGCCGGCCCACCAGGTGTGGCTGCCGCCGCTGGATCTGCCCGCCACCCTGGACCAGGTGCTGCCGCCGCTCACCCCGGACCCCGAACTGGGCCTGACGTGCGCCGGATCACCGAACCGGGGCCGGCTCACCATCCCGATCGGCATCATCGACCGCCCCTTCGACCAGCTCCGGGACCTGCTGACCGTCGACCTCTCGGGCGCGGGCGGGCACATCGCCGTCGCGGGCGGCCCGCAGAGCGGCAAGAGCACCATGGTGCGCACGATCATGGCCACGCTGGCGCTCACCCACACCCCGCGCGAGGTGCAGTTCTACTGCCTCGACTTCGGCGGTGGCACGCTGGCCGGGCTGGCCGGACTGCCGCACGTCAGCGGGGTCGCGGCCCGCCTGGACACCGAGCGGGTCGGCCGTACGATCGCCGAGGTCACCACGCTCCTCGCGGAACGCGAGCGGTTCTTCCTGGACAACGGCATCGACTCGATGGCGAACTTCCGGCGCCGCCGGGCCGCCGGGGAGTTCCCCGAGCAACGGCACGGCGACGTGTTCCTCGTCATCGACGGCTGGTCGACCGTGCGCCAGGACTTCGACCGCTACATCCAGACGTTCGGCGCGATCGCCGCCCGGGGTCTCAACTACGGCATCCACCTGATCGTCACCACCGCCCGCTGGGTGGAGCTGACCTCGTCCATCCGGGACCAGGCGGCGACCCACCTGGAGCTGCGGATGGGCGACCCCATGGACTCCGAGATCGACATGCGGCGCGCCGCGACCGTGCCGAGGCTGCCGGGCCGGGGCCTGACCCGGGACGCCAAGCTGCACTACCTCACCGCGCTGCCGAGGATCGACGGCGCGGAGTCGGCGGACGACCTGTCCGACGGTGTGGCGGGTCTGGTGGCGGCGGTCCGGGAGAGCTGGCAGGGCCCGCCGGCCCCGCCGGTGCGGATGCTGCCGGCCAAGCTCCGGCTGGCCGACCTCCCGGCGCCCAAGGGCGACTTCAAGATGCCCATCGGCCTGGAGGAGGAGCGGCTGTCCACGGTGTGGCACGACTTCTCCGAGACCCCGCACATGATCGTGGTCGGCGACACCGAGAGCGGCAAGACCAACATGCTGCGGCTGACGGCCAAGGCCATCATGGACCGGTACAGCCCGGCCGAGGCCCGGATCATGGTCGTGGACTACCGCCGCGAGCTGGTGGAGGCGATCCCGGACGAGTACCGCCTGGGCCACGCGGTGTCGATGGACGCCCTGAAGGAGCTGATCGCGGGCGCCGCCCGCGCGGTCGCGGCCCGCGTACCGGGTCCGGAGATCAAGCCGGCCCGGATGCGCACCTGCGACTGGTGGGACGGGCCGAGGCTGTTCATCCTCGTGGACGACTACGACATGCTGGGCACCAGCGCGATGAACGCCCCGTTCGACCCGCTGCTGAACCACCTCGCCCTCGGGTACGAGGTCGGCCTGCACCTGGTCGTCGCCCGCTCCGCCGCCGGCGCGGGCCGGGGCCTGAGCGAACAGATGCTGCGCCGCATGCAGGAGGTCAACACCCCGACGCTGCTGCTGTCGTGCCCCCCGTCGGAGGGCTTCATCATGGGCAGCGTCAAGGGCCGCAACCTGCCCCCCGGCCGGGGTACGCGGGTCACGCGGCGCAAGCAGATCCAGGTGCAGACAGCGGTGCTGGAGGACGACACCGCGTCATAGCGGGGCCGCGAGGACGGGGCCGGCCGCCGGGCCGGCCCCGTCAGCTGCCCGCCGGGCGCCAGTTCCGGGCCCGGCCGCGCGGGATGACCACCGCACCGGCCGCCACCAGCAGCACCAGAGCGCCGCCCACACCCGCGATGACCAGGGCCCGGGTACGGGGCTGGGTCGACGGTGGGGGCGGGAGCACCGCCCGCTGCTGCTTGGGCGCCGCACCCCTGGCATCGGTCAGTACGGCCGTCAGCGCGGCGTACGGGTCGAGCCGGGGCGGCGACGCCGGGTAGGCCGCCTCCGTCAGCCGGCGCGAGACCTGGGCGGCCGTCAGCTCCGGGTAGCGGGCGCGTACCTGGGCCGCCGCGCCCGCGACGTGCGCGGCGGCGAACGAGGCGCCGGAGCCGATGAAATGGCCCGAGCCCTTCGGCCCGATGCTCACCACCACGTCGCCGGGCGCCGCCAGGTCCACCCCGCTCACCACCGGCGCGTTGGTGGGCCGCCCCCCGTCCGGGCCGTAGTCCGTCACGGACAGCGCGCCGGGCGCCGCCGCCGGCCAGTACCAGGGCGCCGGCTCCGTGTTCCTCGGCAGCGCGTCCGGCGCCGCCGGCGCCACCACCAGCGCGTCCTTGCCGCTCGCGTACGCGACGGCGTCCGTCAGCTGCGCCTTGCCGCCGTCCAGGGCCACGGCCACGTAGATGACGGAGACGCCCTCGTCCGCGGCCTGGCGTATCGCCTCGGCGACCTGGGAGGCCGTGGTGACGCCGCGCTCGTCCGTGCCCCGCACGGCCAGGATCCGGGCCTTGGGCGCCAGCCCCGCCGGACCGCCGTCCCCGCCGGGCTCCGCCGCGATCAGACCGGCCGCGAAGGTGCCGTGCCCGACGCAGTCCTCACCGGCCGCCCCCAGCGCGCTCACCCGCCCCGACAGCGCGGGCGCCGCCTTGGCCACGCCCGTGTCCACGACCGCGACCGTCGTCCCCGCGCCCTGGGAGAGCGGCCGGGCACGGGACGCGCCCAGGACCCCCATCGTCCAGGGCTCGGCCTCGGCCTTCTTGCCGGAGGCCACGGCGCAGGTGTCGTCCTCCGCCAGGACGGACCGCACGACGGGCAGCCCCACGGAGTCGGCCGACGCGGGCACGGCCGGCACGACGCCGACGACGCCCAGCGCGGCCGGGATCACGGTCATCAGCAAGGTGGCGGCCACGGCCGATGCGCGGGGGTGACGGCGGAGGCGAACTCGGGCACGGGGCATGGCGCGCATGATAGGCGCCGGAGGCCGGGTCGCGCGGAGCGGGACGTGGCCGGCGGCCGGTCACCGGGTGCGCGGGCCGGGTGCCGCCGCCGGCGGATCCGGTCCGAACGGGGCTGTCCCTCCTGGAACATCGCGCCACCGTTCCCGTAGCCTTCAGCGCGTGCGCACAGCCGTACGTACCCCGGACGCGAACCAGTCCCCGGCCGGTCCCCTGGGTGGGAGAGGCACGCGGCGGCGGCACCACAGCGAGGAGGACCGAGCGTGTCACGGCAGTTGCTCAGGGTCGGGTCGGAACAGCCGGACGGCTTCCGGACGATCGGTGATGCCCTGGACAAGGCGCGCACGGGTGCGGTGATCCGGGTCCACCCCGGCCGTTACCCGGAGAACCTCGTCGTCAGGACGCGGGTCACCATCGTCGCCGACGGCGATCCGGGCAGCGTCGAGATCTGCCCGCGCCGGGGCACCGCCGTGGTCCTGGTCGCCGACGCCGTCATGCTCACCGACCTGACCCTGCGCGGCGGGAGCGAGGACCTGCCGGTGGTCGACGTGCCGCGCGGCCAGGTCGCGATGGACGGCTGCACGGTCATCGGCTCCGGCTGGACGGCGGTCCTGGCCCGCGAGGAGGGCTCGCTCGCCATGCGCGACTGCCGGGTCAGCAACCCGAAGGGCGCCGGGGTCGTGGACTCCGCGCCCACGGGCAGCGTCATCGCCGGCTGCCTCATCGAGAACCTCGGCACCTCCGGCGTCGTCATCGGCGCGGAGGCGCGAACGACCGTACGGGACTGCCGGATCCGTGACGCCCGCGCCAACGGCGTGCTGACCTCCGACGAGGCGCAGGGCGTGGTGGAGGACTGCGACATCTCCGGCACGGACAAGCCGTCCATCGCCCTGGAGGGCCGCAGCGGCACCAGGGTCGTCCGCACCTCGGTGCACGACACCTCCGTCGGCGTCTACATCACCAGCTCCGCCCGCCCGATCCTGGAGCACGTCGCCGTGTCCGGCACCTCGGGCCCCGGCATCATGCTGGCCGCGAGCGCCGACCCCGAGTTCCTGAACTGCCGTACCGCACGCACCACCGGCAGCGGGCTCGCCGTCACCGAGCGTTCCCGGGGCACCTTCCAGGACTGCGAGTTCGACTCCGCGGCCGCTCCCGCGATCCGGGTGATCAACTCCAGCGCGCCCACCCTGACCGGCTGCGCGGTACGTGACTGCGCGGACACGAGCGGCGCCGTGCTGCTGGAGGAGGACTCCGCCGCGGAGTTCGACGACCTGCTGGTCGCGGACGCGGCCGGGGCCGGCATCCGGATACTCACCGGCGCCAACCCGCTGCTGCGCCGCGCCCGGGTCACCTCGCCGGGCGGCCACGGCGTCGAGGTGGCCGAGGACGGGCGCGGCCGGCTGGAGCACTGCGAGATCGACCGGGCGGGCGGCTCCGCGGTACGGATCGCCTCCGGCGGCAACCCCGAGATACGCGACACCGTCATGCGGGCGGCGACCGACACCACCGTGTCCGTCGGCTCGGAGGGCCTGGGCGCCCTGCGGGACTGCCGGATCGAGTCCGCCTCGGCCGGCGGCATCACGGTGGACTCCGGCGGTGAACTCACCGTGGTGCGGGCCCACATCACCGACTGCGGCGCCCACGGCGTCATGCTCTCCAACGGCTCCCGCGCCACGCTCACCTCCTCCCAGGTCATCGGCAGCGTCGGCGACGGCATCCGGATCGACAGCGCCGAGGCCATCACCGTCACCGGCTGCACCGTCCGCGACAACCGGGGCGCGGGTCTCAGGCAGACCCGGGTGAACGAGCGGCTCACGGTGGAGGACCTCAACAGCGCGGGCAACGTGGCCCCGGACGCGTGGGGCGACACCCTCCCGCCCGACGCCGCGAGCGGTGGGCCCGGCGAGCAGGCCAAGGGGCCCAGGGGCCCGCTGGAGGAGCTGGAGTCACTGGTCGGCCTCGCCGAGGTCAAGAGCCAGGTGCGTACGCTCGTCAACCTCACCCAGCTCAACGAGCGCCGCGCCCAACTGGGCATGCCGGTGCCGCAGATGAGCCGCCACCTGGTCTTCTCCGGACCGCCCGGCACCGGCAAGACGACGGTGGCCCGGCTGTACGGCGGCATCCTGGCGGATCTGGGCGTCCTGCGCTCCGGTCACCTGGTGGAGGTCTCCCGGGCCGATCTGGTCGCGCAGGTCATCGGCGGCACGGCCATCAAGACGACCGAGGCGTTCAACGAGGCCATCGGCGGGGTCCTGTTCATCGACGAGGCGTACACGCTGCTCTCCGACAGCAAGGGCTCCGGCGCCGACTTCGGCCGGGAGGCCGTGGACACGCTGCTGAAGCTGATGGAGGACCACCGCGACGAGGTGGCCGTCATCGCCGCCGGCTACACGGGCGAGATGGCCGCCTTCCTCTCCTCCAACCCGGGACTGGCCTCCCGCTTCACCCGCACCATCGAGTTCGCCAACTACGAGGTCGGCGAGCTGGTCACGATCACCGAGAGCCTGTGCGCGGCCCACCGCTACGCGCTGGACCCGCGGACCCTGGACACCCTCGCCTCGCACTACGAGCGGATGCCGCGCGACGCGTCGTTCGGTAACGGCCGCGCGGCGCGCCGCGTGTTCGAGGAGATGGTGGACCGGCAGGCGCTGCGGCTGAGCTCCATGAAGAACCCGGCGGAGAGCGACCTGACCCTCCTGCTGCCCGACGACGTGGCGCCGGACGCCGGAACCGCGGCGGACACCGGCCCCGGCTCCGAGGAACTGCTCGGCCGGCTCCACGCCATGATCGGTCTGACGGCGGTCAAGAACGAGGTGACCGCCCTGGTCAACCTGCTCAGCGCGACCCGGCAGCGGCGGGCCGCCGGACTGCCCACGCCGAAGATCAGCCAGCACCTCATCTTCTCCGGCCCGCCCGGCACCGGTAAGACCACGATCGCGCGCCTCTACGCCGATCTGCTGCGCTCCCTGGGCGTCCTGCCCAAGGGCCAGCTCGTCGAGGTGGCCCGCGCCGACCTGGTGGGCCGCTACGTCGGGCACACGGCCCAGCTCACCAAGGAGGCGTTCGAGAGCGCACTGGGCGGTGTGCTGTTCATCGACGAGGCGTACACGCTCACCCCGGAGGGCGCGACCTCCGACTTCGGCCGGGAGGCCGTCGACACGCTGCTGAAGCTGATGGAGGACCACCGCGACGAGGTCGTCGTCATCGCCGCCGGCTACACGCGCGAGATGCGCCGCTTCCTCGACTCGAACACGGGTCTGGCCTCGCGGTTCTCGCGGACGGTGGAGTTCGAGAACTACTCCACGGACGAGCTGCTGGAGATCCTGTCGAAGCAGGCCACCGGCTACGGCTACGACTGCGACCCGGAGGCGCTCACCGCGCTGCGCGGCTACATGGACGGCCTGCCCCGCGACCACGCCTTCGGCAACGCGCGCACGGCCCGGCAGATCCTGGAGACGATGATGACCCGGCAGGCCGGCCGGATCGGCGCCATGCCCGCGCCGGACCTGGACGACCTGCGGCTGCTGCTCCCGGAGGACCTGCCGCCGGAGACCGCCGGCACGCTGCGCTGAGCGCAGGGCGGGGAAGGAGTCAGGTCGGGGGAAGCGGCATCGGGGGGACAAGCCGCTCCCCCCGATGAGAACAGGGCCTTCCAGTCCTCGCCGCGATCGGGGGGTATGCCGCGGCGAGAACCCCACAGAGGGGCCCTGCTCCTCGCCCTGCGGATCTTCTGCCACATCCGCCGGGCTCGTCATCCATGGTGCCTCGTGCCGGGGGCCACCTGGGCGGGCGAAGGGCCTCGGTCACCGGGTCCTTGGTCCCTAAAGTCCGGATGAGTGATCGGAAACACCACGTGGATACGGCCATTCGTGCGGATAGACTCGCCCGACCGCACAGGGGATCGAAGGGGTGTCAGGGGCCGATGGCGCAAGCGAAGAAGATCATTCTCTACCTGATAGTCGTCTTCGTGCTCTACACGATCATCAAGTCCCCCGCCCGGGCCGCGGAACTCGTCCAAGTAGGGTTCGAGGGAGTTTCGAGTGCCGCGCAGAGCGTCGGTGACTTCATGTCCGAGCTCGTGAAGTAGGAGTACCCCCATGATCCGCCATCTGGTCCTGTTCAAGCTGAACGACGGCGTCGAGCGGGACGACCCCCGGGTCGTCGCGGGGGCCAGGGCCTTCCAGGAGCTGGCGGGCAAGGTCCCCGGCCTCGAGTTCTGGGAGTGCGCCTGGAACATCACCGACCGGCCGATCGCGTACGACTTCGCGATCAACTCCGCCGTCGCCGACGAGGCCGCGCTGAAGACCTACGTCGAGCATCCGGCCCACCAGGCGGCCGCCGGTCAGTGGCGCGAATTCGCCACCTGGGTGATCGCCGACTACCCGTTCTGACCCCTTCGGCCCTGCGAGCCCCTCACCACAGCGGTGAGGGGCTTTTCTTTGTGTTTAAACCGATTCGATGTCAACACGGCGCAATAGGGTGCTTGCACATAGTGGACATGTCTTGTGATGCTATGACCGCTTTTGACGGATGAGTTGACCGAAGTTGACCGCAAAGGGGTGGCGTCACCGTGCCGGCCAGTACAGCGCCTCAAGTGCCTCCCCAGACCGCCCAGCCGCCGCAGCAGCAGGCGCCGACGCAGTCACCGCAACAACCGCCTGCACAGTCGCCGCAGCAGCCGGTGCAACAGCCGGTGCAGCAATCGGCTCCGCAGCCGGAGCCGCAGGCGGTGCAGACGATCGAGACCGAGACGCCCGACGACACCGTCACCCCCGCCAGGACCAGGGGCGCGGACACCAGGGCGCTCACCCAGGTGCTCTTCGGGCAGCTCAAGGGACTGGAGCCGGGCACCGCGGAACACGGCCGGGTCCGGACCGCGCTGATCGAGGCGAACCTCCCCCTCGTGCGCTACGCCGCGGCGCGGTTCCGCAGCCGCAACGAGCCGATGGAGGACGTCGTCCAGGTCGGCACGATCGGGCTGATCAACGCCATCGACCGGTTCGACCCCGAACGGGGCGTCCAGTTCCCCACCTTCGCCATGCCCACCGTGGTCGGCGAGATCAAGCGGTACTTCCGGGACAACGTGCGCACCGTCCACGTACCGCGCCGGCTGCACGAGCTCTGGGTCCAGGTCACCGGCGCCACCGAGGACCTGACGACCGCGCACGGCCGCTCGCCCACCACCGCGGAGATCGCCGCCCGGCTGAAGATCTCCGAGGACGAGGTGCTGGCCTGCATCGAGGCCGGGCGCTCGTACCACGCGACCTCGCTGGAGGCCGCCCAGGAGGGTGACGGGCTGCCCGGACTGCTCGACCGGCTCGGCTACGAGGACCCCGCTCTGGCCGGTGTCGAGCACCGCGACCTGGTCCGGCACCTGCTCGTACAGCTGCCCGAACGCGAACAGCGGATCCTGCTGCTGCGCTACTACAGCAATCTGACGCAGTCCCAGATCAGCGCGGAACTGGGTGTGTCGCAGATGCATGTGTCAAGGCTTCTGGCCAGAAGTTTCGCCCGACTGCGATCCGCAAACAGGATCGAGGCGTAACCGGAACGGGTAGACCGTTCTCTGGGCATTCCCGCCCCACCACATGCGGCAAACCCCTTGTTAACTGCACAGACTCACCCAAGACTTGTCGACAAGTCACTACAGCGCGTTGCCGACATGTGACATTCTGCGGGAACCGCGTTTGCCGCCGCCTCGCTTCCGGTATTCAGGTGGAGGCTGCGTTCCTCCGATGGTCGCGGCCACCGCGACCGTCCGCGACCTCAAGGGGGTGGCATGTCCGCAGAACAGGGCAGCTCGAAGGTGCTCACGCTCACCAAGAGCGCACCCGCACCCGTTGTGCTCACCAGCTCGTCGGAAGCCATCGACACCCGCACGCTGTCCCGCTCGCTGTTCGTGCGGCTCGCCGCACTCGGCCCCGCACCGGGGCCCGATGGAACGGACAGCCCGGAGCGGGCCTATGTGCGGGACACACTCATCGAGCTCAACCTGCCGCTGGTGCGTTACGCCGCGGCGCGGTTCCGCAGCCGCAACGAACCCATGGAGGACATCGTCCAGGTCGGCACGATCGGCCTGATCAAGGCGATCGACCGGTTCGACTGCGAACGCGGCGTGGAGTTCCCGACGTTCGCCATGCCCACGGTCGTGGGAGAGATCAAGCGCTTCTTCCGCGACACCTCGTGGTCGGTGCGGGTGCCCCGCCGGCTCCAGGAGCTGCGGCTCGCCCTCACCAAGACCAGCGACGAGCTCGCCCAGAAGCTCGACCGCTCGCCGACCGTTCCGGAGCTGGCCAAGGCGCTCGGGGTCTCGGAGGAGGATGTCGTCGACGGCCTGGCCGTCGGCAACGCCTACACCGCCTCCTCGCTGGACTCGCCCTCGCCCGAGGACGACGGCGGCGAGGGCTCGCTGGCCGACCGGCTGGGGTACGAGGACTCGGCGCTGGAAGGCGTCGAGTACCGCGAGTCCCTGAAGCCGCTGCTGGCCAAACTCCCGCCCCGGGAGCGGCAGATCATCATGCTGCGGTTCTTCGCCAACATGACCCAGTCGCAGATCGGCGAAGAGGTCGGCATCTCGCAGATGCACGTCTCGCGCCTGCTGACCCGGACGCTCGCCCAGCTCAGGGAGGGGCTCATCGCCGACTGATCCGTGTACAGCCGCACACGGGTTCCGAATTGACGGACCGTCAGTCACACTGACGCGATGCGACGTCAGACATTCGGTCCGCACGGCCGCCGGGGCACCCTGATCGCCGCCTCGGCGGCCGTGCTGTGCCTGGGCGGTTCCCTGGCAGGCTGCGGCGACGGCACGGGCGGCGAGGGCTACACGGCGGTCGGCGCGGCACAGTCGGGCTCCGGAAGGACCCCCTCGGGGGCGGTGGCGCCCTCGGGGAAGGTCACGCTGGTCCCGCTGGACGGGGACCGGCGCGGGGGCGGCGACGGGAGCCCCGGGAGCACCGCGCCCTCGGGCTCACCGGGCTCGTCGGCCGAGGGACGCGGTGCGGACGGCGGCGGCACCAAGGACAGCGGCACGGGAGGGGCGGGCGCGCCCGGTACGCCCGGCCGTACGGCGGACGGCACCGGCTCCGGCACCGGCTCCGGCTCCGGCGGAGGCCGCACGAGCCCCACAAGCGGCTCCGGCGGCTCCGGAAGCGGCAGCTCCGCCCCGTCCGGCTCCAACGGCCCGGGCGGCTCGGGAGGCTCCGGCGGCTCGGGAGGCTCCACCGCCCCCGCCACCCCGTCCGCGCCCGGTTCCACCGCCCCCGCGGGCCCAGCCGCGCTGAAGGTCGGCGCTCCCGGCCGGGCGGCGGCGGACCACCGCTGGTGCGAGAAGGTCACCGTGGAGTTCCGCAACACCGGCGGCTCACCGGTGCGTTCGGGTACCGTCACCTTCGCCACGCACATCATCGGCGGTCTCGGCATCGACTGGGCGACCCGGGAATCGACAGCGCCGCTGCCCGCGCCGATCGACGCGGGAGCGGCGCGGAAGAAGACGTACACCGTCTGTGTGGACGACTGGCGGGTGCCCCTGGGCATGCATGTCGAGACCCGGGACGTCACCGCCGTCTGGAAGTGACGGACTGGAAGTGGCGGATGGGAACGGGGTGACCGGAGGGCCGGTCAGCCCAGCGCGAGCCAGGCGACCGCGCCGAGAACGATGATCACCGCGACGACGGCGGCGATCAGTCCGGTCCTCGGGCCGGACGACACGGGCGCCGGCTGCTGCCGGCGCTGCGGCTCGCCCTCGTCGACGAAGGCGCGGAACATCTGCGTGTTGCCTGCCGGGTCGCTTGTGCCCTCGGGACCCTGCGGGGCGTGGGGGTTGTGTGCCATGTCGCAGGACCCTAGCGAACTCGGCGCGGGCGCCCAACCCCCGGGGCGTTGAAGGCGCGAGGCCGCAGTGGGGCAAACGGTGCGCAAGTGCCGGGTGGGGCTCGGGCGAGGGGCGGGGAGGGCACGGGTGCGCGGCGGGGAAACCGCCGGGCCCACCGGACCCCGCGCCGCGACCCGAACCGGCCCCGTACCGCCCCCGGCCCCTCCCCCGGTGGGCAACACCGTTGCTTCCCGGGCCACTTGGGAATCACGGCCGCCCCCACCCGTCCGCTCTCCCGTATATACGCGTATACGCGCGAAGGGCGACCGCACACCGCTCGCCGGCCGGGCGGCGGCTCCGGAGGGGTGTCCCGGCCCACCCGGAATCCGGGCCGCGGACCGCGTCTCCCGAGCCCCTGGTGTGGCAGGAGACACATCCCGCTACTTACGCACCGCAGACGCTGGGGCTTTGACTTCGCCCCTACTCAGCCTTTTGGGTTCCTTTACTTATGCAAGCCCTATTTCGTTTGCCTGCAGCAACCAACGGCTTCTATGGTTGCCCTAAGCAACAAGATGACCGGTGTGATGATGTCTGGGGGTCCCGTGGCCGCACGGAGTCAGTACGAAGAACTGGCCCGGCAGCTGAGCGCCATCGGCGCCGTGAAACGAGGACTCGCACGCACCCTGCCGGCCGAATGCCCTGCGGGCTCAGCGGCCGTACTGGCTCTGCTGAGCCGGCACGGCGAGATGCGGATCAGCAGTCTGGCCGAACTGCTCGACGTCGACATGTCGGTCACCAGCCGACATGTCGCCCACGTGGCGGAGCGCGGCTGGATCGAACGGTCCCCCGACCCGGCGGACAAGCGTTCCCGGATCCTGCGGCTGACCCCTGCGGGCGAGGACGTGCTCTGCGAGCTGAACTGCCGGACCACCGAAATGTTCGCCCACCATCTCCAGGATTGGTCCGACGAAGAGGTCGGGCAGCTCAACACCTTGTTGGCCCGGCTGCGCGACAGCTTCTCCTGTCGCGGTTCCGGCGGGTGCGCCCCCGGAAGGCACAGCGGCGACTGCCGCTCCCGGCCGGCCGACAACAACAACGGCTCGTACACCCGTACACCCGTGTAACAGAAGCAAAGACAAGGATTTAAATGGCTACGACCACACCAACCGGTGTGCGGGGCGGCCACGCCAAGCACGGAGGGCACGACTCCTCCGACGGCGCGCCGATGACACACCGGCAGATCATGGAAGCACTCACCGGGCTGCTGCTCGGTATGTTCGTCGCGATTCTGTCGTCCACCGTCGTCTCCAACGCCCTGCCGGAGATCATCTCCGACCTCGGCGGCAGCCAGAGCTCGTACACCTGGGTCGTCACGGCCTCGCTGCTGGCCATGACGGCGACCACCCCCCTGTGGGGCAAGCTCTCCGACCTGTTCAGCAAGAAGCTGCTGGTCCAGATAGCCCTGATCATCTACGTCCTGGGCTCGGTCGTCGCCGGTCTCTCGACCAGCAGCGGCATGCTCATCGCCTGCCGTGTGGTGCAGGGCATCGGCGTCGGCGGTCTCTCCGCCCTCGCCCAGATCGTGATGGCCGCGATGATCGCCCCGCGCGAGCGCGGTCGCTACAGCGGCTACCTCGGCGCGGTCTTCGCCGTCGCCACCGTCGGCGGCCCGCTGCTCGGCGGTGTCATCACCGACACCAGCTGGATGGGCTGGCGCTGGTGCTTCTACGTCGGCGTGCCGTTCGCGGTCATCGCCCTCATCGTGCTCCAGAAGACCCTGAAGCTCCCGGTCGTCAAGCGCGAGGTCAAGGTCGACTGGACCGGCGCCTTCTTCATCAGCGCCGCGGTCTCGCTGCTGCTCCTCTGGGTGACCTTCGCGGGCGACAAGTACGACTGGATGTCCTGGCAGACCGGCGCCATGCTGGCCGGCTCCCTGGTGCTGGTCCTGCTCTTCGTCTTCACCGAGTCCCGGGCCAGTGAGCCGATCATCCCGCTGCGGCTCTTCCGCAACCGCACCATCACGCTGGCCTCGCTGGCCTCGCTGTTCGTCGGTATCGGGATGTTCGCCGGCACCGTCTTCTTCAGCCAGTACTTCCAGCTGGCGCGCGGCAAGTCGCCGACGATGTCCGGTGTGATGACGATCCCGATGATCACGGGTCTGTTCCTCTCCTCCACCATCTCGGGCCAGATCATCACCAAGACGGGCCGCTGGAAGATCTGGCTGGTCAGCGGCGGCTTCCTGCTCACCTCCGGGCTCGGCCTGCTCGGCACCATCCGGTACGACACCACGTACTGGCACATCGCGATCTTCATGTTCGTGATGGGTCTCGGCATCGGCATGATGATGCAGAACCTGGTGCTCGCCACGCAGAACCAGGTCGACCCCAAGGACCTCGGTTCGGCCAGCTCCGTCGTCACGTTCTTCCGTTCCCTCGGTGGTGCCATCGGTGTCTCGGCACTGGGCGCCGTCCTGGCGAACCGTGTCACCCACTACGTCAAGGACGGCCTGAGCGACCTCGGTCCCCAGGGCGCCTCCATGGGTACCGGCGGCGGGGGCATCCCCGACCTGGACAAGCTGCCCGCGCCGATGCGTACGATCGTCGAGGCGGCCTACGGACACGGCGTCGGTGACGTCTTCCTGTACGCGGCCCCGGCCGCACTGCTCGCCTTCCTGGTCACGATCTTCATCAAGGAGGTCGCGCTGCGGACGAACGCGGCGAACGACGCCCCGGCCGAGGCAGCACCGGTCGAGGCGGTCCCGGCGCAGGCAGCCGCCCCGGCCGACGCGGCGGTCTTCGCCGACGTCGCCCCCGGTACCGCCGCCCTGGTCTCCGAGGGAACGGCCGGGGTCACCTCGGTCGACACCCTCCAGGACGCTCCGGTGGCGACGCTGCAGGGCACCGCGGTACGCGGTGTGGTGCGCGGCGCCGAGGGCGCGCCCGTCGGGCACGCCGCCGTCACGCTGATCTCGCTGGGCGGCCGGCAGCTGGGCATCTCGGCCGCGCAGGCCGACGGCAGCTACGGCCTGGACGCCCCGGGCGCCGGCTCGTACGTGCTGATCGCGTCCGCCGACGGTTTCCAGCCGCAGGCGTCCACCGTGGTCGTCGGCGAGGAGCCGCTCAGCTACGACATCCTGCTCGCCGGTACGAGCGGGCTGGCCGGAACCGTGCGGGCCGCCGAGGGCGGTGCGCCGGTCGAGGGCGCCATGATCATCGTGACCGATGTCCGAGGCGATGTGCTGGCCACTGGCAAGTCCGGCGAGGCGGGCGAGTTCACCTTCGGTGAGCTGGTCCCCGGTTCGGTGACCGTCGCGGTCAACGCGGCCGGTTTCCGCCCGATGGCACTGCCCGTCGAGGTCGGCGGCCAGGGTGTCACCCGGGTCGACGCCGCACTGCGGGCCGGCGCGCTGGTCCAGGGCGTCGTGCGGGCCGGCTCCGGCCGGCGGCCGCTGCCGGACGCCCGCGTCACGCTGATCGACGCGGCGGGCAACGTGATCGCCAACTCGACGACCGGGGAGGACGGGGCGTACGCCTTCACCGACCTGGACGCGGGCGAGTACTCGGTCATCGCGACCGGCTACCCGCCGGTGGCGGGCGCCCTGACCGTGGCCGGTCGCGGGGTCGACGGCCACGACATCGAGCTCGCCCACCCCGGCGAGTAACCAGTCCGGTCACGGACAGACCCCTGGCCGGACAGCACTTCGAGCGGAGAGGCTGTCCGGGCCGGTGGAAATGGGCTCCGGTGGCGAGGACGGCAGGCAGGGGACGGCCTGCCGCCCCGCCCCGGGGCCCGACTCATTGAGTGACCCGTACCGGGAGCGGATGGGCCATTGAGCAAGGACGCAAGGAGAGAAAACGGGATGGGACTTCGCGCACAGGTACGGACGCGGGACGGCTGGGCCGTCCAGCACGCGGTCGTGACGGTCACCGACATGTCCGGTACGCAGGTGCTGCGGGCCGCCGCCGACGAGGACGGGGCCGTACGGGCCGACGCCCGGCTGGCCGCGGGCGCCTACACGGTCATCGTCACAGCGGTCGGGTACGCCCCCGCCGCCTCGACCGCCCTCGTCACGGCGAGCGGCCGGGTCGAGGCCGGCACAGTGGTACTGGCCCGCCAGGGCGGTGTGGAGCTGCCGCCGCCGGGCGTCTGGTCGCTGGACCCGGCGCACTCCTCGGTGGGCGCGGTCGCCCAGCACCTGGGCATCTCCAGCGTGCACGGCCGGTTCACCGACTTCGGCGGCCGGATCGAGATCGCCGAGGACGTGCAGCGCTCCCGCGTGGACGCGGTCATCAGCGCGCCCAGCATCGACACCGGCAACGGCATGCGGGACAAGCACCTGCGGTCCCCGGACTTCCTCGACACGGACCGCTTCCCGGAGATCACCTACCGCTCCAGCGGGCTGACCCCGGCCGGACCCGACCGGTGGACCGTGCACGGCGAGCTCTCGCTGCACGGGGTCGCGCGCTCCGTCGACCTCGACCTGAGCTACCTCGGTACCGGCCCCGACCCGTGGGGCGGCGTGCGCGCGGCCTTCCGGGCCACGGCCGAGCTGCGCCGCGAGGACTTCGCCATGAACTACAACCAGGTGATCCAGGCCGGCATCTCCGCGATCGGCACGACCCTGCGCGTGGAGCTCGACATCCAGGCCGTGCAGGGCGATTCCGTTCCGACGGCCTGACCCGCACGGTCGTAGGGTCTGTTCCATGGCATCCAACATCGCGACCAACACCGCCGTGGAACTCGATGAACTGCTGGCGTTCGTACGGCCCCGGCACCGGGCGATCCTGCTGACCACCCGGTCCGACGGCCGCCCCCAGGGCTCCCCGCTCACCTGCGGCGTCGACGACGCCGGCCGGATCGTCGTCTCGACGTACCCCGAACGGGCCAAGACCCGCAACGCCAAGCGGGACGAGCGGGTCAGCCTGATCGTGCTGTCCGACGAGTGGAACGGGCCCTGGGTACAGGTCGACGGCTCGGCCGAGGTGATCGACTCACCGGATTCGGTCGAGCCGCTCGTCGAGTACTTCCGCAACATCTCGGGCGAGCACCCCGACTGGGACGAGTACCGGGCGGCGATGCTCAAGCAGGGGAAGTCCATCATCAGGATCACCCCCGAGCGCTGGAGCCCGGTGGCGACGGGCGGCTTCCCGGCCCACCTGGCATCCGGTGGCTGAGGGCAGGACCGGCCGGGCGACCGGCGGGGCCGGAGCCGCCCGGTGAACGTGCTCCCGGTCGGTAGCGAACACCTCGCGCGGGCGCGGCTGCTGGCCGCGCCCGGCCTCGCCGCGCCCGTGGTCCGCTCGCTGGAGCGGATCGCGGGCCGGCCGGTGGAGCGGGACGGCGGCGTACCGCAGGAGCCCTACGTGTACGTGGGCGCCACCCTGCCCGAGGCCCTGCGCGGGGACGGGCTGCTCTGGTTCCACAGCGTGAACGCCGGTACCGACGCCCTGCTGGACGCCGGACCGTGGCCGCCCGGGGCGCTGCTCACCCGGACGGTGGGCCGGATGGGCGAGCGGATCGCGCAGTACGTACTGGCCTGGGTGCTGGCCGACTGCCAGTCCGTGCCGGAGTTCGCAGCACAGCACACGCGGGCCGAGTGGCGCCGCATCCCCTCCGAACTCGCCTACGGGCAGACCGCGTTGATCCACGGCACCGGCCGGATCGGCTCGGCCGTCGCCGCGCTGCTGCGGGCCTGCTCCATCCGGACGGTGGGCGTGGCGCGCACCCCGCGCGAGCTGCCGCCCGGCTTCGACGCGCTGGCCGGGCCGGACGAGCCGGTGGACGCCCGCTGGGTGGTCGCGGCCCTTCCGCTGACCGGGACGACGGCCGGGTACTTCGGCGCCGAGCGGTTCGCGGCCATGGGCGGCGCCTCGTTCATCAACGTGGGCCGGGGCGCGACCGTGGACCTGGCGGCGCTGGAGCGAGCGCTGCACGCGGGGACGGTGGGGCGGGCGGTGCTCGACGTGCTTGCGGACGAGCCTGCGGGACCGGGCGACCGCTGCTGGCGGCTGCCCCGGACGGTGGTCACCTCGCACTCGGCGGGCATCACGGCGGACGAGGACATCGTCACGGACTTCGCGGCGTGCCTGCGCGACCTCACGGCGGGCCGCGTCCCGGCACTCGCGGTGGACCCGGCGCGCGGCTACTGACGGGGGCGGGTGCGGCCCTCCTCCGCGTCCGCGGGCCCCTCCCGCTCACGCATCGCGTCGATCCCCGCGATCAGCAGGTCGAGCGCGAACGCGAAGTCCCGCTCGCGCATCTCGTGCACGGTCTCGGCGCCCCGTGCCGCGATGAGGTCCTGCGGGTCCTCCACGAGCGGACCCAGCTGCGGCTGCTCCTGGACGGCCGACATCGCCTGCTGGAAGTACTCGTCCTGGGTGAGCCCCGCCTCGGCGCTGCGCTGGGCGAACTGGCCCTCGACGGTGCTGAATCCGTACACGAACTGGAAGACGGCCGAGAGCGCACCGGTCTGCCGTCCCCGGGGAAGGCCGGTCGCACGGATCACGCCCTGGATGCCGTACGCCATGCGCATCGCGTGCGGGCCCGTGTTGAGGAACCTCCCGACGAGCGGGGAGACCCAGACGTGCCGGACGAGCAGCTCCCGGTACGCGCCCGCCAGCGCGCGCAGCCGGGCCTGCCAGGGCCCGTCCTCCGGCGGGGAGGCGATCTCGCTGTAGACCGAGTCGAGGGCCAGTTCCAGCAGGTCGTCCTTGGTGTCGACGTACCAGTAGAGCGACATCGCGGTGACGTTCAGCTCGGCGGCGAGCCGGCGCATGGAGAACTTCGCGAGCCCCTCGGCGTCCAGCAGCCGGACCGTGGCGGCGGTGATCCGGTCGCGGTCGAGTCCTGCGGGCTGGTCCGATTTCCGGCCGCGCGAAGGTGGCCGGTGGTTCAGCCACACACTCGTCCGGGCAGGGTCCTTCGCGCGGTCGGCCGCGGACACCATGGCGCACTCCTCGTCTCACCGGCGGGACGAACCGGATACGTGCT
Organism: Streptomyces sp. NPDC048462; assembly: GCF_043200175.1. NCBI lineage: Bacteria > Bacillati > Actinomycetota > Actinomycetes > Kitasatosporales > Streptomycetaceae > Streptomyces > Streptomyces sp. NPDC048462. The sequence continues at coordinate 84,876 of NZ_JBICXG010000018.1, forward strand.
CACCTACCCCGTGCCCAAAGAACGGAGCAGTACGGTCCGGTACGTCCCGCCCGATGCTATGCCGCCGCCGCGGCAGTATCAGCCTGCGCCGATTCTTCTGCTCGGCGGCGGACGCCGTCATTCGGACTCCCGGGCGTTCGGTCATGAGCCCTATACGGCGCACAGGGAAGTGGTCGTACACCGTATGGCTACCCTTCCGCGGCCTACAACCGACTTTCCCGCGGTACGGTGCCGATCGCTGATCCGACAAGGGCTGGAGTGGTATGTCACTGCGTCGTCGTACGGTGGAAGTCCTGGTTGCCGCAGGCCTGTTGGGGGCGGCACTCGCGCCTCCGGCGACGGCTGCGGGGCACGGCCCGCACGGGTCGGTGCCCCTGCGGGTGGCCACGTACAACATCCATGCGGGTGCGGGCATGGACAACGTATTCGACCTCGACCGGCAGGTGGCGGAGCTCCGCTCGCTGCACGCGGACGTCATCGGGCTGCAGGAGGTCGACGTCCACTGGGACGCGCGCAGCGAGTGGCGGGATCTGGCGGGCGAGCTGGGCCGGCGGCTCGGCATGCGGGTGTCGTTCGCCCCGATCTACAGCCTCGATCCGGCCACGCCGGGTGCGCCGCGCCGCGAGTTCGGGGTCGCGGTGCTGTCCCGGTACCGCGTGGTCGGCGCCGAGAACCACGACATCACCCGGCTCTCCACCCAGGACCCGAACCCGGTCCCGGCCCCCGGGCCCGGCTTCGGCGAGGTGGTGCTGCGGGTGAAGGGGCTGCCCGTGCACGTCTACGCCACCCACCTCGACTACCGCGGCGACCCGTCCGTCCGGATCGCCCAGGTGGCGGACACCCGCCGGATCATGGCCGAGGACCGGAGGCAGGAGCGGGGCCCGGTGCGGCAGATCCTGCTCGGCGACTTCAACGCGGCCCCGGCCGCTCCGGAGCTGGCCCCGCTGTGGGAGGAGCTGACGGACGTCGAACCGGGCGGGCCCACCTTCCCGGCGCAGGACCCGGTGCAGCGGATCGACTACGTGGCGGTGTCGAAGGACACCGTACGGGTACGCGACGCGGCGGTGGCCGGGACTCTCGCCTCGGACCACCGCCCCGTCGTCGCGGACCTGTTGCTGCGGCGCTGAGCCTCAGCCGCTGATCTGCCGGGTCAGGTCGTAGAAGGTGGCGCTGCCCGCGGTGACCTTCTCGAAGTTGGCCTCCACCCAGGCGGAGATCTTCGACGAGGTGCCGCTGTTGCCGCCCATGCCGCCACCGCCGCCGCCCTCTCCGCTGGAGATGAAGTAGTGGATGCGGCCGTCCTCGACGTACTTCTTGAACTGGGAGAGCGTCGGGGACGGGTCGCTGCCGTTGAAGCCGCCGATCGCCATCACCGGGTCACCGGTGGCGAGCTGGTAGCTGGCGGCGTTCTGCGAGCCGATGGCCGCGGCGCTCCAGGTGTAGTGGTCCGCGTTCGCCGTCAGCAGCTTCCCGGCCGCCGCGTCGACGGTGGCGCCGTTGAGCAGTCCGCCCATGCCGCCACCGCCGCCACCCCGGAAACGCTCTCCCGCGCCGGGCATACCGGTCGTGGAGCCGGGCCGCTGCCCCGGCTGCTGCCCCTGCTGGGCGGCACCGGGCCCGCCCTGCTGCTGTCCCTGGCCCTGCTGTCCGCCGGTGGGCGGCAGCCCCGTGCCCGCGCCCCGCTGGTTGCCGGTCGGGGGACGCATGCCACCGCCCGGACCGCCTCGGCCGCCACCGCCGAATCCGCCCATCCCGCCGCCGGACGGACCGGCCGTCACGATCGAGCCCTGGTGCCCGGTGTTCAGCGTGTTCAGGGTGTACGCGACCGGCCCGGCCAGCGAGGCGGCGAAGCCGAGTACCACGGCGACGAGCGCCAGTTGGCGCCCCAGCCTGGCCGCGAGCAGCAGGCCCACCGCACCCACAAGACCGGCGGCCAGCACCGCCTGCCGCAGCCACGGCAGGTAGTCCGGGGTCCGCCCCAGCAGCACGTACGCCCACCACGCCGTCACCGCCACCGTCAGCGCGAGCGCGGCCCCCGCCCACCAGCGGGACCGCTCCTCCCACAGGACCGTGACGCCCATGCCGATCAGCGCCGCGAGGTAGGGGACCAGGGCCACCGTGTAGTACTGGTGGAAGATCCCGGCCATGAAGCTGAACACGCCCGCCGTCATCAGCAGCGAGCTGCCCCAGGCGAGGAACGCCGCCCGGACCGCGTCCGTTCGCTTCGCCCGCCAGGTCAGCCACACACCCGCGACCAGCAGGATCAGCGCGGCGGGCAGCAGCCAGGAGATCTGGCTGCCGATCTCGGAGTTGAACATCCGGGCGATGCCGGTCTCGCCCCACTGACCGCCCGCCCCGCCGCCGGGGCCGCCCCCGCCGCCGACACTGCCGGTCTCGTCGCCGTTGATCCGGCCGAGCCCGTTGTAGCCGAAGGTCAGCTCCAGGAACGAGTTGTTCTGCGAACCGCCGATGTACGGGCGCGAGGAGGCGGGCCACAGCTCGACGATCGCCACCCACCAGCCGCCCGCGACCAGCATCGCCAGCGCGGCGAGCCCCAGCTGGCCGAACCTCCGGCGTACGGAGACCGGAGCGAACACCGCGTACAGCACCGCCAGCGGCGGCAGGATCAGGAAGGCCTGAAGGGTCTTGGACAGGAATGCCAGACCGACCGCGACACCCGCCCACACCAGCCACTTGGTGCGGCCGTCCTCCATCGCGCGCAGCACGCAGTAGACGGTGACGGTCATCAGCAGCGCGAGCAGCGCGTCCGGGTTGTTGAAGCGGAACATCAGCGCGGCGACGGGCGTCAGCGCGAACACCGCCATCGTGATCAGCCCGGCGGCCGCGGTGAAGCGGCGCCGCACGGACGCGTACAGCACTCCGGCCGTCGCCACGCCCATCAGCACCTGCGGGAACAGGATCGCCCAGGAGCTGAGGCCGAACACCCGCACCGACAGGGCCATCGGCCACAGGGTGGCCGGGGGCTTGTCGACGGTGATGGCGTTGGCCGAGTCCAGCGAGCCGAAGAAGAAGGCCTTCCAGCTCTGGCTGCCGGCCTGCGCGGCGGCGGAGTAGAAGGAGTTGGCGTAGCCGGAGGCGCTGAGGTTCCACAGGTAGGCCGCCGTGATGGCCAGCAGCATGCCGAGGAAGGCCGGCCGCACCCACCCGGGGTCCTCGGGCCGCCCCCGCCACACGCGCTGCGGGAGTGAGCGGGCGGAGCGCGCGGGTCCGGTCGCGCCCCGGGGCGGTGCCGGGAGGTGGTCGAGCGTGGTCATCGGGTGTTCCTCAGTTCGTGGTGGGTCTCGTCGGCCGGCTCGGCGGACGGGCGGGGCGCCGGGGCGTGCACCGGGCCGCCCGCGTCACCGTCCGGGCCTTCACCGCTCCGGTCGTCACTGCTGCGGTCGTCACTGCTGCGGTCGTCCACGCCCCGGTCGCGGTCCGGGAAGACCCAGGCGCGGAAGAGCAGGAAACGCAGCACCGTCGCCGCGAGGTTGGCCGCGATCAGCACGGCGAGTTCGGTGGAGTGGGACGGTGATCCGGCAGCCGCTCCCAGCGCGGCGAGCGAACCGCTGGTCAGCGCGAGGCCGATGGCGAAGACCACGAGCCCCTGCGCCTGGTGACGTACGGCCCCGCCCCGGCCCCGTACGCCGAAGGTGAGTCTGCGGTTGGCCGACGTATTGGCGACGGCCGACACCAGCAGCGCCCCGGCGTTCGCCAACTGCGGGCCCACGCCCAGCCGGAAGAGCGAGTACAGGGCCAGGTAGGCGAGCGTCGACAGCGCGCCCACCACGCAGAACCCGACCAGTTGCCGGGCCAGTCCGCGCGGCACCCCGCCGATCCCCCGGTCGCGCGGATCGTCGCCGAAGGGCCGGGCCAGCCGGTCCAGCGGCAGCGCGCCGACGGCCAGCGCCCGCCCGACGCGCCAGACGCCCTTCAGGTCATCGGTCGCGGTCCGTACGAGATGAACGGTCGAATCGGGGTCGTCGACCCAGTCGACCGGCACCTCGTGGATGCGCAGCCCGGCCCGCTCGGCCAGGACCAGCAGCTCGGTGTCGAAGAACCATCCGGTGTCCTCGACCATCGGCAGCAGCCGCTGCGCGACATCGCGGCGGATCGCCTTGAACCCGCACTGCGCGTCGCTGAACCGGGCGGCCAGCGACGAGCGCAGGATGATGTTGTACGCCCGCGAGATGAACTCCCGCTTCGTCCCCCGCACCACCCGCGAACTGCGGGCGAGGCGCGAGCCGATGGCGAGGTCCGAGTGACCGGAGATCAGCGGGGCGACCAGCGGGAGCAGCGCGTTCAGATCGGTGGAGAGGTCCACGTCCATGTAGGCGAGGACCGGGGCGTCGGAGTGCGACCAGACGGTCCGCAGGGCCCGCCCCCGGCCCTTCTCCTCAAGGCGGTACGACCGCACCCCCGGGAGGGTCCGCGCGAGCCGCCGCGCCACCTCGGGCGTCCGGTCGGTGCTGGCGTTGTCCGCGACGGTGATCCGGAAGGCGTACGGGAAGGTGCGTGCGAGATGGCCGTGCAGCCGCAGCACGCACGGTTCGAGGTCCTTCTCCTCGTTGTAGACGGGTACCACCACATCGAGCACGGGGGCCCCTGCCGCGTCGGCCTCGCCGGCCAGGAGGTGGTCCCGGGCCGGCAGGGCGCTCCAGGGAGTGTCGGTTCGCATGCCACCGACACTCGCCAACCACGCTGTCACGCCTGTGTGCTGAGCCTGTGGTCCGGCTGTGAGTGGAACGGGTTCGCGTCTGCGGGGACCGGCTCCGCCGGCAGGTGTACGGCGAACACCGTGTCGCCCGGCACCGAACGCACCTCGACGACACCGCCGTGCGCGGTGACGACGGCCTGCACGATGGCGAGTCCGAGCCCCGTCGAACCGGCGTGCCGGGAGCGCGAGGCGTCCCCGCGCGCGAACCGCTCGAAGACGTGCGGCAGCAGCTCCGGCGGGATACCGGGCCCGTCGTCGCAGACCTCCAGGGTCACCCAGGAACTCCCGGCCCCCGCGCGCACCCTGGCCGTGACCGTCGTCCCCGGCGGGGTGTGCGTACGGGCGTTGGCCAGCAGGTTGACCAGCACCTGCTGGATCCTGGGCGGATCGGCCCGCACGGTCGCGGGCGCCTCGGGCAGCTCCAGGCGCCAGTGATGGGCCGGGCCCGGGTCACCCGGGGCTGCGGCCGCCCCGCCCGCGACGCGGGCATCGCTCACCGCGTCCACGACGAGCGGTGAGAGATCGGTGCTCTCGTGGGAGAGCGGCCGTCCGGCGTCCAGCCGGGCGAGCAGCAGCAGATCCTCCACCATGCCCGTCATGCGCTCCGCCTCCGACTCGATCCGGCCCAGCGCGTGCCGGGTGTCGGGGCCGGTGTCCTCCCGGCCGCGCCGGGTCAGTTCGGCGTAGCCCCGGATCGAGGCGAGCGGGGTGCGCAGCTCGTGGCTGGCGTCCGCGACGAACTGGCGGACCCGCATCTCGCTCTTCTGCCGCGCGTCCAGGGCCGAACCGACGTGGCCCAGCATCCGGTTGAGGGCCGCGCCCACCTGCCCGACCTCGGTGCGCGGATCGGCCTCGGCCCCCGGGACCCGCTCGAACAGGGCGACTTCGCCGCTGTGCAGCGGTATCTCGGAGACCCGCGTCGCGGTGGCGGCCACCCGGCGCAGCGGCCGCAGGGCGACCGTGACCATGGCGGCGCCCGCGATCCCGGCGGCGATGAGCCCGGCGGCGGTCACGCAGACCTCGACGAGGATCAGGGTGCTGAGCGCCTTGCTCACCTCGGCGGTGGGGATTCCCACCAGGACGGTGGTGCCGTCGTCCATCGGGACGGCCTCCACCCGGTAGCCGCCGAGTCCGGGCAGCTCGACATCGTGCGCGTCCCGGTCCGCGCGGATCCCGGCCGCCTCCAGGACGCCCTGCTGGGCGCCGGTCAGCGGCTCGTTGCCCGGCTGCGCGTCGGGCCTGCCCGCCTTCACCACGAGCGAGGAGGTGACGGCGCCGTCGCTGAGGACGGCGCCGAACGTCTTGAGCGGCTGGCCCCCTCCGCCTATGAAGCCGAGCGGCTCCTTGTTCTTGAGCCCGCCGGGGACGGGCGCCCCCGGCAGGTGCTCGGCCCGGACCGCGATGTCGCGCAGCTGGTCGTCGAGCTTGCCGTACATGTAGCTGTGGAACGCGATGGCGGTGACCGAGCCGATGACGGCGGCGACGACCGCGATCAGCGTCACGGCCGAGACGACGAGCCGGGTCCGCAGCGTCCACGGCCCCTTCCGCAGCCATCGCACCGGGTCACTCACCGGGCTTGATGAGGTACCCCGCCCCGCGCCGGGTGTGGATCATCGGCGTCCGGCCCGCGTCGATCTTCTTGCGCAGGTACGAGATGTACAGCTCGACGACATTGGCCTGGCCGCCGAAGTCGTAGTTCCAGACCCGGTCCAGGATCTGCGCCTTGCTCAGCACCCGGCGCGGATTGCGCATCAGGAAGCGCAGCAGCTCGAACTCGGTCGCCGTGAGGTGGATGTTGGCACCGCCCCGGCTCACCTCGTGGCTGTCCTCGTCCAGCAGCAGGTCCCCGACGGCGAGCGTCGACTCGCTGCGCACCGCCGCCGTGCCGGAGCGCCGGATCAGCCCGCGCAGCCGGGCCACGACCTCCTCCAGGCTGAACGGCTTGGTGACGTAGTCGTCGCCGCCCGCCGTGAGCCCGGCGATCCGGTCCTCGACGGAGTCCCGGGCGGTCAGGAACAGCACCGGTACGTCGGACAGCTCCCGGCGCAGCCTGCCGAGGACGGAGAGCCCGTCGGTGTCGGGCAGCATCACGTCGAGGACCACCGCGTCGGGCCGGAAGTCCCGGGCGGTACGCACGGCACCGGCACCGTCCCCGGCGCTGCGCACCTCCCAGCCCTCGTAGCGCAGCGCCATGGAGAGCAGCTCCGCCAGCGGGGCCTCGTCGTCCACGACCAGGACCCGGACGGGGCTGTGGTCCGGCCTGAGCAGTTCGCTGCGCCCCTGGGGCGAGGTCGTCGTCGTCATGGGCCCCAGCCTGTGAGACGCCTCTGAGAGAGTTCTTTCCCGATTCTGTGAATTCCCTGAGAAAGGCGCGCGAACGGGTGGCCGCACCGCCTCAGCGGTCGAACAGGGCCTTCGCGTTGTCGTGGCAGACCGCCCGCAGCCAGTCGTCCCCGAGCCCCAGCCGCTCCAGGGCGTGCAGCTGGTGGGCGTACGGATAGGGGATGTTGGGGAAGTCCGTCCCCAGCAGGATGCGGTCCCCGAGCGCCGCGAGCCGCCCCCGCTCCACCGCCGGGAACGGGGTGAAGCTCTCGGTGAAGTCGGTGAACGCCATGGTCGTGTCGAGCCGCACCTGCGGGTACGTCTCCGCGAGCGTCAGGAACTCCGCGTACTCCGGCATCCCCATGTGGGCCACGATCAGCGGCAGCCGGGGGTGCCTGGCGAGCAGCCGGCCGACCGGCTGCGGCCCGGTGTGCCTGCCCGGCGCGGGCCCGGAGCCGCAGTGCATCACGACCGGGACGCCCGCGTCCGCGAGCAGCCCCCACACGGGGTCGAGCAGCGGGTCGTTCGGGTCGTACGCGCCGACCTGGAGGTGCGACTTGAAGACCCGCGCCCCGGCGCCGACCGCCTCGGCCACGTACCGCTCCACGCCCTCCTCCGGGAAGAAGGTGGCGGTGTGCAGGCAGTCGGGCACCCGGTCCGCGAAGCCGGCCGCCCAGCCGTTCAGCCAGTCCGCCATCCCCGCCTTGTGCGGGTAGAGCATCGAGGTGAACCGCAGAACGCCGAACGAACGCAGCAGCGCGAGCCGTTCGTCCTCGTCGTGCCGGTAGGCGATCGGCCACTCCATGCCGGTCAGCGGGCCGGCGGCGTCGAAGTAGGCCCAGACCTTGCGGAGCACCTGCTCCGGCATGAAGTGCGTGTGGACGTCGATCAGTCCTGGCAGCCCGAGCCGTTCCCAGAACCGCACCACGTCCTCGCGGCCGCCGAGTTCGCCGTCACTCATCCCGCACCCTCTCCGTCCGCTCGCCGACCGCCCGGTTCTCCCCGGCCGTTCGTCCCCTGCCGTTCGTCCCCGCGCCCGACGATCTCAGAACAGCCCGTCCTGCGTGACGCCGCCCCCGACAGCGAGGGTCGGCACACTCACCCCGGCCTCCGGACCGGCCGCCGCCAGCGCCCAGCCGGTCATCAGCCGGGTGTCCACCACGACGACGCCGTCCGCACCGGTCTCCAGATGCAGATCCGGCCCGGCCGCCGCGACCAGCCGCCCGGCGACCACCCCGCCGCCCACCAGCCCGGTCACCACCCGCACCACCCCGCCGGCCCGGCCGTCCCCACCGATCCCGAAGATCCCCGCGTGGTCGACGGCCTCGAACGGCAGCCGCTCCAGCGCCTCGGGCCAGCCGCTCCCGTCGAGCGCCGCGGCTCGCCCGTACAGCTCGGCCACCTCACCGGCCCGTTCGGCCGCCCCCGGGAGCTCAGCCCGCACCGCCCGCTTCCTCGCGTACGGAATCCGGTCCGGCACCCCGAGCGCGGCCCGCAGCAGCTCCTCCGCCCGGCGCGCCGCCATCAGCGGCCCCCGCCCCAGCCAGCTGAAGACCACCGCGCCCTGCTCCCGCAGCCGGGCCGCGCCGCGCTCCTCCCCGGTGATCCCGACCTTCACCATCCCGGGCCCGAACCAGGCCAGGTACACGCGGTAGGTGCGCGGATCATCCGGAATCGTGTCGGCCGCCACGGAGTGCGCCCGGTCCAGCCGCCCGCACTCCGGGCACCGTCCCCCGGTGCTCCGCGCGGCCACCACCGCGCCCACCGGGCACGCGTTCCCCCGGGCCCCCGAGCAGCCCCGCTCCCCCTCGGCCCGGAACCCGAACCCGGCCCCGTACGCCAGCGCGCTCCCCCGGACCTCGCGCCCCTTGCGCCACCCGAGCACGGGGCCGCCCCGCTCCTCGGGCCAGCGGAGCCCGGTGCATTGCCATTCCACGCGGGAAACCCTACGACCGGACACTGACAACGGACACTGACAAGGGGCGCGGGACTAAGATTCGGGCCATGCCCCTGAGCGCGAACGACGTGGCGCGGTTCGAGGCCTCCAGGCCCCGCCTGGAGGCCATCGCCTACCGCCTCCTCGGCTCCGCGAGCGAGGCCGAGGACGCCGTGCAGGACACGTTCCTGCGCTGGCAGGCCGCCGACACCGGCCGGATCGAGGTCCCCGAGGCCTGGCTGACGAAGGCCCTCACCAACCTGTGCCTCAACCAGCTCACCTCGGCCCGCGCCCGGCGCGAGACCTACGTGGGTCAGTGGCTGCCCGAACCGCTGCTCGCCGGGGACTCGATGCTCGGTCCCGCCGACACCGCCGAACAGCGCGAGTCGCTCTCGTACGCGGTGCTCGTCGTCATGGAACGCCTCTCCCCCAACGAGCGGGCCGTGTACGTGCTCCGGGAGGCCTTCGGCTACCGGCACCGCGAGATCGCGGAGATCCTCGACATCACCGAAGCCTCCTGCCAGCAGATCCTGCACCGCGCCAAGAAGCACGTCGCGGACGGCAGGACCCGCACCGAGGTCGACGAGGAGACCGCCCGGCGGATCGTCGGGGAGTTCCTCGCCGCCGCAACCAGCGGCCGTACCGAGCCGCTGGTGCGGCTGCTCACCGCGGACGCCGTCTCCGTCGGTGACGGCGGCGGGAAGGTCCCGGCCCGCGCCAAGGCGTTCGAGGGCGCCGTCGCGGTCGCCACGTTCATGCGGGGCCTGTTCAAGCCCGGCAAGGCCAAGCGCAATCTGGTCGGCGGCTCACCCGGTGTCCACGTCACCACCGCCAACGGCGCCCCCGCCGTCGTGGCGGTCTTCGAGGGCCGGGTCATCGGGATCATGTGCCTGGACATCACCACCGACGGCATCACCGCGATCCTCAACCAGGTCAACCCCGACAAGCTCGAACGCGCCACCCGGCACTGGGCGGCCGCCGGGGACCACGGGGACCCCCTGTTCAACGCCTTCTAGCATGATGTGACACGCGTCACACCCTGCTCCTGTCAGGAAACGGCGGGCTGCCCGGTTCAAGGGGCGAACCCGCGCGAGACAGGAGCAGGGAAATGCAGCATCGAATCATCGTTCTCGGAGCCGGATACACCGGAGCCACCGCTGCCGGGCGCCTCGCCAAGCGCCTACGCCGCGAAGACGTCGCCATCACCCTCGTCAACGCCGAGCCCGACTTCGTCGAGCGGGTCCGGATGCACCAGCTGGCCACCGGCCAGAACCTGAGGCCCCGCCCCTTCCGCGAGATGTTCGCGGGGACCGGGGTCGAGCTGAAGCTCGCGGAGGTCACCGCCGTCGACGTGGACCGCAAGACGGTCACCGTCACGGACGCGGACAGCGCCGAGGCGCGGGAGCTGTCCTACGACAGCCTCGTGTACGCCCTCGGCAGCCACTGGAACACCCACGGCGTCCCCGGCACCGCCGAGCACGCCCACGAGATCGCCGGCCGCCCCGGAGCCCTCCGGCTGCGCGAACGCCTGGCCCGGCTGGAGGCCGGCGAGCCCGTGGTCGTCGTCGGCGGCGGCCTCACCGGACTGGAGGCCGCGACGGAGATCGCCGAGGCCCGCCCGGACCTCGACGTCGCCCTCGCCACCCGGGGCGCCCTGGGCGACTGGCTCTCGCCCAAGGGCCGCGGCCACCTGCGCGACGTCTGCGCCGGACTCGGCATCACCGTCCACGAGAACACCGCCGTCACCCGCGTCGACGCAGACCACGTGACCACCGCCGACGGCGCCTCCGTCCCGGCCGCGGTCACCGTGTGGACCACCGGCTTCGCCGTCCACCCGATCGCGAGGGCCACCACCCTGGAGGCGTCCGACACCGGCCAGGTCGTGGTCGACGCGACCATGCGCTCGGTCTCCCACCCGGACGTCTACGCCGTGGGCGACGCGGCGCTGGCGATGGGCCCCGGCGACAAACCCCTGCGCATGTCCTGCGCCTCGGGCGGCCCCGCCGCGTTGCACGCCTCGGACACCATCGCGGCCCGCCTGACCGGCGGCAAGCTCCCGAACACCTCGGTCCGCTACTTCAACCAGTGCATCTCCCTGGGCCGCAAGGAGGGCCTGATCCAGTACGTCACCGCCGACGACCGCGCGGTCCGGGCAGCCCTGACCGGACGGCTCGCCGCCCTCTACAAGGAACTGGTCTGCAAGGGCGCCGCCTGGGGCGTCGCCAACCCGACCTTCGGCATGCCGACCCGCCGCCGGCCGGTCGTCGGGGCGGGCACCCGCGCCCAGGAACCCTCGGCCGTCGACGCGGAGGCCTGAGCCGCGGCGCGGCGCGGCGCCGTCTGGGCGGACGCTGCCACCGGGAACGCCGCACCGGGGTGGGCTCATTCGCGCCAGATGGCGACCAGGCGCGCGACCAGACCCAGTACCAGCGCGGCCGCGAGCAGATAGACACCAAGACGCTCTTCGGACACCACCGGCGACCACACCTGCCAGCCCGAGGGGACGTAACTGTCGGCGTCCAGGGAGGTGGCGTAGAGGCCGGAGTACCTGAGCCCCGTACTCGTCCGGCTGCGCAGCCACAGCAGAGCGCCCAGGGCGGCGCAGGTTGCGGCTATCGCGTACAGAGCCGTCGTGCTGCGCGGGGCCTGTCTCTTCACGGTTCGTCCTCGTCTTTGGTGTTGGTGTTGGCGTTGTTGGCGTTGGCGTTGTGGTTGGCGTCGGCGTCGTGGAGTACGGATCCTCTCGCCCGCACACCGGTCACGTCAGGGGAGGGTCGCGCCGATCGCCGGTACGCCCACGCCGCGCCCCGGTGAACTCGTACAGCAGCACCTCGTCCACGAGCCGGTTCGTGTACAGCCGGCGGGTGTCCCGCTCGCCGAGGTTCTCCAGGGCGGCGAGCACCAGCCCGGGGTCCGTCGCGGCGGCCGAGCGCAACTGGACGACCTCCTCACGGGTCAACTCTTCGACGCCGTACGCCGCCCCGTCGGCGCACACCACGACCCACGGCTCCCCCGCATCGGCCACGGCGCGATGGAAGGTCCCGGGCGGGTCCGTACGCCCATGGGCCAACGGCGCCACCCGGTCACGCGCCAGCGCCGCGGTGATCCAGGCCGCCGGACGGGCCGGGCGCCATCCGGCGGCCAGGCCGCAGAGCTCCGCGGCGATGTCACGGACGTCGAGGCCGCGGTCGATGAGCGGGCGCAGCGCGTACGCGAGACGGCGCAGCCCCTCGTGCTGGGTCCAGGCGACGAGCGGCCGCACCTGCCGGGCGACGGCGATGTCACGGGCGACCCGTAACGGGGACCGCCGCGTCGCGCGGCCGGGCGTCGCGCGCCCGCGCGAGGTGTGGTTCATGCGCGGGGTGTAGTTCAACCTCCCACTCACATCAGCCGTGCGTACATTGTGGCGGGGCCCGGAAGAATGGGGCGCACGCCCGCCTGAACTGCGGTTTTCCACAGGCGAGTTGCCCACGGGCCGGGAGTCCGCCCGTGCGGCCTCCACCGTACGCTCCCGGCCGGCGTCCGTCAGCCCGCACACCCGCGCCTCATAGCCGGTGCCCTCCAGGCGGTGGCCCATCGCCGAGTCGTACACGGCCGGAATCGTGGCGGCATAGACCGTCGCCGTACCCGCGTACCGACGCCCGCGCAGGTGCAGATTCCGCTTCGACCCGTGCCGTCGCCAGACGAGCGCGCCCAGCTCCCGCAACACGCGGACGTGCCGCTTCACCGTGGCCACAGACACCCCGCACCGGACGGCGGTGCCCTCCAGGTCGTACAGGACGAAGCCGAGCCGGTAGTCCATCCGCCCGGCCAGATCCCGCGCGACGGCCAGCGTCGTCGCCCCCGCCCGGCGGTGCAGGCCCGCCTCGACGAGCCACACCACCGCACGCAGCCACGCAGGCGGCCGGGCCCGCCGGGAGGCCGTCATATCGAGCTCCTGAAGGATGCGGGGTACGGGGATCCGGTCCGGATCAGGGCATGCCGGAGAAGCGCAGCACGAAGCCGCGCCGGTGGGGTGGCGCATCACAGTCCGTGGGGTGAGGGGCGGCCGGTGGGGCCGCAGAAGGTCACAGCTGGGCGGGGCCGTTCGGCCGGCTCAAGGCGTGGGAGTGGTCACCACGCGGGGGTTGGCCCTACGATCGAACGCGAATCCTTCTCTTCACATGGGTGGATTTCGGATCGGCGGGGTGATGACCCGCTGGTCACTACGGCCGGGCGGTCTCTACACCGCTCGGCCGTTCTTATCCGGCGGCAGGCCCTTGTGCTTCCCGATCGGCCCTGCGCCGTTGCGCTCCGCTCTGGCCCTTGCCGATCTGCTGGGCACGGGCGGCCGAGACGCCTCCGAGGAGCTGCCCGATTTCCCTCCATGTCCTGCCTTGCTCCTTCAGGGCGTTGACACGCTGCTGCCGCAGCTCTCGCAGCCTCGTCTGATAGCCGGGCCAGCTCTCCAACGCCCGCGACACGGCCAAGGCGCAAGCCTCGTCGTCCTCGATGTCCTTGAATGCCGCGATGGCTTCCATCAGGCGTTTCACCTCCTTGACCTGCTCGGAGTCATTCGCCATCCCCGCGCTCCCTCCTGCGGCGCGGCCCACACGACTGTAAACCCCGGGCTTGACGCAATCAACCCCGGGGTTTAACTTCGTTCTCGCGAGGCCGGCCAACGGTCCCGTAGCAACAGAACGGCCCCGGCCCGGAGTTCGCACCTCCATGTGGCCGGGGCCAGTCAGAACCCTGAGATCACCAGGAGACCGACCATGCGCCATCCTTCCACCCCGAACCCCGCACCCGACAGGCGGCTCGTCACGCTGCCTCCACTCGCCACGCTGTCCACCGAGCAGCAGCGAGGCGTGCACTGCGTCTTCTGCGGTACGACCCTGCACACAGGCGCGGTCCGCGACCTCGGTCCACGACTGGTCGAGGCGCACGGATCGGCGGTCCGTTGGTTTCCGCGCAGCTGCCCGTCCTGCCCGAAGGAGCAGGAATGCCGCTGATGTGCGACCGCTGCGGGAAGCCGATCGCCGCCGGAGAGGAGGAGCGCGCAGCGATCCACGGAGCGTCGGGGCCGGGCGGCACGATCATCGTGCACGCGGCGTACTGCCTCGCCCCACGGTCACGCCCAGCCACTGCGCATCGCGCATAGGGACGACAGCGGACGGGGGCGATTGCGGTACTCCCCTGCTGCACTGCAACCGGGGCCCAGGGGATTGCGCCTGGGCCCTCTTCCCTCAGACCGAGGCGCCGACGGTCAACGTGTAGTCCACGTCGACGTAGAAGTCGTCCGACCGCCCGTGGATCTTCAGTGAGTGTGCGCCGGGAGCCAGGGGCGGCAGTTGCACCCAAAGGCCGCACCCCGTACCCGTGAAGCGTCCTTCCTCCCCGGCGACCTCATGCTGACGCTCAGCCTGCGGCGCGGAGAGGTGCCGGGGCTGACGTGGAAGTCCATCGACTTCGAGGCCGGCGAACTGTACGTCGATCACCAGAGCCGATCGAGCCGGGGAACCTCACCCGGATGTTGGCGCTCCGCGCTCGCCGTGCCGGCCTCCGGGCCATCCCGCTGCGGAACACCCGGCACACGTGCAGTTCGCTCCTGGTCGCCCTCAAGGTCCACCCGAAGATCGCTCAGCGGATCCTTCGGCACTCGCAGATCGCCATGACGATGGAGGTCTACGCCGAAGCGAGCGAGGAAGAGATACGCGACGCGATCGGCAAGCTGTCCGACGCCATGGGCGATACCGGCTGACAGCGATTGGTGCGGTTGCTGTACTTCGCTGCTGTACGCACAACGCGAGAGGCCCCCAGGATTTCTCCTGGGGGCCTCTCGTGTGCTGTGCACTCGGCAGGATTCGAACCTGCAACCTTCTGATCCGTAGGCGGGTGCGCACGAGAGTCGCGCGGTGCAAGACCAACCTGTAGGCCGGGTAGCAGTGCTCCGCTTGTACGCCGATGCGCCCCTGTGTGCGCTGACGTTGATGTCAGGCGCTGATGTCAGACAGCAGACTCAAAGCCACAGTTGGTAGGCGTAGTCCACCGTTGTGACATCCGCTCGTATACGACCAGGAAGGGCGCGATGTAGCCCGACGCCTCTGCGACTGACGCATGGCCGCTGACGACTAACGCCACGCCTGCGAGAGGGGCGGTGATATAGGCGAGTCCCGTCATCCATCCGGGCATGGCGAAGCTCTGGCCTTGCGGCCTAGGCTCTTGCATACTTGGTCGTGCTCCGATCGCAAGTCACGGGGCTAGGGGCCACTCGCATCGTTTGCAGGCGCGCGAGTGGCCGCCCCTATTTCTGGGGCGCCGGTTGAGTGGCGGCGCACCGGCATTGTCCCCCAGACAGAGCAGCCTCAGCAAGAGGCTAGACCCCCCATTTCCAAGGCCAGAGACCCTCTCGTATTGCACGTGCACTACAAATGAGGGCACTGCGGCATTGGATTGCAAGGTACTGTTGCAACATGTGATTGCAAAGTGACACTACGTCAGCGACTGAAAATGCGACGCGTGCACTTCATCCATGCCTAGCTAAGCGTGAACGTCAGGCACCATCGCTTTCGAATCCGTGATCAGCCAGCGCCGCTAGGCGCTGAGCGAGCCACCCAGAGACGCGCGGCCCCCCGTTCACCGCGCCCCCATCTCGGACTGTTCGCACATGCTCGAACCCCTGCCTGAGGTAGTACTGCTGTAGCGCCTCGTTCGTCGTCCACGCGTCCAGGCGTAGCCATCTCGCACCATCTCGACACGCCCTGTCGCCTGCCCAGTCGAGCAGCCGGCCACCGAGGTTCTGCCCGGCGTGCGTCCGTGCAACGGTCAGCTTGGTGACGAACCTGGACGGCTCCCTCAACTCCTGCTCCGTCCACAGGCCGTCTTCCACGTCCGGCGTGAGCGTGATGGTGGCGGCTGTCACGTCGCCGTCCACGACCATGAAGACGGAACCCGCCTTGATCGTGGCGAGCAGCCGATCAGCTGGGTAGGGCCGCTGCCACTGGTCGCTACCCAGACGCGTGAGCCAGGTCGCCGCCTCCTCGCGGAAGGCCAAGAGCTTGGTCACGTCGTCTGGGCGCGCAAGGGTGATCTTCACTGAGACTCGTTCTCGCTCCGGGCGGTCTGGTCGCCGATCTCGTAGTTCATCCGGTTCAGGTCGCCCCGGAACGTCGTGACGGTGCAGCGAATAGGCCGTTCCGCCGTGTACCCCGTACGCATCCAGAGGAGCACCGGGACCCCAGCGCCAATCTCCAGCAATCGCGCCTCGTCCGGGGTCGGCATGCGGGTCGAGATCTCGTCGAAGTACCCGATCTGCTCAGCCCCATGAGCGGCTAGGTATCGGGTAGTGCCCTCTTCGATGTCGCCAGGCTCCGCGAGCCTAGGAGCCTCATCGGCTAGCCACGCCGGGTAGTACGTGGCCTGAGTCGACCACGGCACGTCATCGACGAACCGATGGCAGAACCGCAGGACGGTGCGGGATTCAGGGCTCACCTTGAGCCTCGTCGCCACATCGGCCGGCGCGGGCAGGATCTCGACCCTGAACGTCTGGTGCGGGCGACGCCCCGCGGCTGTGACGTCCGTGCTGTACGCGTCACCGTTCTGCGGAAAGCTCAGGTTCTCGAATCGGGAGGCGTTCAGCTCGAACACCTCGTGCTTGGCCACCTCGTACCCGAGGCCCTGACTGGACGTAACAAGCCCCTGCGTGACCAGCAGGCCAAGTCCGGACCGCACGGTGTTCCGCGACGCGTCAAAACGCGCCGACAGCTCGCTCTCCGAGGGGAGCCGCGCCCCGGGCGGATACGTCCCGTTGTCGATTTCGCGGCGCAGAGCATCCGCGACTTGCCGGTACTTCGGCTGCTTGCTCATGTCTCCATCATGACGCACTCGCTCAACTTGTTGGTACATGTGGGCCCCGATCGCTTGACGCTTAACAGTCCGTTGGTACACCATCACTGCATCAGCTTGTACCAACAAGTTGAGCAAGCGGTGCAGCTCCTTCAAGTGTGCTGGCTTGCGCGTTATTCCCACGGCTTCGGGCTGGGGGCGGCACGACAGGAGGGGCCGAATGCGGCTGCTCCTGAGCAGAGGGCGGGGACGCTGCAATCCCGCTAAAGGCCAGGGGACAGGGCTTCGGCCCGACTGGCGAGGTGGCCCGGTGACCGCGAGCAACGGCCGGCGAGTGGGGACGAGATCCCCCTTGCAGTGATTGCCCTGATCCGACCGACCGAGAGGAACACCCGTGAGCCAACGAAGTATGTGGGCGCCGTCCGTGCTGGACCGGCCGGACCGGTAAGCCCTCGCGTCATCGCCTGATCTGCCGCAAGCGGCCGGTTGCCTCCTCCGCCCGTCCAGACCGTTTTCTGCGGGGCTGTACGGGCGGGGCAGAGGGGAGCCGGAGAGTCCGGCCACAGAAGGGGGAGTTATGGAGATCGCTGCCGCGGTTGTCGCGGTCATCGGCACCTTGCTGGGTGCCGGTGTCGTCGGTGTCCAGCAGTACTACGTAGCCCGGTCCCAGCGTCGCCAGGCGCTGCGTGACCGGGCCCTGAGCGCCTTGTCCGAGCTGAGTACCGCGCTCGCGGATCACCGCCGGGCGATGTGGGTGCGTGAGGATCTGCGCCTGTCCGATGCGGCGCCGGCCGATGTCGCTGCCGCCCGCGAGGCCAGCCACGTCACCCGGTCCGCCGTCACCGCCCCGCAGATCGCCCTGACGGTGCTCCTGCCGACGCTCCGCATCGAGATCGAAGCCGCGGTTCGTGCCGCGTACGCCATGCGGGGCGCTGTGAACGAGCAGGCGCTGGCGTCGTTCCGGGAGTCGGCCGTATCCGCGGCCGAGGCCCTGACCGCCGCAACGGCCGGCGTCCTGTCCCGCCCCTGATCCACCCCACAACGGCCGCACCCCCGGAGTAGTCGCTCCGGGGGTGCTTCGGGCCGCCCCACCGTTCAAGGAGAAAACGACCCATGAAGAACATCGTTGCTGGTCGCGAGCCCGTTACCGCGACCGAGTTCATCGAGCTGGCCCTGGGCATCGACCTGGAGCTGTTCACCGGCACGCCGACCGAGTCGCAGATGGAGCGGGCGGCCCGGCTGGACGTCGCTCACGAGGTCCTCGCGGAGCTCCGCGAGAGCGACCCGGAGACCGCCGCATACGCCGAGTCCCTGCTTCGGACGCTGCCGCTGAAGCAGCCGCGCACGTCCGGCCGGCGCACGCGCCGCACGGTCCGCCGCCCGGTGAACGGCTGCGCGGCCGGTTCGGCGGTGGCGGCATGAACCTCCTCCGCAACGGGCGGGCTGCTCTGGTTCTGGCCTTGGTTGCCGTGGTCGGTATGGCGTTCCGGGTGTCGTGGAACGCGCTGCGTGACATCGCCCGTGCGATCGGGGCCGACGGTGACGCGGCGACGCTCTACCCGTTCGTCGTGGACGGGCTGATGGCTCTCGCGCTGATCGCGACGTTGGTCCTGGCCGGCAGGGACCGGCGGTTCGCTCTCAAGGTTCTGGGTGGGTACACCGCCGCGTCACTGGTCCTGAACTACGTGCACGGCCTGGTCCCCGCGTTGCACCAGCCGGACATGGGCATGGTCCGCCTCGCGCACTGGGACAGCGCCCACTACGCACTCGTGCTCATCGCGACCTCCTTGCCCGTCGGGGCGATCTTCTTCGGGTCGGATCTGGTCGCGAAGGTGTTGCATCACCACACCCCGGCAGAGTCCGTGCGGGTGCCGGACGGGCAGGAATCCACACACCCCCCGCACACCCCCGCACACCCCGCACAGGCACCGGCAACCGAGGCGGCCGATGCTCCTGCCCAAGTGCCCGCCGTGGAGTCGTCTGCACAGGTCATGGGCCGTGCGGGTGCTGGACCGGAGCCTGATCCGCATACCCCGCACGCCACCCGCACACCCAAGGGTGAGTCGGCCGACGAGACGCTGGAGCGGGATCAGTTCGAGGAAGCGGAGCTGGAGAGGATGCGGCAGGACGCACGCCGTGCGTACGTCGAATCCGCACAGGCGGACCGCCCGCTCAGCGCCCGTGCGCTGGGTGAGGCATTCGGTATGAGCGAGTCGTGGGGACGCAAGCAGATCCTCAACGTCCGCGACGACGAGGACACCTACCGCCCGTACCTGCGAGCCGTCGAAGCCGGGGTCATGTGATGACCACGCTGCCTTGCTACCGGTGGCGCCTGGCCCCGGACGGGCTGGCCACCCGCCGTCAGCTCCGAGCGTTGGGGCTGCGGCCGGGCGGGCAGGACGTCGTTGCCGAACTCCGCCGTCCGCGCCGCCGGCGAGAGCCGTTGGTCGCCTACCTCTACCGCGTCGACCGGGCCAAACCGGTCCGCCCGATGACACCGGGCCGCCGTGCCGCGCTCGCCGCAGCGATGCGGGCCCGCCGGACCTGCCCCACCTGCCGCCTCGACGCCGGGTACTGCATCCCGGTCTCGCTCGGCATGTGTGTGACCTGCCACGACCTTCCGCTGAACCGAGAGGACATCACCTCATGAACGCCGCCGAGTACCGCGCCGCCGCCGAAGCGATCGTCATGAAGGACCGGATCACCTACGGCCCCATCCGTCCCGACGACTTCCGCAAGGCCGAGATCCTTGCCCGGCTCGCCATCGCCGCCGCGGCCTCCGAGACGGCCGACGCGCAGACCGGGCCGGACCACATGGACAACTTCGAGACCATCCGCTACACCGCCGACGTGGTCTGCATCCGTGGTGGCGACGTGCTGGTCATCGAGCGGGGCTGGGACCCCCACAAGGGCATGGACGCTCTGCCTGGTGGCCACGTTGATCCCGGCGAGACCTCCCGTACCGCCGCCGCCCGCGAACTGCTGGAGGAGACCGGCGTTCAGGTCGATGCCGCAGACCTGACGCTGGTCGGGGTGTGGGACGCCCCGGACCGCGATCCCCGCGGCCGGTACATCACCGCCGCCTACGTGGTCACCGTCCCCAAGGAGACGACCGCCCGAGCCGGTGACGACGCCGCCGCCGTCCGGTGGGTTCCTCTGGACGCCCCGGGACCGCTGGCGTTCGACCACGGGCAGATCGTAGCCACCGCACGACGGCAGCACCTCCCCTGCGGCGGGGCCATCAGCAACGCCCACCGCGCCTGACGCCGGGGGCTGTTGTGTTCGCTTCGCTGTTCGTCCTGCTCTACCTCGGTCACCTGCTGGCGGACTACCCGCTCCAGACCGACCACCAGGCCGCCCATAAGACCGACCGGTGCGCGACCGGCTGGGCCGCCAACCTCACCCACGCTGCCACCCACATCGCCACCTGCGGGGCCGCGCTCGTGCTGGGCGCGGTCGTCCTGGACGACATGACCCTGTCCCTCCCCGTAGCCCTGGTGGCGTTGGGGTGGATCGGTGCCACACACGCGTTCATCGACCGGCGGTGGCCGGTGCAGTGGTGGATGGCCCACACCGGCCAAGCCTCCTGGGCCGCCAACGGGGGTGCCGCGCACGTCGACCAGACCGCGCACGTCCTGGCCCTGGTCCTCGCCGCCCTCGCACTCGCCGCGGCCTGACCCAGGGACCCGTTCCACGTACGTGCTGCACATCAACGCAGGGCCCGGCCCGCTCCTGGACAGATACGGCCGGGCCCTCCTACTCCGCAAGGGAGTGCGCTCAGCATGACGGACGTCAGTACAGAACCGGTAGTAGCCCCCGCTGCTGCCCCGCCCGAAAAGCCCCCGCCCACCGCCACACCGGCCCCGGCCGCCGAGGCGGGTGTGCAGCACACCGCTGGTGGGTGGCCGGTGGTCCCGCTCGCGGTGACCGGGGTCAACTCCACTGTCTCGGTGGTCGCCGCGTCTGCGCTGGCCGGCGGTCCGGTCGGTGTGGCCGTGGCCGCTGTGGGCGCCGCCGCCATCGGCACCGCGGCCGCCGTACGACACCGCAGGAAAACCCGCACCAAGACCCGTCGCACGCACCACTCGACGGGCATCGGCAAGTCCGGCGGCCACCGGGGCATCGGCGGGCTCCGCAACGGCGGCATCGGCCGCGGGGGCAGCTCTCGCCGGGGTGTCCCGTCGCAGGGCCGCGCCGCGGCGTCGCGCTCCACCGGAGCAGCATCACGCCCCCTGGGCGGCACAAACAGCACCAAGCCGTTCCTGGGGAAGGCTAGTTCGGGCAGTCGCCAGGGTGGCGCGGGTGCGGGCCGTGCTTCGGCCGGTGGTCGTGTCGGGCAGGTCAAAGCCCTGCGGGATGCGGCCCGTCGCCAGTCCCCGACCCGTCACGCGGCCCGCACGGGCACGGCTCAGGCCCGGCGCTCGGTGGCCAATGCCCGCCGCGGCGCCCATGCCGCAGGCACCACCCGTAGTGGCCGGGCGGGACTGGCCAGCCGGGCGGGGAAGGCGGCTGCGGGCAAGGCCCGTGCCCTGCGCGACGCCGCAGTACGCAAGGCGCGGGCCGGGCGGGATGCGCGGACGGCCCGCCGGCTGGAGTCCAGCCGGGACCGTATCCGCAAGGCTCGTGTCCGCAAGGCCGCCCGCCAGGCACTGCGCCGCTCGGCCCTGCGCAAACAGGGCCGCCGCGTGCTCGCCGCACTGCTCGCCGGCCCGCTGGGTGTGCTCGGGATGCTGACCACCCCGCTCGGCCGGAAACTCGGCTGGGCCTGGCTGCAGCACCCCGGACGCCGCTTCTACCGGCACATGATGCGCACCGCCGAGGAACGCAAAGCCCACCGGGACGCCGCCATACGCGAGCGCCTGGCCGCCGAGGAGAAGGCCCTCGACGACGCCGCCTCCGGTGATGCCCCGGAGATCGGCGACACGGCCCAGCGCCCCGCCCACCTGCTCCCCGCACAGCCCGACACCACGCCTGTGGAGGTTGTCAGCATGTCCGGTTTCAAGTTCGAAGAGGCCGCGGCCGAGATGGAGAACGCGGCCCGCACCTACGAGCCCGAGAGCAGCATGGAGATCCTCTCCATGGTCGAGAACCTCCCCTACGCCCTGACCTCGGTCGCGAACACCTTCCGCATCCTCGCGGAGCGCTCCGACAGCGAGTTTCCGCTGGAGAAGGACATCGCCGGCGCCTTCGACGAGATCTACGGGGCACTGATGCGGGCCGTCGACACGTCCGCGGACCTGGGGCAACTGTTCCGTCAGGTCCACGCGCAGGACATCGCCCGTCACGAGGACCCCCGCAACGGTCCCGAGGCCGAGAAGGGCTGGAACGTCTGATCATGACCACCAACACCACCACCAAAAACAAGAAGGATGCGGGTGGTCCGGTGTGGGACTGGGCTGCTGGTCACGGACCCGTGACCGGCGCCCTGTCCGCCACCACCGGAGCGTTCGCCCTTGCCGCCACGGGCGCCGCCACGGGGATGCCGCCGGGCTGGGTTCTGACCGCGGGCGCGGCCGGCGCGATCGGCCACACCGTCCGCTCCCTGCGCGACCGGCTGTCCGCCCGCACCATCGCGATGCGCTCCGCAACGTGGCTGGTCGGTGCCGGATGGACGACATGGGCCATGACCACCGGGCCCCTGACCTGGACCGCGCTCGGCTCGCTGGCCGTGATCGGCGTCGGGATCGGCACCACCGCCCACACCACCCTCCTCCACGAAGAAGCCCGGGAGCTGGAGGCCCTGGAAGCGGCGGACCGGCAGGTGGCCGCCGAACTGTCCGCTGAGCGCCGCACGATCGCCGCGGAATGGGTCGACCGCATCCAACGGGTCTGCGGGATCACGCTGCGGGTCCTGGCGGTCGAGATGTGGCCGACCGGAACCGGCTACACCATCGACGCCGAACTCCCGCCCGGTGGCACGACATACGGGCGGATCGCACAGGAAGCGGCCAAGCTCAGCGCAGATGCCCGGCTCCCGCACGGCTGCACCGCCACCGCCGGCCCCGGCATCGACCAAGGCCGCGTCCTCATCGACGTCACCACCAAGAACGTGCTGGAGCAGGAAGTGGTCTACCCCTGCGACTACAGCCGACTGTCCATCCACACCGGCATCCCCTGGGGCCTGCGCACCAACGCCGACGAGATCCGCGCGTACCTGCGCGAGCAGTGCGCCCTGGTCGTCGGACCGACCGGTTCGGGCAAGACGAACATGGTCCACACGATCCTGGCCGGGTTCGCCCGCGCCGAGGACGTACTGACCTGCGTCATCGACCTCAACGCCGGGAGCGCCGGCCTGCCCTGGGTCCGTCCCGCATTCGACGCCAACGGCGCCCCGCTGGACGTGGTGCGGCCCGGCATCGACTGGCTGGCCGCCTCGCACGACGAGGCGCTGCTGATGCTGAACGCCCTGGTGAGGATCGCGAAGCACCGCAAGACCGCCTACCAGGACCTGATGACGCAGGCCAACACCGACCTCCTGCCGATCAGTGCGCAGATTCCGCAGATCATGCTGGTGGTCGACGAGGGTGCGGAGATCCTTTCCAGCAACGACCAGCAGCTGAAGAAGATCGCCGCCCTGATCCTGGAAGTCATCCGGATCGCCCGCGCCATGGGCATCCGCACCGTCCTCACCGCGCTCGGTGCGACCAGCAGCGTGCTCGGCAACCTCATGCTCCGACGGGAAGCAAAGATCCGTGTCGCACTGACCGGCGGGGAGAAAGAAGGCATGGACCTGGGCAAGCAGTTCCCCGGCTCCCGCGGACTGCGCCCCGAGCAGGCCCCCTACAAGGGCTCCGGATTCATGGGCACCCCCGAGAGCGAGCCTGGGCTGTTCAAGTCCTGGCGAATCCTCCCCGACCAGATCCGCGACATCGTCACCGCGACCGCCGGCATCCACCCCACCCTCGACGGCCCGTCCGCCAAGGCCGCCGGCACCCCGTACGCCACCCGGTGGGACCCCAACCGCACCCAGTGGATGCGCGACCACACCCTCACGACTGGTTCCGCCGGCCCGGCCTCACAGTCCGCTGCTCCCAGCGGGGGCGGGCTGAACCTCTCCGCGCTCCGCAACCAGCAGCCCGCACCCGCCCCGGACGAGGACGCCACGGTGCGCGCGTTCATGGAGCAAATCGACGCCCAGTTCGGCACCGCCCCCGACCCCCAGCCCACCTCGGAGCGCCCGGCCGGACAGGGGCTGAACCTGTCCGCGCTACGGCCCGAGAACAACGCCGCCCGGCAAGCCGCGCTCCAGATTCTGATGGGCGCCGGGGCCGAGGGAACCGGTGCCTCCGCGATCTCGCGGGCCCTGGCCGAGGAGCACGGGACCACTCGGCAGACGGTTGCCGGATGGCTCAAGGAATGGGCCGAGGCCGGTGAAGCCGTCCGCGTCGGAGAAGGCACCAAAACCCGCTACGTCCACCGCCGCTACGTCTGAACCAGCCCCCGCTTGTCGCCTGTCGCCCGCCCTGCCCGAGAACACCTCCACACGGGCCTGTGCGAGCCGAAAACGGCTTGCGACCTGCAAGGCGACAAGCGACAAGACAAGACAAGCGACAAGGCGCACGACAAGCGAGACGACAAGCAACACGACAAGCCGGCGCGGGCGACGCCCTCCACCAACGGGGGTGTCGCCCGCGCTGCTGAAGGAGCCACGTCGTGCATGACACCGCGTACGAGATCACCACCCAGACCCCCGCCCCGACCGTCTACCCGGGCCCCGCCGGAGCCGGGTATCCCGCCTACCTCTCCGTGCCCGAGGGGCCGGTGATGCTGCCCTCCGAGATCCCGCCCGGCGTCCAGATGGTCACCCTGCCCGGCGGCATCCGAACTCTCGCCTACGCCCCGCAGCAGGCCCCGCCCGCGCCGGCGGTTCCGGTCGCGCAGCCGATCCCGGCATGGGCCAAGACCACCGCACTCCTCACACCGACCATCGGCGGGGGCATCGCCGCCGCCGGCATCGGACTCTCCTACGCAGCCCCGGGACTGATCGCCATGAGTGAAGCCCTCTGGGCCGCCGTCGCCCTCATCGCCGCCGCAGCCATCGGCGTCCCCGTCCTGCTCCGACTCGCCCGCACCACGGCCGGTGACGGCCGCGGCAGCACGCACATCACGCAGAACATCACCGCGTCCGGAATGTTCGGCAAGGCCAACGGCACCATCAACCACCGCTAGGCCCGGCTCTCCACGCACCCGACGCTGCACTACGAGCATCAACAGCCTGATCCGCTGCCGCTCCTACGCATCAGGCGAGAGGCCAGCCGGCGAAGCCGTTGCCGGTCCGATAGACCAGTCCGATCCCCTGCTCCTTAAGGAGACCCTGCACGTCGGGTGTGGGTGCGGTGGGCAGCAGTACGGCCAGGCGCAGCGTTTCCTTGTTCTCAACGTGGCGCCGGTAGTCCAACAACTGCCCAATGGCCATGCGCACGTTCTCGCGCGTCGTCAGGCCCTTCGCCTCGTACAAGGCGTGGTCGGTCTCGTCGTAAAGGTCCGGGGTGAGGGTGCCGCGCTCGCCTTCGACGGTGATCTGGAAGGTGCTAAAGGTGTGGCTGGCCCCTTCGAGGTGCTCCTCGAAAGCTGTGACGAGCTGTCCCTCGCGGCGGATGACCGTGCGCTCGCCTCCGGT
The DNA here is from genome assembly GCF_043200175.1 of Streptomyces sp. NPDC048462. NCBI lineage: Bacteria > Bacillati > Actinomycetota > Actinomycetes > Kitasatosporales > Streptomycetaceae > Streptomyces > Streptomyces sp. NPDC048462. The sequence goes on from NZ_JBICXG010000018.1 coordinate 110,295, forward strand.
GACGTTGGCGGTGGTCTGGCCGGTGGTGTGCTTCTCGGTCTTCTTGCTCTTCGCTCCGGCCTTCGCCGCTTCCTTCACCGACTCCTTCGGCACGGGGAGCACGTCGGTCTGCTTTGCGATCTGGACCGCATCGCTCTCCCGCATGTCCGTCTGGTCCAAGTCCACCGGCCGGAGACGGAAGACATAGACCCGCCGCAGAGTTCCCTTCGGGTCGTAGTCCCAGCGCTCCGTGAACGGGACGGTGCTATCCACCCGCATCTGCCCTACGTACCGCTGGAGCTTGGCGCCACCGGACTTGACGTGCCCGTCAGAGATAAACACGTGCAGGTCCAACTCCTGCACCTCGTGGTTGAGCAGCGTTCCATTCAGGCCCGTCAGGACCTGGTGCCCGGTCGGTCCCGTGCCCGTGTAGTCGAAGACGGGCCCCTGGTTGTCGCCTTCGGTCCAACCGTCGAAGTTGTAGCCGTGCTCCTTGCTCTTCTGCGGGTCGGAGAACACGAGCAGCTTCTTGGCCGACCGGCAGGGAACGATCCCGCTCTGCGATGCCCGCTCCTCCGCGTCGGGGCGGCCAAAGGCCACGGCCAGAGCCGCGCGGGTCGTCACCAGTCCGGGCTTCAGTTCCAGATCAACACTCGTCATAGCCCCAACGCTATGGCCCACCACTGACAACCCACCTGCGCGTACCTCGCGCCCGCACGACCGAGGGCGGCCCCCGTCTCACGCCAATGATCCGGGGCCGCCCTCGTTCCACCCAACTCAACAGTGGAGGCATCCAGCATGACGCACCCCGCCACGATCCGGGAGCTCCCGCCGCCGACCGGTGGCATGAGGTTCTACCTCACCACCCACAAACGGCACTGGATCAAACTCACGGACAAGCCGTTGTTCCTGAAGTCCGAGCACTTCACCAGCGCCGCAAAGCTCTACCCCGCCCTCGGCCCCTACGCGGTCGACTCCGGCGGCTTCTCGGAACTCCAGCGCCACGGAGCCTGGACCCGCACCCCTCGCCAGTACGTTCAGGACCTGCGGCGAATCTGGGAGTGCGTCGGCCCTTACGACTGGGCCGCCGGACAGGACTGGATGTGCGAGGACCTCATCATCCACGGTGGCCAAGCCGGACCCCTGCACTTCGTTGGCACCCACCTGAGCGTTGCTGAGCACCAGCGGCGCACGGTCGAGAACTTCCTCGAACTGCGCTCTCTGGCGCCCGATCTGCGGATCATTCCGACGCTTCAGGGGAGCACGGTGCCGGAGTACGAGCAGTGCCGGGAGCTCTACGAACGCGCCGGGGTCAACCTCGCCGCGGAGCCGACGGTGGGGCTTGGGTCGGTGTGCCGGTTGCAGTCCACGACCCAGGGCGCGGCCATCGTCACCGCCATGGCCGCCCACGGCTTACGCCTGCACGGCTTCGGCTTCAAAACCCTCGGCCTGAACCGGGTCGGCCACCTCCTGGCCTCCGCCGACTCCGCCGCGTGGAGCCTCCACGCACGCCACCGGCCCCCGATGCCCGGCCACACGCACAAGAACTGCGCGAACTGCTTCCCCTACGCCATGAACTGGCGCACCCGCGTCCTGGACGGCCTGCCCACCTGGCACCAGCCCACCATCGACGGGAGCGAAGCCGCATGAACACCCACCTCACCGCAGCACTCACCGCGGCCCTGGCCGCCGCTGAGCGCGGCTGGCACGTCTTCCCTCTCCGCCCCCGCGACAAGCGCCCAGCCCTCCACGGCGAAACCGCCTGTCCGGGAACGGGCGACTGCGCGACCGGACACCGCAAGTGGGAGCAGCGGGCCACCACCAACCCCGAACGCATCCGCCGGGCCTGGGCCGACCGCCCGTTCAACATCGGGATCGGCACCGGTCCGTCCGGGCTTGTCGTCGTCGACCTCGACGTGCCCAAGCCCAACAGCAGCACGGGCACGCCTTCCGGCGTGACGACCTTCAAGGCGCTCTGCGAGCGCGCCGGGCAGGCAATCCCCGCCACATACCGGACGCGGACCGCGAGCGGCGGACACCACCTCTACTTCATCGCGCCGGCCGGTGTACGGCTCGGCAACACCGCCGGGACGCTCGCACCGCTGGTGGACACGCGAGCCTGGGGCGGCTACGTCGTCGCCGCCGGCAGCACCACCAGTTCCGGCCCGTACGAGGTTGCCGACCCTGCCCCCGTCGCTCCCCTTCCCGGATGGCTGCTGAGCCAGCTCCAACCGGCCCGGCCCACCCCGATCCGACCGCTGGTCGCCCCTGTCGTGAGCGGCAGTCGGGCGGGCCGCGTGGCACTGGAGCGGGAGTGCAACCGCGTCGTCACCGCGCCGGAGAAGCAGGGCAACAACACGCTCAACCGATGCGCGTTCAAGGTGGGGCGCTTCGTCGCGTGGGGCGACCTGGCCCGACACGAGGTTGAAGCAGCCTTCCAAGGGGCGGGAGAGGCCCGGGGACTCACCGCTGCCGAGTGCCGCGCCACGATCCGCAGCGCCCTGGACAGCTCCATCCGCACCGCCCGACCCCGGGAAACGGCATGAGCACCCCGCCCCGCCCCCGCTTGGAAGGCCATCGACCCCGTACCGGCCCCCGCACCGCCGAACCGGCCCCGGCTGCATCCGGCAGTGGTGCGCCGAAGGTCGTCGGCCGGCAGGCCGTCCCTTCATCCGTACGCCCTGACCCGCACGTCACCACGGTGACCGGCATCCGGCCCGGACTCCAGATCCGCATGTCGGTCAGCCCGCAAGCCGACTGGCTGTGCCACTGCGGCCACCACGAACGCGCACGGGGCCGCAGGGCCGTCACCGAACTCACCACCCGCGCCCGCGTCGGGCACTGCCCCCACACCGCCCCCGCAGAGCACAGGAGGACCGCCGCATGAGCGCCACCGCACAGACCACGGCCCCCATCGACGGCGCCGCGCTGCTCGACGAAGTCGATCGGTTCCACCGCCGGTTCAACGTGTTCCCCCGTGAGGCCGCCTACGTGGCGGTCGCCTTGTGGGACGCGCACGCGCACCTCCTGGACGCGTTCGACTCCACTCCGCGTCTCGCGTTCCTCTCCCCGGAGCCGGGCTCGGGAAAGTCCCGGGCGCTGGAGGTGGTGGAGACGCTGGTGCCGCGCCCGATGCTGGCGGTGAACGCGCGGGCCGCCGCACTCTTCCGGTCCGTCTCGGACCCGGCCGGACGGCCCACGATCCTCTTCGACGAGATCGATACCGTCTTCGGTCCCAAGGCAGGGGACAACGAGGAACTCCGCGGCTTCCTGAACGCCGGGCACCGCCGTTCCGGGGTCACCTACCGGTGCGTTGGTGATGGCGGCAACCAGACGGTGGTGGAGTTCCCCTCCTACACCGCCGTTGCCGTCGCCGGGCTCGGCTACCTTCCGGACACCATCACCACCCGGTCCGTCATCATCCGGATGCGGCGCCGAGCCAGGAACGAGAAGGCCGAGCCGTTCCGGGCCCGGCTCCACGAAGCCGAGGGGCACGAGTTGCGGGACCGGCTCGCTCAGTGGGCCGAGCAGGTCCGCGAAGACATCGCGGGCCGGTGGCCCGAGATGCCCGAGGGTGTCACCGACCGCCCCGCCGACGTGTGGGAGCCCCTGCTGTCTGTCGCGGACGCGGCGGGCGGCGACTGGCCCGAGCGCGCCCGCACCGCGTGCATGGAGCTGGTCAACGCCGCCCGTGCCGACGACAAGGGCAGTCTCGGCATCCGGTTGCTGACTGATCTCCGGGACCACGTCATGGCGGGCATCGACCGCATGCCGACCGTCGCCATCCTGGACCGGCTGTGCGCGCTGGACGAAGCGCCGTGGGCGGACATGAGCGGCCGGCCGCTCGACTCCCGGGGCCTGGCCAAGATGCTCGGGGAGTACATGACCCTCGACAACATCCCGGTCAAGGCTCGCAACATCAAGACCGCCGGGACGGTACTCAAGGGCTACTACGCGCTCGATCTCCACGACGCATGGGAGCGGTACTGCCCCCCACCCCCCTCAGGAGCCGCTACCTCCGCTACCTCCGCTACCTCGCAGGTCAGCGACCCGGAAAAGGTAGCGGCAACGCTCTTCCCGTCCGCTACCTGAGCGCTACCCGCTACCGGCCCCGGCCCCAGCAGGGGCGGGGCCGGTAGCGGATTCCATCCGCTACCGCTACCTCATCCGCTACCACGATCATGCCCCTGACCAGGGCGGTAGCGGAGGTAGCGGAGGTAGCGGACCTGACAGGAAGGGGCCCCCGGGCTCCCGTATGCCCTGCCAAGGAGGCAGCGACCCAATGCGTACGCCACTCTCCACCGCGCCCGAAACCCTGACGGTCCCCGAGGTCATGCACGCCCTGCGGCTCAGTCGTAGCAAGGTCTACGACCTCTTCCGCTCCAAGCAACTCGACAGCTTCACCGCCGGCCGTGCCCGCCGCGTCCCCGTCGATGCCCTGAACACCTACATCCGGCTCCAAATCGAGGAGGCCGCCTGATGGCCAAGCGTCGCGCCAACGGCGAAGGAACGATCACGAAGCGGAAGGACGGTCGCTACCACGCAGCTGCCTACGTCTACCGACCGGACGGCACCCGGACCCGGAAGTTCGTCTACGGCAAGACCCGAGACGAGGTGGCCGGCAAGCTCACTGAGTTGCAGGAGAAGACGCGGCAGGGCATCCCGGCCGCGTCGTCCACGATGGCGTTCGGGGACTACCTCACCTACTGGCTGGCCGCTGTCGCGCCTGAGCGACTCAAGCCCGCGACACTGAACAGCTACGAGGGGCTGTCACGCCTCTACATTCGCCCTGCACTCGGCAAGAAGAAGCTCAACCGGCTGTCGCCGGCGGACGTGCGCCTGTTCCTCACAGAGTTCAAGGTCTCCTGCCTGTGCTGCCTCCGTGGGGCGGACAAGGAAAGGCCGGAAGGCAAGCGCAACTGCTGCGCGGTCGGCCGCTGCTGCAAGCGCCGGCCGTCAGCTCGAACGGTGCAGTACATCCACGCAGTTCTCCGGTCCGCGCTACAGCAGGCGATGCGCGAAGAACTGATCGCCCGCAACGTCGCACGGATCGTGGAGACACCGACAGTCGACGCCAAGGAGGTACGTCCGTTGGACACCGGGGAAGTTCGCATGCTGCTCAAGACCGCCCAGTCCCACCGCCTCCAGGCCTTGTGGCTGCTGCTCATCTCCACCGGCCTACGCCGCGGAGAGGCCCTCGCGCTCACCTGGTCCGATGTCGACCTTGCGGGCGGTCAGCTCCGAGTCCGGCGGAACGTGCAGCGCATCCGGCGTGAGCTGATCTTCGGAACTCCGAAGACCATGCGGTCCGTGCGCACGGTAGCTCTGTCGAAAGGGTGCGTGCGGGCGCTCACCGAGCACCGCGAGCAGCAGGAACGGGAGCGCAAGGTGGCAGGCCCTAAGTGGAAGCCGGTACCCGAACACCCGACTGGCCTCATGTTCACCACGGTGACGGGTCGCGTCACGGACCCCCGCAGCCTGAACCGGATGCTCACCATCCTGTGCCGGGACGCCAAGGTGCGGCGGGTGCGCGTGCACGATCTGCGCCACACCTGCGCTTCGCTGCTGCTGGCGCAAGGGGTCGACGCTCGCACGATCATGGAGACGCTCGGCCACAGCACCATCACCATGACGCTGGACACCTACGCGCACGTGATGGACACGACGCTGCGGGCAGCAGCCGAGCGCATGGACGACGCCTTGGAGTTCGGCAGCGAAGAAGAGGGGGAGACTGCGCCCGACGACGACGCCTGATCCCGGATTCCGGGTGCGTTGATGTCACCCGCTGATGTCAGAAGCCCCCCGGACGATGTCCGGGGGGCTTCTGAGCTGCGTGCACTCGGCAGGATTCGAACCTGCAACCTTCTGATCCGTAGTCAGATGCTCTATCCGTTAAGCTACGAGTGCTTGGCGTCCTGGGCTTTTGTGCCCCGTCGGCGTTGCGAGAACAACATTACATGACCTGCGGCGTCACGCGAAATCCATTAGCCGTACCGCTGCTGAGCTGCGAGAACATCGGTTCGAGGCGTCCCCGATCGGCCTCGCCGCAAGCCCGTCCAGCCCGGGAACGACCGAAGCCCCGGCCAGTGGCTCGGGGCTTCGGTGATCACGCGGAGGCGGAGGGATTTGAACCCTCGATGGGCTTTAAGACCCAAACCGCATTAGCAGTGCGGCGCCATAGACCGGACTAGGCGACGCCTCCAGCACACCCACGCGAGCGCGAGTGGTGCGTGCAGATGATGACACAGCTCAATGCCGCGTCACCAATCGCTGCCTACGGTACTAGGCAGTCGGCCGCGAGGGCAAAGCGCCTGCGGTTGCGCAACGCCGTGGCGTGCGAAGCGTTAGTCATGCGGGGGCGCCGCCCCCGCTGTTTCCCTCCGTCGCCTGCCGTCGTCCGCGACGTGCACGACCACAGGAGCCCGCATGATGCGTCGTCTCGCCCTCACCGCTGTCGCGTCCCTCGCCGTACTGTCCGCCACCGCACCCGCCGCCACGGCTTCCGACGGCCCTCTGCCACGGCCCCTGCTCTCGCTGCCCGTGCTCCAGGGCGGGGACGACGGGACGCATCTGACCGTGGTCGTCTCGGGGTCGGGAAACCCGGAGGCGGACGGCAGCTACGAGCTGGAGTGCGAGCCGGCGGGCGGCAGCCACCCCGTGGCGCAGCAGGCCTGCGAGCGGCTGGCGCAGCTGCCCGGCGAGAGCACCGACCCGTTCACGCCGGTGTCCAGGGACGCCATGTGCACGCAGCAGTTCGGCGGACCGGCCACCGCACGGATCACCGGTAGCTGGCGGGGGCGAAGCATCGATGCCGCGTTCGACCGGAGCAACGGGTGCGAGATCGGGCGCTGGAACAGCATGCGTCCGGTGCTCCCGAACGTCCGCTGAGCAGCGGCCGCGCGGGGCGCGGGAGGGCGCGCGGGGGCACGTAATGGGCCAGAGTCGTACACCGTATGTACAGAACCTTGGTGAGAGCTCCCCCTCATCCGCCGCCCCTTGCCCCTCCCCTGCCTTTAGACTCCTCCAGTGACAGCCTGAGGCCCGAGGGGCAAGATGGGGCCGCTGTCGGCAAGGTGCAGTAATCAGGGAGGAAGCGTCGTCGTGAGCAGCAGGCCATCCCGAGGCGCTGCTCGCCTCGCAGCCATACTCGACGCCCTGCCGGACGGGCTCCTGCTCGTCAACTGCAACGGCACGGTCGTCAACGCCAACACCATCGCCCTCGAAATGTTCGAGACGCCGGGCACCGCGCTCGTCGGACGCGGACTGCTCGATCTGCTGCCGGAGTTCGACTCCAAGCTGATCCCGGGGTCGATGCGGAGGCCGGAGGCTGCGGACGAGCGGGGCCGTACCAAGCCCACGCGGATGACCGCGCGGCGGACCGACGGCAACGAGTACCCCGTCGAGGTGACGAGCGCCAGCCTGGAGGACGGGCAGGCCGCGTACAACGACGTCCAGGTGAGCTACAACGGCACCTATACGGGTGACGAGCTGCTGATGCTCGTCGTGCGCGACCTCTCGGGCACCGTCGACACCGAGGCCGAGCTGGCCCGCTCGCAGCGGCAGACCGAGATGATCCTGCGGGCCGCCTCCGAGGGCGTCGTCGGTACGGACACGGACGGCCGGGTCGTCCTGGTCAACCCCGCCGCAGCCCAGATCCTCGGCTTCCGCGCCACCGACCTCGGCGGCCAGGAGCTGCACCCGCTGATCCTGCACTCGCGGGCCGAGGGCGATCCGTTCCCGTACGAGGAATCGCCGCTGGCCGACACCCTCAAGTCGGGGCGCAAGCACCGGGTGCGCGGGCAGGTCCTGTGGTCCAAGAGCGGCGCGCAGGTGCCGGTCGACCTGACGACGGCCCCGGTGCGGGACGGCGACCAGCTGGTCGGCGCCGTGATGACGTTCACCGACCGCCGGCCGTACGAGGAGCTCGGCGAGCAGCACGCGGCCGAGATCACCGAGCTGACCGCGAACCACACCGGCGCGGTCACCGAGCTCACCGCGAACCACGCCGCCGAGATCACCGGGCTCACGGAACAGCACGCGGCCGAGCTGGCCGACCGGACCGAGCGCTACGCCTCCGCGCTGGAGGAGCAGGCCGACCGGATGCAGGAACAGGCCGGGCGGCTGGCGGAGCTGTCCGCCCGTCACACCCAGCTGACCGCGGTGCTGGGCGAGTCGCTGCGCGGACCGCTGGAGGAGCTGCGCGGCGAGCTGTCCACGCTCGCCGCCGACCCCGCGGGCCAGCTGTGGCCCGAGGCCAACCAGATCCTGCACCACCTGGCCGCCGGCTACGCGCGGATGACGACGCTCGTCGACAACGTACTGAGCTACCAGCGTCTGGACGGCGGCGCCGAGGCGCTCATCAAGACGAACGTACTGCTGGACGGCGTGGTGACCGCCGGTATCGACGCGGCCGTCGAGCTGATCGGCCCCGGCCGCGCCCAGTTCGCCGTCCACGCCCCGCCGATCGAGGCCGAGGTCGACGCGGGACGGTTGGTGACCGCGCTCGCGCACCTCGTCGCGGACGTCGCCGGGGTCGACTCGACCGGCAAGGCCCGGCTGGTGCCGGGCGGCGGCTACATCGACTCGACGGTGGTCGTCGCGGCCGCACAGCGCGGCGAGGTCGTACGGATCGAGGTACGAGGACCGTTCGCCGGGGGAGACCCAGTGCACGAGCCGATCGTGCGCGGGATCGTACGGGCGCACGGCGGCGTGCTCCAGACCCATGAGATGCCGGGCATGAGCGGGAGCGCGTACGTGCTCGAGGTACCGCTCGGCGCGGGCTCGGGCACCGTAATGCCTCCCATGGCCCCGGCAGCTCCGGAGCTTCCGGGGGGACTGGACGGTTCCGGGGGGCCGGCGAGTTCCGGGGGGCTGGAGGTGGCTCAGGCACCTCAGGCACCTCAGGCACCTCAGGACGCTCAGGCGCCTCAGAACGCTCAGGTACCTCAGACGCCCCAGGTTTCTCAGGCACCTCAGGCACCTCAGACACCGCAAGTTCCTCAGGTTGACGCGGCTCCCGGGGGCGCGGGTGGTCAGCAGGGCGGGGGGCGGCGCCGGGCGCGCAGGGCCTCCACCGATGCCTTCCTGGAGAGCCCCGCGGACGGTTCCGAGGGGGCGGGCGAGCCCGGGGCCGCGACCGGGGACACCGGGGCGGCCGAACCGACCGGCCGGCGGCGGGCCCGGCGGCCTGCGGCCGACACCGTTGACGAGTCCGCGGCCCAGGCCATGGACCCGTCCGCGACTGCCGCGGCGGTGACCTCGGCCGCGGCCGTCCTCGACCACGACGGCCAGATCCCGAACGAGATGGTTCCGGCCGAGCGGGGCGGGGGCTCCGGGCGCAGGCGCGGCCGGCCCAGCCCGGCGGAGACCGGTGCCCAGGGCGCCGATGGGCGGCAGGGGCCGGGGCAGGCCCTGGCGCTGCCCGCTGCCTCCGGGGCGCCGTCCGAGGGCTCCGTGGTGACGGCTGCCGAGGGCGCTCAGGGGGCAGGGGGCCGTCCGCAGCGCGGGCAGACCGTGCCCCCGCAGGGCGTTCCGGCCGAGGTGCCGACGCCCGTTCCGGCCGGCGGACACCGGGCGCACCGGGGCGGCGCGAACCAGGGCGGCGAGAACCGGCTGGCCCTCCCGGCCGCCATGCCGTCGGTGAACGCCGTCCAGTCCGAGGGCTCCGCCGCCTTCTCCGACCTGGACGACGCCGCCCGGACGCAGGCGTCGGCGCAGCAGGCCCGTCCCGCGGCGCCCGCTCCGGAATCCGCACCCGTACCCGCGCGGCAGCAGCCGACCGGGCGACGGGCCCGGCGCGCGCTCTCCGCCGCACAGGACCGGGCCGCCCAGGCCGAGCCGACGGGCCCCCGGGTCCCCTTCGCGCTGCCGCCCGCCGCCGCCGACCGGCTGCCGTCGCCCGCCGCCGAGGCCGACGCCTCGCTGCCCGGGCGGCACGACACCGTGTCCGGCCCGGTGGACCACGACCACACCCCGCCGCAGGCCCACCCGCTCCCGACCGGCCGCCGCCGCGCCCGCCACTCGGACGCGACCGCCGACGCGGACGCCGCAGCGGCGACGGCAGGGGCACCGGGAGCAGACGCCCAGGCCGTCCCGGCGGCCGCCGGCGCTCCCCGGGAGCAGCCCGAACGCGACGCGGAGTGGCCCGGGACGGGTCAGACCACGCACACCACCGGCACGACCACGGCCGCCGGCAACGCGCGCGGCTCCGGCCCCGACGACGGCTCCGCGGGTCCCGGCGCTCCCGTGGGGCCCGAGGAGACCCGTCCGCGGCCCCTCGTGCCCGGACCTGACGCGCGAAGGCAGCCGCTGCCCGCCGAGGCGCCGATGCCCGCAGGGTCCTCGGACTCGACGCACGGGCGCGCGTTCAGCGTGCGGACGCTGGGGCAGGGTGTGCCGTTCGCCCAGCACATCGCGCACCAGCAGAACCAGACGCTCGGCGGCGCCGGCCGGCGCCGCAAGCTGGCCGCACCGCCCGAGAGCGACCCGGCCGAACAGGCCGCCCTGCCGGCGTCCGCCGCCTCGGCACCGCAGCAGACGAACGCGCAGTCCGGCACGGGTACCAGCGGCTCCGGCGGCCCCGGCCCCGGCGGCACCGGCGGCACGGTGCAGGGTTCGGGCTCGGGGACGCTGCTCCCCGCTCAGGCGGCCGAAGGACGCGCGTACGCCATAGGCGCACCGGACGAGGGGGCAGCCGAGGGCCCGGAGCCGCTGGACGGCCCCGGTGGCGCGGTCGAGGTCGCCAACCGCCCCTCCCCGCAGCCCGTGGACGACGAGCTGCCCCCGGAGCCGCTGGACAACCCGCGCCGGCTGCTCGTCTGGCCGGCGCCCGACGTCTCCACCCAGCAGGCCTTGAGCGACCGCGGCTACCGGCCGGTGATCGTGCACTCGCGCGAGGAGGTCGACGCCCAGATCGCGGCGTTCCCCGCCGCGCTCTTCGTCGACCCGCTGACCGGTCCCATCACCCGCAAGGCGCTCCAGTCGCTGCGCCAGGCCGCGGTGGCGGCCGAGGTGCCGGTGCTGGTGACGGCCGGTCTGGGGCAGGCCTCGCGGGAGGCCGCGTACGGCGCCGACCCGGCCGTCCTCCTGAAGGCGCTCGCCCCGCGCGACAGCGAGCAGCACCCGCCCCGGGTCCTCCTGATCGAGGAGCACGAGGACATCGCGCACGCGCTGACGCAGACGCTGGAGCGCCGCGGCATGCAGGTCGCCTGCGCCGCCACGGACAGCGAGGCGGTCTCGCTCGCGACCCGGATGCGGCCGAACCTGGTGGTGATGGACCTGATGCAGGTACGCCGCCGCCGGGCCGGGATCGTCGACTGGCTGCGCGCCAACGGCCAGCTGAACCGCACCCCGCTGGTCGTCTACACCTCGGCGGACATGAGCCAGTCGGACCTGCCGAAGCTGAGTTCGGGCGAGACCGTGCTCTTCCTCGCCGAGCGCTCCACGAGCGACGAGGTGCAGGCCCGCATCGTCGACCTACTCGCGAAGATCGGCACGAACTGACCGCCGTACGGTGACGAAGAGGGCCGGGGCGGGATCACTCCCGTACGGACCGGAAGAGGGCGGTACGGGAGTGATCCCGTACCGCCCTCCTCGTCTGCGCCCCGCGCGGCTCAGAGCTGGGTGATGTCCAGCTCGCCCTGCGCGTACTGCTTGCGGATCACCTTCTTGTCGAACTTCCCGACGCTCGTCTTCGGTACGGACGCGATGACCGACCAGCGCTCGGGCAGCTGCCACTTGGCGATGCCCTGCTCCGCGAGGAACGCCTTCAGCGCCAGGTAGTCGGCGCTCGCGCCCTCCTTGAGGACGACGGTGGCCAGCGGACGCTCGCCCCACTTGTCGTCCGGGACGGCCACGACCGCCGCCTCGGCCACATCCGGATGCGCCATCAGGGCGTTCTCCAGCTCGACACTGGAGATCCATTCGCCACCGGACTTGATGACGTCCTTGGCGCGGTCGGTGAGCGTGAGGAAGCCGTCGTCGCTGATCACCCCGACGTCGCCGGTCTTCAGCCAGCCGTCCTCGCTGAACTTGTCCTCGGGCCGCAGCGCCTCGCCGTCCGCGCCGCCGTAGTACGCACCGGCGATCCAGGCGCCCCGTACCTCGAGCTCGCCGGCCGACTCGCCGTCCCACGGCAGGTGCTCACCGCCGGGCCCGACCAGCCGGGCCTCGACACCGGCCGGGAACCGGCCCTGGGTGATTCGGTAGGGCCACTCCTGCTCCTCGGTCAGCCCGGCGGGCGGGTTGGCCATGGTGCCGAGCGGCGAGGTCTCCGTCATGCCCCAGGCGTGACAGAGCCGGACGCCGAGCCTGTCGTACGCCTCCATGAGGGAGGGCGGGCAGGCGGCGCCGCCGATGGTGACGCGCGCCATGGAGGTGAGGTCGCGCGGGTTGGCGGTGACCTCGGCCAGCAGTCCCTGCCAGATGGTGGGGACGGCGGCGGCGTGGGTCGGCCTCTCGCGCTCGATCATGTCGGCGAGCGGGGCGGGCTGGAGGAAGCGGTCCGGCATCAGCATGTTGACGCCGGCCATGAACGTCGCGTGCGGCAGGCCCCAGGCGTTGACATGGAACTGGGGGACCACCACCAGGGTGGTGTCCTGGTCGGTCAGGCCCATCGACTCGGACATGTTGACCTGCATCGAGTGCAGGTAGATCGAACGGTGGGAGTAGACGACGCCCTTCGGGTCCCCGGTGGTGCCGGAGGTGTAGCACATGGCGGCGGCCTGGCGTTCGTCCAGCTCGGGCCAGTCGTACGTGGTGGCCCGGCCGGCGATCAGCTCCTCGTACTCGTGCACCCGGGGCACGGCGCCGTCCAGGACGGAACGGTCACCCGGCCCCGCCACGACCACGTGCTCCAGCGACGTCAGCTGGGGCAGCAGCGGCGCGAGCAGGGGCAGCACGGAGCCGTTGACGATGAGGACCCTGTCGTCGGCGTGCTTGACGATCCAGACCAGCTGTTCGGCGGGGAGCCGCAGGTTGAGGGTGTGGAGCACGGCGCCCATGGACGGGATGGCGAGATACGCCTCCACGTGTTCGGCGTTGTTCCACATCAGCGTCGCGACGCGCTGGTCCCCGTCGACACCGAGCTCGTCGCGCAGGGCATGGGCGAGCTGGGTGGCCCGCCGGCCGATCTCGGCGAAACTGCGCCGCTGCGGCTCGGGCTCTCCGGTCCAGGTCGTTACCTGTGACTTCCCGTGGATGGTCATCCCGTGGTGCAGGATGCGGGTGACGGTCAGCGGTACGTCCTGCATGGTGCTGAGCACGGCGTCCTCCCGGTGGGCGCTACGCGGCAGTAAGGTTCCGCTGATTCTGCGCACATACCGAGCGGTATGTCACTACTCCTGGATGTACGGATCGGTGTCGCCCGACAAAATCACACCATCCGTACGCTTTCCCCCGGCCCGTGCGCTCTCTCCGGCCCGTATGCCCTCCCCCGGCGCGTCCTTCTCGTCGCACCCTCCTCGGCCGCCGCCGACGCCTCACCTGACCGGCGTCAGCTCCGGGTCCTGGCGCAGCTTGCCGAGCGCCCGGGACACCGCACTCTTGACCGTGCCGATGGACACTCCCAGCACTTCGGCCGTCTGCGCCTCGCTGAGGTCCTCGTAGTAGCGCAGGACGACCATCGCCCGCTGGCGGTCGGGCAGCTTCAGCACGGCCCGCCACATGGCATCGTGCAGGGACTGCTGCTCCGCGGGGTCGGGCCCCGGGGACGTCTCCCGCTCGGGCACCTCGTCGCAGGCGAACTCGTCGACCTTGCGCTTGCGCCACTGCGAGGTCCGGGTGTTCAGCAGCGCCCGGCGTACATAGCCGTCGAGAGCCCGGTGGTCCTCGATCCGCTCCCAGGCGACATACGTCTTGGTCAGGGCGGTCTGCAGCAGATCCTCGGCGTCGCTGGGATTCGCGGTGAGCGAGCGCGCCGCGCGCAGCAGCACGGGCCCCCGGGCCTTCACGAAGGACGTGAACGACGGATACGGGACGTACGGAACGCGAGCGCCGTACGAGGTGCGCGGCGCGGCGGCCGACGTGCGCGGCACCGCGTACGGAGCGACGGACGCCTGTGGAGCACGCGGGGCCGTCGATGCGTGTGCCGATGCGTGTGTCGATACGTCCGTCGACCCGTGTGTCGACGCGTGTGCCGATACGAGTGGCGGATGTCCGGCGAGCGGCGCATGCGGGTTGTGCGGCGTGCGTCCGGCGCCGGCAGCGGCTCCCCTGAAGGTGTCCGTGCAGACTGGCGTGGTCATGCCTCCACGCTAGGAGCGGGCGCCGCCCCGGGGATCGGCCCCAGGTCCCGACCCCGGGTCCGCCTCAGGGTGTAGGGCCGGTCCCCCCTCCACCTCCTGTAGGTGGAGGGGCCGCACGGCGGTACTCAGGGTCGCCCCGGAGACCGCGCTCCGCGGGCCCGGCCGCGCCCCTCACTCCCCCCGGCCCAGGACCAGGCCTGAGGTGGGCACCCCCGTGCCCGCGGTGACCAGGGACCGGGCCGCGCCGGGTACCTGGTTCACCGAAGTGCCCCGGATCTGCCGGACCGCCTCCGCGATGCCGTTCATGCCATGCAGGTACGCCTCCCCCAACTGGCCGCCATGAGTGTTCAGCGGCAGCGCGTCCGCCGCCACGAAGTCGGCGGCCTCGCCCGGTCCGCAGAAACCGAACTCCTCCAGCTGCATCAGCACGAACGGGGTGAAGTGGTCGTACAGGATCGCCACGTCGATGTCGGCGGGGGAGAGGCCGGAGTTACGCCAGAGCTGGCGGGCGACGACACCCATCTCCGGCAGGCCGGTCAGCCCGTCACGGTAGAAGCTGGTCATCTGCTCCTGTGCCCGCCCGGCCCCCTGAGCGGCGGCGACGATCACCGCGGGCGGCTGCCGCAGATCTCTGGCCCGTTCCGCGCTGGTGACGACGATCGCCTGCCCTCCATCGGTCTCCTGGCAGCAGTCGAGCAGCCGCAGCGGCTCGACGATCCAGCGGGACGCGGCGTGCTCGGCGAGAGTGATCGGCTTCTCGTAGAAGTACGCCGCCGGGTTGCGCGCGGCATGGCGCCGGTCGGTGACCGCGACATGGCCGAAGGCCTCCGGCGTCAGCCCGTAGGCGTGCAGGTACCGCTGGGCGGCCATGGCCACCCAGGAGGCCGGGGTGAGGAGTCCGAAGGGCAGGTTCCAGCCGAGCGCCGCGCCCTCGGCGGTGGGCTCCCGCTGCTGCACCCCCGAGCCGAAGCGCCGCCCCGACCGCTCGTTGAACGCGCGGTAGCAGACGACCACCTCGGCCACCCCGCAGGCGACGGCGAGGGCCGCCTGCTGGACGGTGGCACAGGCCGCCCCGCCGCCGTAGTGGATGCGGGAGAAGAACGACAGCTCACCGATGCCGGCCGCCTGGGCGACGGTGATCTCGGGGCTGGTGTCCATGGTGAAGGTGACCATCCCGTCGACGTCGGCGGGGCTGAGCCCCGCGTCGTCGAGCGCCGCCCGCACCGCCTCGACGGCCAGCTTGAGTTCGCTGCGGCCCGAGTCCTTGGAGAACTCGGTCGCCCCGATCCCGGCCACGGCCGCCCGTCCGCCGAGCGAATCGGCTCTGCGCACGCTCATGCGGGTCCCTCCGGAACGCTGACGGTCACCGTGCCGGTGACGTGGCTGCCGAGCCCGTTGGCGCCGACTACCGACACCTCGGCCGTCCCGTCGCCGGCGAGGGCGGTCACCTTGCCGCTCAACACCATCGTGTCGCCTGGATAGTTCGGAGCGCCCAGCCTGATGGCGACCTTTCTGAGCACCGCCGAGGGCCCGAAGTGGTCGGTGACGTACCGCCCGACCAGGCCGTTGGTCGTCAGGATGTTCATGAAGATGTCCGGGGAGCCCTTCTCCCGGGCCAGCTCCGCGTCATGGTGCACGTCCTGGTAGTCGCGGGAGGCGACCGCCCCCGCCACGATCAGGGTGCGGGTCACCGCGATCTCCAGCGGTGCCAGCTCATCTCCGACCTTCATCTCTTCACCGGCCTGCATTTCTTCTCCGGCCTTCATTTCTTCTGCGGCCTTCATTGCGATCCCTCCTCCACGAGCAGTCCGCCGAGTTCCTGAAGCACTTCGCTGCCGCAGCCGAGATAGGCGTCGAGCTGGCGCCCCCAGAGGAAGTGCCGGTGTACGGGGTGGTCGAGGTCGGCGCCCGTGCCTCCGTGGAGATGCTGGGCCGCGTGCACGACCCGCCTCCCCGCCTCGGACGCCCACCACGCGGCGGTCAGCGCCTGCGCCGCCCGGGGCAGCGACCGGTCGTGCAGCCAGGCGGCCTCGTAGGCCGTGACCCGTATCGCCTCGGTGTCCATATGGGCGTCGGCGGCGCGCAGCAGCACGCCCTGGTTCGTCGAGAGCGGGCGCCCGAACTGCTCACGCGTGCCGGTGTGTTCGACAGCGCGCGCCACCGCACCCGCGCACACCCCCGCCTGCAGACCCGCGAACGCCGTCCGGGCCGTCGCCAGCACCTCCTCGTACGCCGCCGCCCCGCCGAGCCGCTCCCCCGGTGCGCCGTCGAGCACAAGCCGTCCCGCCGCCCATGGGGCTGTGGTCTCCACGGGCTCGGT
This sequence comes from Streptomyces sp. NPDC048462, assembly GCF_043200175.1. Classification (NCBI taxonomy): domain Bacteria; kingdom Bacillati; phylum Actinomycetota; class Actinomycetes; order Kitasatosporales; family Streptomycetaceae; genus Streptomyces; species Streptomyces sp. NPDC048462. Next base: position 126,837 of record NZ_JBICXG010000018.1, read on the forward strand.
GAGAACCCCGGCGCCTGCCGTCCGCACCATCCACAGCGAGCGGTCCGCGGCCGCCACCAGGACATGGGTGGCCTCCCGCAGCCACGGCACCAGCGGCGCCGTGCCGCTCAAGCCCCCCTCGGGGCCGACCCGCACGGCACCGGCTGACGGGAAGGCCCCCGTCGCCACCGCCGTGCCGTCCCGGAACCGCGGCAGCAGCCGCTCGCGCTGTTCGTCCTTACCGTGTCCGGCGACGGCGAGCAGGCCATACACACAGCTCGCCGCGAAGGGCACCTGCGCGGTCGTCCGGCCCTGCTCCTCCAGCAGGAGAACCAGGCCGAGGAGTCCGATCTCCTCGACCGCCCCCGGCAGTCCGGCCGCGCAGAGCTCCTTCCAGAGCTCGGAGTCCGTACCGGTGCCGGCCGCGACCAGGCGCTCGTGCGTCGACAGATCACCGAAGATCCGGGCGGCGAGCCCCTGTGCGGCGGCCTGCTCCTCAGTGGGCGTGAAGTCCATGTCAGCTCTCGCTCCCCCGGAAGACCGGCAGTTCCAGTTCGGGGTCCGCACGCAGGAACTCCAGCCGGACCGGCATCCCCACCCGCACCTTGTCGTACGGCACCCCGATCACGTTGCTGACCATCCGGACACCCTCCGCCAGCTCCACCAGCGCCACCGCGTACGGCCCCGCCTCCTCGGACGTGCTGAACGCGGGGAAGGGCGGGTGATGCATCACCACGTAGGAGAAGACGGTGCCCTCGCCGGATGCCTCGGCCGTCTCCCACTCGGACGAGCCGCAGGCGTTGCAGCCGGGCAGCCAGGGGAAACGCAGTGTGTCGCATGCCCGGCAGCGCTGGATCAGCAGCCGGTGCGACGAGATGCCCTGCCAGAACCCGGCGTTGTCCCGGTTGATCACCGGCCTCGGCCGCAGGCTCCTGCCGCCCCGCGTCTCCCCGGACCGCTCGGCCCCCTTGCCCTGGCCCGCCCCTCTGCCCCGCGTCGTCTCCTCGGCCGGCGCCCCTGCCTCCAGCGCCCCCTGTGGCTCTTGCTCCTTCAGTAGCTCCTGTGGCTTCTCTGCCTCCTGTGGCTCCAGGCCGCCGCTGCCACTCGTTGTCACTGCCCTCGCCGCCGCCCTCGCCGCAGGCCTCGCCGCAGGCCGGTACTTGAGGATCCGGAAGCGGTGCGTCCCCGCCGGCTCGTCCTGTGCCCGGACGTCCATACGCGTGGTGATGAAGTAGCCCGTCCCCAGCTTCGTCGTCTTCCGCTCCGACACCGCCTCGATCACCGCGTCGAAGGTGATCCGGTCACCGGGCCGCAGCGGCCGCAGGTACTCCTGCTCGCAGTCGGTCGCGACCACCGAGACGTACCCCGCCCCGTCGAGCAGGCCGAACAGCTCGTCGTAGGCCTCGCCCCGGTCCGTGTGCCCCGAGAGCCCGCCCATCGTCCACGCCTGCAGCATGGCCGGAGGGGCGATGGCACCGGGTCCGGTGTATGCCGGGTTGGTGTCTCCCATCGCCTCGCACCAGTGCCTGATCATGGGCTCGTTGACCAGGTCCTTGCCGCTGCCGGCGATGGCGGCCGCCTGCCCCTCGTACGCCCTGAGCCGCTCGTACAGTTCGTCCCGCACGCCCTGTCCGTCCATCACCGCTTCCCCCTCTTCATCCCGAGCCGCATCGTCGCGACGATCTCCCGCTGCACCTCGCTCACCCCGCCCCCGAAGGTGTTGATCTGTGCCGCCCTGTTCATCCGCTCCAGCTCCCCGTCCCCGAAGGAGCCGGACGAACCGGCCCGGATCATTCCGGCCTGCCCCGTGATTTCCTGGCACATTCGATACACCTCCACAGCGCTTTCGGTTCCCGCGAACTTCACGCCGCTCGCGTCGCCGGGGGCCAGCTCACCGGCCCCGACATCCCCCACCAGACGCCAGCTGAGCAGGCGTGTCGCCGCCAGCCGCGCATAGGCCTCGGCCAGCCTGGACCGAATCCACGGCTCGTCAACCGGACGCCGTCCAGTCGCTGGATCGGGCGTGCGGGCGAAAGCGAGCGCCGCGTCGTAGAAGTCCTCGGCCTGCATCCCGATCGCGGCCAGTGCGACCCGCTCATGGTTCAACTGGTTGGTGATCAGCCCCCAGCCGCCGTTCTCGGCGCCGACCAGCCCGGTGGCGGGCACCTGCACGCCGTCGTAGTACGTGGCGGTCGTGGTCAACCCGCCGACGGTCTCGATGGGTGTCCAGGAGAAGCCGGGCGCGTCCGTCGGTACCAGGATGATCGAGATGCCCCGGTGCTTGGGCGCATCCGGGTCCGTGCGGCAGGCGAGCCAGATCCAGTCGGCGTTCTGCGCGTTGCTGGTGAAGATCTTCTGCCCGTCGATGACCCACGAGTCGCCCTGCCGCACCGCCCTGGTCCGCAGCGCCGCCAGGTCGGTTCCGGCCTCCGGCTCGCTGTAGCCGATGGCGAAGACGATCTCCCCGGCCAGGATCCGGGGCAGAAAGTAGTCCTTCTGCGCCTCGGTCCCGTACTTCATCAGGGTGGGACCCACCGTGTTGAGGGTGACCATCGAAACCGGGGCGCCCGCCCGGTAGGCCTCGTCGAAGAAGACGAACTGTTCGTCCGCGCCGCGTCCCTGGCCGCCGTACTCGACGGGCCAGCCGAGTCCCAGCATGCCGTCCGCGCCGATCCGGCGCAGCAGCCGTCGCTGCTCGGCCGGGCTGCCGGTGGCCGGCCCGGTCCGGTCACCGGGCTCCGGCATCACCTCGTGGAAGTACGTGCGGAGTTCGGCGCGCAGCTGTAGCTGGCGGTCCGTAGGGGCCAGATGCACGGCGGCTGCCTCCCGGGAAAGGCCTGCGGATCAGGATTTCTGACTGTCCGTCAGATTCCGTTCACCTGTCAAGCCACCCGACAGCTCGCCGCTCCCGCCGCTCCCCGTTTCACCCCTTCCGTCCCGGCCCCACCCCAGCACCTCCGCCCCGCGCTCACCCCACCACCGATTCCTTTTCACAGACCACACCACTGGGCCGTCATCGCACGGAAACGACGAGCGGCCCGCGCGCCGCCACCGAAGTGACGCCGCGCGGGCCGTCGTTCCCCCCGACCGCGTCCCGACCCCCCGACCGGCCCGCGGCAGGCACTGGATCACCAGAGATTGGTGAAGTTCACCGCGAGGTTGTGGCTGGACTGGTCGATGGCGGTGAACCCGGAACCGTTCACCTGGGCGGAGTTGCTGTGATTCGACGCCCCGTCACCGATGGCCTGCTGCTGCGAGGTGGACGAGTTGCCGAGGTTGGCCCCACCGACGCCACTGCCGCTGATAGCGGCCACACCGGCGTTCGATCCGTCGTTCGCGAACGAGCCGTTGTCGGCCTGGGCCACACCACCGAGGAGAGCGGCGGCGAGGGGCAGAGCGGCAACAATGGCGAGGGCACGAGCGGTACGGATGCTTGCCATGTCTATTCCTCCAGGAACCGAAAGTAATGCCGGCCCCGGGCCGGTTGGCCGACCGCCCGGGTGATGGTCACGACGTCGCGAGCTCAAGACTGCCCACCGCCGCCCCGACGAACCACCCATGCTTTTCGATTCCCTCGCAAGCGTGAGGAAGAGCCGATAAACCCCTGAACAGAACAGACCCCCAGGTCAGCCCGACGCATGCCGACAGCCCTTGCCCCGCAAGAGAAGAAGCGTTCCGCCACAACACTCCGCATCCCGCCCGCAGACCCGCCCCCTCTTCCCTTACTCGAACATTAGTACGAACATAGAACCATGGCCATCCACGACCGTCGGACCTTCACCCTGGCCCTGGCCCACGCACTGTCGGCGGCCGAACACGGGCTCCCCGTCATCCCGTTGTCCGCCACCAAGCTCCCCGCCCTGCGCTCCCCGCACCGCGACGACGACCGGACGATCCACTGCCGGGGCGCCTGCGGCCTGCCCGGACACGGCGTCCACGACGCCACCACCGACCCCGTCGCCGTACGCGCCCTCTTCGAAGCCGCTCCCTGGGCCAGCGGCTACGGCATCGCCTGCGGCCGCGCCCCGCACCACCTCATCGGTATCGACCTCGACATCGACACCACGGGCCGGAGCGACTCCGTGGCCGCCCTGCAACAGCTGGCACTGCACCACCTGTTCACCATCCCGCCGACCGTCACGGTGCTCACCCCCAGCGGCGGCCGCCACATCTGGCTGTCCGGACCACCCGGAGTGGCCGTACCGAACTCCGCGGGACGCCTCGCCCCCGGCATAGACGTCCGCGGCACGGGCGGCTACCTGGTCGGCCCCGGCTCATCCACCACCCACGGCTCCTACCGGCTCGTCCCGGGCACCGGCAGCCTCCCCCCGGCCCCCTGCCCCGACGCTCTCCTCCAGCTGCTGACGCCCCCGCCCCGTGCTCATCGCCGCCTCGGCCACTCCGACGACCGGGGCCGAGGACTGATCCGGTTCGTCCTCGCGGCAGCCGAGGGCCAGCGCAACACCCGGCTCTTCTGGGCCGCCTGCCGCGCCTACGAACACGGCTTCGGCGACAGCCTGGCGAGCGCCCTCACCGAAGCCGCCGTCCGCACCGGCCTCCCCGAACACGAGGCCCGCGCGACAATCGCCTCGGCGGCCCGCCTCACCACGACCCGCTGCGAACCCCCCGGGTGAAACCGGAAGTTCCCGGCATCCCTCCGCACTTCTGCACATCGGTACGGAGGGGAGCGTCTCAGCAGCCACGGACTCACCTGTCCGAGATCGCGGGGCTGGCAATATACGGCGACGGCGAGGCATTCGAAGCCTCCTGTCGACAGGGGAAATGACATGACGACGCACGCCGTGGAAGCTCAGCAGAACCAGTCGCCCCGTCCCGGGCAGACGCGGAAGCGCGGCGCCGGACGGCAGGCCCTGCTCCTCACGGTGACAGCGCTCGTGGCCGGCGCCACCGGAGTGGCGGGCACCCTGCTCCAGCAGCGGATCACCGCTCCGGACACGTCAGCCGTCGACGCCCAGGCCGCCGAACTCGCCCAGGACCTGCGCCACGACCTGAACGCAGGCTTCTGGTCACCGGGCAAGACCTTCGGGGGACAGTTCACCGAAGGCACGCTCGTCTCCCACGCCCAGGCGCACGGCGGAGCACTGCTGAGCGTCGGCTCGGAGGAGGGGGAATCGGCCGCCCGCACCCACACGGCAACCGTGATGCTGGGACTGCTGCCGCCGCCCGGTACGAAGACGGTGGCCGCGAACGCGTACCCCGTTCGCTGCTACCGCTACACCTTCGCCCTCGGCGCTCACAGCGTGCATCAGTCCACGACGGACTGCCCCACCTCACGCACCGACGACAAGCCCGGCAGCCTCGTGGCACAGATGGGCGCACTGCTCACACGGCAGCCCACCGGAACGAACCTGTACCGGCAGACCCCGACCACAGGCCATCCGCATACCCCGGCAGGCGCCGCGGACTTGCTCAAGGACAAGCGGCTGGTATCGGCCGAGGACACCGTGCGCGTGATCGCCGGCAAGGCAGCCGGCAAAGACGTCTACGTTCTCGCGCTGCGCGTCAACGGCAGCTGCCACTACCTGCGCATGGACTCCTCACCCTCCGCATCCCGCCTGATACCCCTGTGGCTCGCCCCCGCCGACGAGCAGGAGCCCTGTGGCGCGGACCAGGCAGCGACCGCCTCCGCCCTGTACGGAATCGACCCGGCCAAGGCCGGGTAACCGCAAGCGCCGGGGAGCTCGGCGGCGGGGGCGGGACAGGAACGGCCCCCGACCATTCCTACTGGTCGGGGGCCGTTCACCTGCGGTGGGTGTGGGATTTGAACCCACGGTGACATCGCTGCCACGACGGTTTTCAAGACCGTTCCCTTAGGCCGCTCGGGCAACCCACCTCGCGCCGACGGCGGGCAGCTGCCCGCTTTCGACGCGAGGACAGCCTAGCCGGTCAGCTGTCGCCCTTGCGCTCGCCCAGGGTGACTTCGGCAGTCGACGTCTTGCCGTCGCGCTTGTACGTCAGCGTGACCTTGTCGCCAGGCTTGTGGGTCCAGATCTCGCCGATCAGGGTCGGGCCGCTGTCGACCACGGTGTCGTTGAACTTCGTGATGACGTCACCCGGCTTGAGGCCCGCATCGGCCGCGGGGCCGCCCTTCGTCACCGCTTCCGTGCCGCTCGCGCCCTGGTCCGAGATGACCGCGCCGCCGGTCTTCTCGTCCATGGTCACCGTGGCGCCGATGACCGGGTAGACCGGCCGGCCGGTCTTGATCAGTTGCTCGGCGACGTTCTTCGCCTGGTTGATCGGGATCGCGAAGCCGAGGCCGATGGAGCCCGCCTGGCTCTGGCCGGTGCTGCTGCCGGTCGACTGGATCGCCGAGTTGATCCCGATGACCGCGCCGCCGGCGCTCAGCAGCGGACCGCCGGAGTTGCCCGGGTTGATCGAGGCGTCGGTCTGCAGGGCGCTCATGTACGAGTTGCTGCCGCCGGAGCCGTCACCGGAGGCGACCGGGCGGTTCTTGGCGCTGATGATGCCCGTGGTGACCGTGTTGGACAGGCCGAACGGGGCGCCGATCGCGATCGTCGAATCGCCCACCGCCACCTGGTCCGAGTTGCCCAGTGCCAGCGGGGTGAGCCCCTTCGGCGGGTCCTTCAGCTTCAGCACCGCGACGTCGTAGCCCTCGGCCCGGCCGACCACCTCGGCGCCGTACTTCTTGCCGTTCGAGAACGTCGCCGTGAGCTGGCCGTTGTCCGCTGCGGAGGCCACCACGTGGTTGTTCGTGAGGATGTGGCCCTCCTTGTCGTACACGAAGCCGGTGCCGGTGCCGCCCTCGCCGTCGCCGCCCTGCGCGTCGATGGTGACCACGCTCGGCAGCGCCTTGGCAGCCACACCCGCGACCGTGCCCGGGTCGCGCTTGAGGTCCTGCGGGTTGGCCGACGCCGCGACGGTGGTCGAACCGGACGAGCCGGAGCCGTCGTTGCTGTCCGCGGCCCAGTAGCCGAGGGCTCCGCCGACTCCGCCCGCCACGAGCGCTGCCACGACCGCCGCGGCCACCAGGCCGCCCGCCCCTCGCTTGCGGGGAGCGTCGGGGGTCTGCAGCTGGCCGGGCGGGCCCCACACCGGGCCGCCGCCTTGGGCACCGTGGGCACCGTGGGCGTAGGCGGGGACTGCGGGCGGCGGCGGGGGCCAGCCCGCGTCCGCCGCCGACTGCGGTACGGGGGGAGCCGTGTGCGGCTGCGGCGCCTGGGGGACCTGGGCCATGGGCGTGGTCGCCGGGTCGTGCGCCGGGGGGACCTGCGGCTGCGCGGCGGTCACGTCCGGCTGCGGCGGTGCCGGAGGCGTGCTTCCAGGAGACCCCTGGGGAGCATCGGCCGGCACTGGAGGTGCGGACGGAACGGACGGGGCGGCCTCGGCCGCGTTGCCCTCGTTGTCCTCGTTCTCTGTGCTCACAGCTCTATACTCCTCGGTTCCACATCATCATTCGGCAAGAGATCCGCTGTGTACGTGTCTGGAGTCAGCTTTTCCCACAGCACGTCAGACCACTGTAAGCAGGACCTGTGCATCCGCGCACGAGTCTTTACATCGGGCAAAACGACCTCCCTCCGCAAGGTTCGCGCACCCGGGCCCGCCGGTGACACCATGACGCGGTGACCCAAGCACGGCAGCAGCAGCACACCACGCAGCATCCCATCCAGGTCATCGCACACCGAGGCGCGTCCGACGACGCCCCCGAGCACACCCTGGCCGCGTACCGGAAGGCGATCGAGGACGGCGCCGACGCCCTGGAGTGCGACGTACGGCTCACCGCCGACGGCCACCTCGTATGCGTGCACGACCGTCGGGTGAACCGTACGTCCAACGGTCGTGGTGCGGTCTCCGCCCTGGAGCTCTCCGAGCTCGCCGCGCTCGACTTCGGCTCGTGGAAGGACCGCGACGAGTCGGAGTCGCCGGACTGGGACCCGGTGCCGGGCGAGCTCACCTCCGTACTGACCCTGGAACGGCTGCTGGAACTGCTCGTCGAGACGAGAGCGGCCGGGCGGCCGCTGCAGCTGGCCATCGAGACCAAGCACCCGACCCGCTGGGCCGGGCAGGTCGAGGAGCGGCTGCTGCATCTGCTGAAGCGTTTCGAACTCGACGCACCGCCGGCCGAGGGCCCCTCACCGGTCCGCGTGATGAGTTTTTCGGCCCGTTCCCTGCACCGCATCCAGGACGCCGCACCGGATCTGCCCACCGTCTATCTGATGCAGTTCGTCTCGCCGCGACTGCGTGACGGACGGCTGCCGGCCGGGGCCCTGATCGCGGGTCCCGGGATGCGGATCGTGCGCAGCCACCCCGGCTACATCGACCGCCTGCACCGCGCGGGCCACCGGGCCCACGTCTGGACGGTGAACGAACCGGCGGACGTCGACCTCTGCATCCAACTCGGAGTCGAGGCGATCATCACGAACCGCCCGAAGCAGGTCCTGTCCCAATTGGGCCGCTCTTAGTATCAGTAACAGGGAGTACACCGGCGCATTCAAGGTGTGTTCGATCGTTGCGAGTGCGTCACTGTCAGACCACTGGCCGGTTTCCGGCCCAGCCCGGGGGGGCATCCACACCGTGGCGTGGGGCAAAGGAGGTCTCGGGGGTGGCGTTGGTGGTGGCACAAGAAGTGCCCACGTCGTCGAGCATGGCCGTACCCCATGGCCCTGCGGGCGTGGGTCAGGCACGACACCGGATGCGTGAGCAGTTGCGCACCCACGGAGTGTCGGATTCGGTCGTCGACGATGCTGTATTGATCCTTTCCGAACTGCTCAGCAACGCCTGCCGTCACGGCAGGCCACTGGGCCGGCACAGCGACGTGGGCGAGGGCGACGTGCGCGCCGCCTGGCGCGTCGACAGAACAGGCGGGCTGACCGTCGAGGTGACGGACGGGGGCGGTCCGACCCGACCGGTTCCGGCCACTCCGTCGGTTACCGCTCGCGGCGGCCGGGGGCTCAACATCATCAGCGCGCTCGCCAAGAAGTGGGGCGTCCGCGACGACTCCTCCGGCGAGGTCACGGTCTGGGTGCTGGTCGACGAAGGTGCCGACGACAGTGTTGGTGGAGGAGCCGGCGCAGGAGTCGGCGATGGACCGCAGCGCCCCGGCGGACGGGGCAACGGCCATACCGGTGGACGGGGCAACGGCCGGGCAACGGGCGCGACCACGCTGCCCGTCGTACCGGGGCTCGACGGGCTGGATCTCGCCGACGCGTTCGACGGCGCGGGCTGACCCGGGGCAAGGGCACTCCCCCCGGCCCCCGGGCGAAGCGCGCTGCGATACCGGGACCGCGATACCAGGAACACGATCCCGGGAGCGCGCTACCGGGAAGGCCCAACCGTGTAGGTGCCTTCGGCAGGCCGCGTTCCCGCACTCCGTGACTGTCGGCGGCCGGTGCGGCCGGGCAGCTGCGCAACGGGCACCGTAAGGACGGCTAGGCTCGCGGCCCAGACCGCACTGTCGCAACCGTCGCAACCGGGAGAAAGCCCACCATGGCCAAGAAGCGCCCTCAGACCAAGGCCGGGAAGCAGCAACTCAAGGACGGCGAGATCCCGGTGGTCGGGGCTCGCGAGCCCTGCCCGTGCGGTTCGGGCCGCCGTTACAAGGCCTGCCACGGCCGCGCCGCCGCCCAGGCCGTGACCGAGCTGGTCCAGCGCCCCTTCGAGGGGCTGGCCGGCGAATGCGACTGGGTCGCGCTGCGCGAGCTGGTTCCCGCAGCCACGGTCGAGCTGACGCTGAAGGGCGGGCTGCCCTCGGGCGTACCGTCCGTCACGCTCGCGACCGTGCTCCCGATGGCTTGGCCCGCGCTGCGCCGTGATGACGGCTCGGTCCTGCTCGCCCTGCAGAACGACACCTCCTCCGGCGACCTCAGCCGGGACCTCGCCGACACCCTGCAGCGGGCGCTCGAGACCGAACCCGGCTCGCCGGTCGCCGCCCGGCGCGTTCCGGCCGACGGCCCCCGGCTGCAGGATGTCCTGGACCCGGACGCACCGTTCGCGCCCGTCGTGCACTCCGGCTTCGAGTTCTGGGTGCCGGACTCGGAGAACGCCACGGCCGAGGTGTCCGCCTCCCTGGAGCGCGCGAACGAAGCGGCGATCCCGACCGTCCTGCTCACCGGGGTCGACGCGGCCTACTGGTGCGAGACGCCGGACAAGAACCACCTCCGGTGGGTCATGCCGCACCCCGAGGAGCAGCTCCTCGACGCTCTCGCCCGACTGCACGCCGCCGGCGTCTCGTCCCTCGGCGAGGGCACGCGGCTGGTCGGCTCCTTCCGCGCGCACGGCCTGATGGTCCCCGTCTGGGACCTGCCGAGCGCGATGGGGGCCGAGGAGTGCGAGAAGCCCGCAGCGGTGTTCGCCGAACGGCTGGCAACGGCGCTCGCTTCCAACGCGCCTCTCACCCCCGAGGAGCGCCGTGCGCGCGGCGGGCTCACCAACCGCCAGGTGACGCTCAGCTGACAGTGACCACTACCCCGACCGTACGGTGACTCCCGTCACAACTCGCCGTACTGGCAGGTAAATCGCTGTCCGAATACGTGAGATCGAATTTGCGAACGGCAGATCTCTTGTTACCGTTCTAGAAGCCCGGTCGCTGGTGCATCCCCCGTCGCCAGCGATCGGGCATCCTCATTTCCGGGTACGGCGCCCACCGGCGCATCTCGCGGCGCGCGCGCCGCGCACAGACCTGACGCAGGTCCCCGGACGAGCCCCCCGGAAACACCGGCCCCGCGCCACCCTTCCCCCTGGCTCCGCCACGTCTCACAACGCCCCCAGCAGCCCGGACATGCGGGGCGGGCAAGCAGGACCGGCAGGCAGGCAGAGCAGCGGTGGCCCCGGGGCCTGCGCCAACCCGACGCGGGCGGCAGGGCGCAGTCGCGTTCCAGCACGTGCCCGACGGTCCGGACAGCGCCGGACAACTACCGGCGCGATCCCCTAAAGAGAACCTCGAACATTCCTCGAACGTGTTTCGCGTGAAGTGTCGGACGGAGCATCGGATGACACATGGGACCGGGCATCGGATGAGGCATCGGGCGAGGCATCGCGTGAGTTCGAATGAGGCATCAGAAAGCCAACCTTCGAACGGCTTTGTAGCGGCGGGCTTTGCGCACAGTCGTTACGAGCCCGGCCGGCGGCCGATGAGAGCTGAAGCCGACAGCACGCCGTTCCGGGTACCGGGCCATTCCCGGCGGGGCGCCCGCTTCCCCGGCCCGAGGAAATCCCTGACGGTGCGCCGGGAATTGCGCCCCGCCGCCGCCCCACGCCCCCGGCTCACGCCTCAAGCCCCCGTCCCCGTCCCCGTCAGTAAGCGAGCCGGCTTCCGCCGTCCGGTGCACTGTTGCTCGCCTCGACCAACGCGTCCAGCACCGTCCCCACATCCGGCAGCCACGGCGAGGCGGCCGCCGCGACGGGCGCTCCGCCCGTCAGGCGCAGCCGGGAGACCCGGGCCGGCGCCCGCACCCAGCGCACCTGTCCCGCGCCGATTCCGGACGGCGGAAGGACGAGATAGCCACCCTCACCGTGGAACCGCAGCGAGCTGGGCACCCAGTCCTGTGCGTGCAGCAGCTCCCCGAGCCGTTCGAGGGTGTACGGGGCGACCAGCAGCGACCACCGGGTCGGCGTCGCCACCACGGGGCCCAGCCGCACTCCCATCCGGTCGAGTTCGGCCAGCGCTCCGGCGCCGGCAGCCGCCGGCAGGCTCAGCGCGCACGGCGCCCGCCCGCCGGTGGCCAGTACGACCGGCGCGGTCGGCCGGTTCGTCCACCACCAGCGGACCATTCGCGGGTCCGTGGTCGCCGCGAGCAGTCCGGGTTCGAAGGGGTGTGCGCCGGGCACGGCGCACTCTGGATCGGGGCAGGCGCAGCCGCGCTCACCGCGGCCGTCGGCCGTCCGCAGCCCCACTCCCGGGAGTACGGGCCACTGCCACTCGGTAGCACAGGTCAGGGCCGCGTCGAGCTGGGCGGGCCTGTCCCGGAACCGGAGCCTGCGTCGCCTTCCGAGGATCTCGCGCATGAGCGCTCGTTCCTTTCCGTTGAACGCCGAGGGTCCACATCACACCACGCGTGCGTCACATCGCGTGTGCGGAATTTCACTGTGTGTACGTGCTCGTCGAGCCTGCGGTACGGGTTGGTCGTCGCTACCGAGCGTGAGCTGTGCTGAGCCGAATCGAGCCGGTTCCAGTCGAAAATCGTGGCCAGGCGCAGGGCGCGTATCGCGCCTGCCGTCCGTGCGTACAACCTCGCCACTCGGGGGTGGGGCGTGGCCGTCACAGATGAGGACGTCCGGGCCCGCTGCCAGGTTCCGAGGGCGGTCGGAACCACCCCTGGCCATCTATCGATTACGTACCCAGCATGCCCGCAATGACGCTCCCCTCGGGACTTCACCCCGAGAGCACCGCCTGCCGAGCAGCCCCAGTCGACCGCAAATGGCTACCGCAGGGTGCATTTTTTGGCCAAGTTCACTATCACTTGGACACCACAAATCCCGTGGGGACAATGCTGGACATCACGTTACTTGTGCGTGTACATGTGGATGCACTGATAGCGGCGCAGAATGACATGGGGGTTTGCGATGCTATTCGACGAAACACACCAGTCGGAAAGCCGGCAACCATGAGCGCCCCGCACCTGCCGAAAGTGGCTGGAATCGATCCCACAGTTCCGGTTTCGACGCACACTGACGGGCCTCTCTCCGAGGTGCCCGCCGCCCCCAGTGCCTTCATCCAGGACCGCTTGGCGGGCTGGGTCTCCGACCTCACCACGCTGCACGAGCTCACCGAGCGGCTGGCCAGAACGAACACCCTGGACGACGCACTTCACGAGCTGCTCGACGCCGGAGCCGCTCTGGTCGGAGCGCGCCGCGGGCTGATCGTCTTCGAACCGTCCGACCGCCGTGGCCCCGTCAGCACCATCGGCCTCGGCCTGGCCCACGCCGAGCTCGGCCAGATCGAGACGGTGCCGCGCAGCGCCACGTCCTACGGGCGCATCCTGGAAGGTCTGCCCAACCCCGAGGGCCCACTGACCACCCCCGACCTGCTCGGCGACACCGCCCTGGACCCCCGCAGACGCGAGGTCGCCGCCCGGCTCGGCTACGCCGCCAGCTACGCACTGCCGATCACCACCGACCGGACCGGCCGGCTCGCCGCCGCCGTCTGGCTGTACGACGAACCCGCCGAGCCCCTGGAGCGCCAGCGCCACCTGGCCGGGCTCTACGCCGGGTACGCCGCCGAGCACCTGGCCCGGCTGCTGGAGCTGGAACGGGCCAGGGCCGATGTCGCCACCGTCACCGAGGAGCTCCTGCCCAGCCGGATGCCCCGGGTCCCCGGCGTGGAGCTGGCCGTACGCCACCACGCGGCCCCGCAGGGCGGCAACGACTGGTACGACGCGCTGGCCCTGCCGGAGGGTGCGCTCGGCCTCGCCGTCGGCTCGGTGAGCGGTTCCGGGCCGAGCGCCCTGGCCGCGATGGGCCGGCTGCGGGCCGGCCTGCGGGCGTACGCGGTGATGGAGGGCGAGGACCCGGTCGCCGTGCTCTCCGATCTTGAGCTCCTGCTGCGGCTGACCGAACCCGCCCGGTCCGCGACCGCGCTCTTCGCCTACTGCGAGCCGGCCCGCCGCAAGATCCTGCTGGCCGGGGCCGGGCACACCCCGCCGCTGATCATCGGTGAGCGGCGCACCGAGTACGTCGAGACGACCCTGTCCGCGCCGCTGGGCATGCTCGCCTGCTGGGAGGCGCCGAGCGTGGAGATCGAACCGGCACCCGGCGAGACCGTACTGCTGTACACCGACGGCCTGCTGCGCCGGGCCGGGGACTCCATGGACCGCGCGTTCACCCGGCTCCACTCGGCGGCGGCGAGCGTCCCGAGGGCGCTGCGCCACGACGCCGCGTCGGTTGCCGACCATGTGCTGCGCACCGTGCTGCCCGACGGGCCCGAACAGGGTGACGACACCGAGGACGTGGTCCTGCTGGCGGCACGGTTCGACTGAGTGGCCCCGCGCGCCCCGGACCCTCCCGGCAGGGGACCTACCGGTAAGAGGTCTTCCGGCCCTGGGCCCCCTTCCGTACGCCCGTACGATGGAGGGGGCCCAGTGTCGTATCAAGGAGAGACAAGTCGTGTCTGAGGAGCTCACCCCGGAGAACCCGGAGACCGAAGAGACAGAGCCGGTCAAGCAGCGGAAGAACGGCCTGTACCCGGGCGTCTCCGACGAGCTCGCCGCCGGCATGAAGGCCGGTTGGGCCGACACCGAGCTGCACGGGCTGGAGCCGATCGCTCAGGCCGGGCACACCGCCGACCGCCGCGCCGCGCTCTCCGCGCGCTTCCCCGGCGAGCGGCTGGTCGTTCCCGCAGGCCGGCTGAAGACCCGTTCCAACGACACCGAGTACGCCTTCCGCGCCTCCACCGAGTACGCGTACCTCACCGGTGACCAGACCCAGGACGGCGTCCTCGTACTGGAGCCGAAGGACGGCGGCCACGAGGCGACCGTCTACCTGCTGCCGCGCTCGGACCGTGAGAACGGCGAGTTCTGGCTCGACGGACAGGGCGAGCTGTGGGTCGGCCGCCGTCACTCCCTCACCGAGGCCGAGCAGCTGCTCGGCATCCCGGCCAAGGACGTACGGGAGCTGCCCGCCGCGCTGACCGAGGCCACCGGCCCGGTCCGCGGCGTCCGGGGCCACGACGCCGTCATCGAGGCCGCGCTGACCGACAAGGTCACCGCGGAGCGCGACGAGGAACTGCGTGTCTTCCTCTCCGAGGCCCGCGTGGTCAAGGACGCCTTCGAGGTCTCCGAGCTGACGAAGGCCTGCGACATCACCGCGCGCGGCTTCGAGGACGTCGTGAAGGTCCTCGACAAGGCCGAGGCGACGAGCGAGCGCTACATCGAGGGAACGTTCTTCCTGCGCGCCCGCATCGAGGGCAACGACATCGGCTACGGCTCGATCTGTGCCGCGGGCCCGCACGCCACCACCCTGCACTGGGTACGCAACGACGGCGCGGTGCGCTCCGGCGAGCTGCTGCTGCTCGACGCCGGCGTGGAGACCAACGACCTCTACACCGCCGACGTGACCCGCACCCTTCCCATCAACGGCACCTTCACGCCGCTGCAGCGGAAGATCTACGACGCGGTGTACGAGGCCCAGGAAGCCGGTATCGCCGCGGTGAAGCCCGGCGCGGCCTTCCGGGACTTCCACGACGCCGCGCAGCGCGTCCTGACCGAGAAGCTCGTCGAGTGGGGCCTGCTCGGCGACCGGACCGTGGACGAGGTCCTGGAGCTGGGGCTGCAGCGCCGCTGGACCCTGCACGGCACCGGTCACATGCTCGGCATGGACGTCCACGACTGCGCCGCCGCGCGGACGGAGTCGTACGTCAACGGAACGCTGGAGCCCGGGGTGTGCCTCACCGTCGAGCCCGGTCTCTACTTCCAGGCCGACGACCTGACCGTCCCCGAGGAGTACCGCGGCATCGGCGTCCGGATCGAGGACGACATCCTCGTCACCGAGGACGGCAACCGGAACCTCTCGGACAAGCTGCCGCGTCAGGCCGACGAGGTCGAGGCGTGGATGGGCCGGCTCAAGGGCTGACCCGCCGCCGGCCGGTCACGGCCGTCGGCGCGCGCCGGAGGGCGCCCTGCTCAGGAAACCATGAGCAGGGCGCCCTCCCGCATTTTCAGGATCTTGTCGAAGCTCACCACAGCACCGCCGTGCCCCGGCCTGTTGCCGAAGTGGACATGGTCGGCGAGCTCCTCGATCAGGCAGAGGCCGCGCCCGCTCTCTGCGGCCGGCGGCGGATGCCCGGCCTGCTTCGGCTGGCACTGCCGAAGTTGGTGCTGCGGTTGTTGCTTGCTCTGCTGCTGCGGTTGCTGCTGCGGTTGCTGCTGCGGTTGCTGCTGCGGTTGCTGCTGCGGTTGCTGCTGCTGTGCGGCATCGCGAAGCGTGCGTCGCGCGGGGAAGCCGGGGCCTGAGTCCGCGACTTCGATACGGCATTTCTCGCCGTCCAGATACGCGGTCACCCGGTACTGCCCGCAGGCCGTACCGGACGGCTCCTCCCAGGCGTCCCAGTGATCCCCGGCCTCGTCCGTGCCTCCACGGGCCCCGTCGCGGGTACCGCCGTGCTCGACGGCGTTCGCACAGGCCTCGCTGAGCGCGACCGACAGGTCGAAGGAGATGTCCGGGTCCACGCCCGCGGATTCCATCGTGCCCAGCAGGAAACGACGGGCGAGCGGAACGCTCGCAGCTTCGCGCCGCAGATGGAGTGACCACCACATGCTCATGCTCCAGCCTCCTGGCTGCGGCTCGACATACCGATACGTATTGCCGCCCTGTGCCGTTCGTAAGCACGGACGGGATGTGAGACCGCTCATTCGGCGGATACCCGGGCTCACCACACCTGTGCATGCCCGGCCCACAGGACCTCTCCTACCCCGCCCGCAACCATCCCCAACAGCCCGGCGCGCAGCCAATCGGGCGGAAGCTGACCTTCCGGACCTGCCGTACGGCGGACGGGGGCGCAGTGCGATGATGACCCCGCCATGTCTACGTCTGTGGGACGCGCCGGAGCCGGTCTGCGGCTGTTGAGGGCCGCGGTGTTCGCCGCGGTCTGCGTCGCGTTGTCCGCGGCCGGACACGCGATGGCAGCATGCGCGGCGGTACCCGGGTGGACCCTGCTCGCCGGATTCCTCGGGATCCTGGCGGTGGCGGTGGCACTGGCCGGCCGCGAACGCTCACTGCCGTCGATCGCCGCGGCCCTGGCCGGCGGGCAGATCGCCCTGCACACGCTCTTCGGTGTCGGTACGCACGCCGCTACGCCGCAGCCCGCGGCGGCCGGTGACGACTCGCTGATCCGGTTCGCGGCGAGCCTCGTCTGCGGTGCGGGCCCCGCCCAGTTGAACGCGGCCGACGCCCATCGCATCGTCACCACCGCGGGCATCGACCCGGCATCGGTCACCGCGCAGGCGCATCAGCACATGGCCGCCACGCCCTCCGACGGCATGACCGGCTCCGGAGCGGCCGGCCTCGCCGGAATGTTTCCCAGCCTGCCCATGCTGCTCGGCCATCTGCTGGCGGCGCTGGCCACCGGCTGGCTGCTGCGGCGCGGCGAGATCGCCCTGTTCCGGCTCGCCCGGCTCTCGGCGCACGGCGCCCAGCAGGTCGCGGCCGGAGCCCGGCTGCGGGCCCTGCGCGCGGCGCTCGTCCTCGTATCCGCACTGCACACCGGCCTTCCGGACGGACCGGCGAACGGGCCGCGCACGCTGCGCACGGCGGTGGACGCACCGGCCCCGGCCACCGGGGATCCCTTGCAGCACATGGTGATCAGGCGCGGGCCGCCACCCGCATTCGCTCTCGCAGCCTGACGCGACACCCGTCACCTCCACACGACGCACGCGCAACCCTCGCAGGCACCTCACCGGTGCAGGCGCGGGGCGGCGCGCACGCACCGCTCGTGAGGGGAAGAGGTGTCGCGATGCCGTCGCGCACCCGCGTGTCGGAGCACCTTTCCTTCGTGCTTTGTGGAGTGATCCCTGACATGAACGTTTCCCGCATCGCCCTCGCCGGCGGCGTCGCCGCGTCCACCGTGCTGATCCTCGCCGGTACGGCCTCCGCCCACGTCAGCGTCCAGCCGCAGGGCGAGGCCGCCAAGGGCGGTTACGCCGTCATCAACTTCAAGGTCCCCAACGAGCGCGACGACGCCGCGACGACCAAGCTCGAGGTCAACTTCCCGACCGACCACCCGCTGGCCTCCGTCATGCCGCAGCCCGTGCCCGGCTGGGACATCAAGGTCACCACGAGCAAGCTGGCCAAGCCGCTCGACATGCACGGCAAGAAGATCAACGAGGCCGTCTCCAAGGTCACCTGGACCGCGGACGGCGGCAAGATCGAGCCCGGCCGCTTCCAGCAGTTCCCGCTCTCCGTCGGCCAGCTCCCCGAGGACGCCGACCAGCTGGTGTTCAAGGCCATCCAGACGTACGACAACAAGGAAGTCGTCCGCTGGATCGAGGAGCAGAAGGACGGGGCCGAGGAGCCCGAGAGCCCCGCTCCGGTCCTCAAGCTGACCGCCGCCACCGACGACGCGCACGGCGCGGCCGCCGCCTCCGAGGACAAGAACGCCGCAGCCGACCAGCCGAAGGACGAGAAGACAACGGCCTCGGCGTCCTCCTCCGCGAGCGACACCACGGCCCGCACTCTCGGCATCGTCGGCATCGTCATCGGCGTCGCCGGTGTCGCCTTCGGCGTCCTGGCCGGACGGCGCCGTACCGCCTGACCATCTCCACAAGCCCCACCCGCCACACCCACCCCTCAGGAATCAGTGCTCCATGGTTAAGAAGTCTGTGCTGGCCGCGGCGCTCGTCGCCGCGGCCGCGCTCACCCTGTCCGCCTGCGGCGGCAGTGACAACGAAAGCAAGAAGCCGATCGCCGATGTCTCGACGGAGGCGAAGACCAAGGCCGCGACGGTGCTCGACGATCCGTTCACCAAGCCGAATCTCGTCCTCACCGACACTCACGGCAAGAAGTACGACCTCCGCGAGAAGACCAAGGGCAAGCCGACACTCATCTACTTCGGCTACACCAACTGCCCCGACGTCTGCCCGCTCATCATGAGCAACATCGCGATCGCCAAGAAGTCTCTCCCGCAGGCAGAGCGGGACAAGCTCCAGGTCGTCTTCGTCACCACCGACCCGGAGCGGGACACCCCGTCCTCGCTGGGCAGCTGGCTCGAGTCCCAGGACCCGTCGTTCATCGGTCTCACCGGCGACTTCCCGACCATCCAGGCGGGCGCCCGGCAGATCGGCATCGGTATCGACGCGCCGAAGAAGGAGAAGGACGGCACGATCGTCTCGATGCACGGCTCGCAGGTCATGGCGTTCTCGCCGAAGACCGACAAGGGGTACGTGCTGTACAGCGAGGACACCACGCCCGACGACTACACCAAGGACCTCCCCAAGCTCCTCAAGGGGGAGACTCCGTGAACCGCCGCACCGTCCTCGCCGGCGTCCTGGCCCTCTCCACGGGCCTGGCGCTGGCGGGGTGCTCCTCCCCGGGCAGCAAGCCGGAGTTGAAGGTCACCGGCGCGTTCATGCCGCAGCCCGTCAACGACATGGCGGCAGCCTTCCTCGTCGTGCGGAACAGCGGCGGCAGTTCCGACCGGCTCACCTCTGTCACCAGCCCGCTCTCGGACAACGTCACGATCCACGAGACGAAGAACCAGGCGATGCGCATGGTGACGTCCTTCGCCGTACCCGCAGGCGGTGAGCTGGACCTCGAACGCGGTGGAAACCACATCATGTTCATGAAGCTCAAGCAGCAGCCGAAGCAGGGCGAGAAGGTGTCCATGGAGCTGCACTTCGAGAAGGCCGGCCCGATCAAGGTCGACCTTCCCGTGAAGGAGACCACCCACAACCCGAAGAAGCAGTGAGGGACTGACACACCATGACAGCCACCGCCCCGCCCTTCGGGCCGCCCCCGTCCGTACCCGCCATACGCAGGCCGCTCGCCGCTGCCGGACTCATCGCCGCGCTCCTGGGCGTGGTGTTCGGCCTGCTGCTGGCGGTCGCGGGTCCCGCGTCGGCTCACGCCGCACTCACCGGGAGCGATCCACAGGACGGGGCGGTCGTCGCCACCGCCCCCGAACAGGTCACACTGACCTTCTCCGAGCAGGTCGCCGTGGGCGAGGGCTCCATCCGGATCCTGGACCCGAACGGCAAGCGCGCCGACACCGAGGCCGCCCCGCTCGATCTGCACAGCGGCTCCACCGTGAAATACGGCGTCGCCCTGCACACCGGCCTGCCCGACGGCACGTACACCGTCGCCTGGCAGGCCGTCTCCGCCGACAGCCATCCGGTCTCCGGCGCCTTCACCTTCTCCATCGGAGCCCCCTCCAAGACCGCCGTCGCCCTCCCCGACAGCGAGGCCGGGGGCGGCCTCGTCGGCACGCTCTACGGCATCGCGCGCTACGCCGCGTACGCCGGCTTCATCGTGCTCGCGGGCGGCGCGGCCTTCGTACTGGCCTGCTGGCAGCGCGGGGCGGGCGCCCGCCCGCTGCAACGCCTCGTGGTACGCGGCTGGATGACCCTCACCGCGGCCACCCTCGCCATGCTGCTGCTGCGCACCCCGTACACCGGTTCCGGGAAGCTCGCGGACGCCTTCGACCTCGACGGGCTGCAGGCCGTCCTCGACACCAAGCCGGGCGCCGCACTCGTCTCACGGCTGCTGCTGCTCGGCGCCAGCGCGCTGTTCATCGCCGTCCTGTTCGGGGCGTACGCGAAGCGCGAGGACGCGCGCGAGAAGGCGGACCTCACCTTCGGCCTCGCCGCCGGCGGCGCGGTCATCGCCGCCGGGATCGCCGCGACCTGGGCGCTCGCCGAGCACGCGTCGACCGGCATCCAGTCGGGGATCGCCATGCCGGTCGACGTACTCCACCTGCTCGCCGTGGCCACCTGGCTGGGCGGGCTCGCGGCCCTGCTGGTCGCCCTGTACCGCACCCCCGATGTCACCGCCGACGCCGTGCGGCGCTTCTCCCGGATCGCGTTCGGCAGTGTGCTCGTGGTCGTCGCCACCGGGATCTACCAGTCCTGGCGCCAGCTCGGCTCCTGGTCCGCGCTGACCGACACCGGATACGGGCAGCTGCTGCTCGTGAAGGTGGGGCTCGTCGCGGTCCTGGTCGGGGTCGCGTCGTTCTCCCGCCGGTGGACGGGAAGGCTGGCATCGGGCGGGAGCGCGGTTACGGCCCCGGCGGCTACAGCTACAGCTGACGACGAAGGCGCAGCCGCGGCGGGGGCAGCGG
The DNA here is from genome assembly GCF_043200175.1 of Streptomyces sp. NPDC048462. Classification (NCBI taxonomy): domain Bacteria; kingdom Bacillati; phylum Actinomycetota; class Actinomycetes; order Kitasatosporales; family Streptomycetaceae; genus Streptomyces; species Streptomyces sp. NPDC048462. Next base: position 147,556 of record NZ_JBICXG010000018.1, read on the forward strand.
CGCAGACCGAAGCAGAAGCAGAACCCCAGGTCGAGGCCAAGGTCAAGGACCAGGTCAAGGCCAAGTCGGTGCCGACGTCGTCGGCGGACGGCCTTACGCCGTCGTCGGACGGCTCGGCGTCGCAGGACCCCGCGCGGGCCGTTCAGCTCGCACGGCAGAAGGCCGCCGTGGCCACCGCCGAGAAGAAGCGGGTGCGTGACGCCGACCCCGACCGCTCCGGCCTCCGCCGCTCGGTGCTGGCCGAAGTCGGCGTCGCGGTGGCCCTGCTGGTGGTGACCACCATCCTGACGTCGACCGAGCCGGGCCGTACCGAGGAGGAGGCGGCCCGTGCGTCGAACGCGGCCGCCGCACCGGCCGCGAGCGGCCCCGTCAACCTCACGCTGCCGTTCGACACCGGCGGCAAGAACGGCAAGGGCACACTCGAGATGGACATCGACCCGGGCCGCACCGGGGCCAACGCGGTCCACGTCTGGATCGAGGGCGCCAACGGGAAGGCCATGGACGTCCCCGAGGTGAAACTCGCCCTCACCCTGAAGTCCAAGGACATCGGCCCCCTTCCGGTGGTTCCGGTCCGGCTGACCGAGGGGCACTGGACGGCCACCGGCCTCCAGATCCCGATGGCGGGCGACTGGACCGTCGCGGCGACCGTACGGACGTCGGACATCGACCAGACGACGGTCGAGAAGAACGTGAAGATCGGCTGAGCAGGACCGTGAGCAAAAACAGTTCGAACATGGCAGGCAGGACAGCCAAGGCAGACAGCCGAGGCAGCTCCGGCAGCACAGGCCGCTCCGGAAGCGGAAGCAGCGCGGCCGACGGAACCGGCGGCGACGGTGCACAGCCGCCCGGCGCCCTCTCGCGGCGCCGGCTGCTCGGCACAGCCGGCGCGGCCGGGGCCACCGGGCTGGTGCTCGGGGCGGCCGGTGGGGCGACCGGCTACGCCGCGACACGGGACGAGACGCCCACCGCACTGACCTCCGTGGGCTCCTCCGAGGTGATGTTTCACGGGAAACATCAGCCGGGCATCACCACCCCGCTCCAGGCGAGCGGCCATCTCATCGCCTTCGACCTGGCCCCCGGCACCGGCCGGAAGGAGGCGGCCGCACTGATGCGCCGCTGGTCAGCCGCCGCGCAGCGGCTGATGGCCGGCGAGCCCACCGCCGGTGGCGCGGCGGACGGCACGGGGCACGACACCGGTATCGCGCTGGATGCCGGGCCGTCCTCGCTGACCGTCACCTTCGGTTTCGGCGCCACCTTCTTCGAACGCACGGGCCTCGTCGACCGCCGGCCGCCGGGGCTCGACCCGCTGCCGCCGTTCTCCGCGGACCACCTCGACGGCGCCCGTTCCAACGGCGACCTCTGGGTGCAGATCGGCGCCGACGACGCGCTCGTCGCGTTCCACGCGCTGCGGGCCGTGCAGAAAGAGGCCGCTTCGACGGCCACCGTGCGCTGGCAGATGAACGGCTTCAACCGCACACCCGGTGCCACCGCCAAGCCGATGACCGCTCGCAATCTGATGGGCCAGATCGACGGCACCGGCAATCCGAAACCGGCCGACAGCGACTTCGACCGGCGCGTCTTCGTCCCGTCCGGCTCCGATGACGCGAAGTACGAATGGCTGGCCGGCGGCTCGTACGCGGTCGTCCGGCGGATCAGGATGCTGCTCGACGACTGGGAGAAGCTCCCGGTGGAACGCCAGGAACGGGTCATCGGCAGGCGCAAGGCGGACGGGGCCCCGCTCAGCGGCGGCACCGAGACCACCACCATGGATCTCGACAAGGCGGGCCCCGACGGCAAGCTCCTGATCCCCGACAACGCGCACGCCCGGATCTCCTCCCCGGAGCGCAACAGCGGAGCGGCCATGCTCCGCCGCCCGTTCTCGTACCACGACGGAATCGCCACCGACGGCACCCCGGACGCCGGGCTGCTCTTCATCTGCTGGCAGGCGGATCCGCTGCGGGGCTTCGTACCGGTGCAGCGCAAACTCGACCGGGGAGACGCCCTGTCGCCCTTCCTCCGCCACGAGGCGAGCGGCCTCTTCGCGGTGCCGGGCGGTGCGGCGGCCGGGGAGTACGTGGGGCAGCGGTTGTTGGAGTCCTGAGCCACCCCGGCGCATTAGGGTGACGGTATGTCCGCCACGCGCTACGCCTATCTCGGCCCCGAAGGCACCTTCACCGAGGTCGCCCTCCGTACGCTCCCGGAAGCCGCCACCCGTGAGCTCGTCCCGATGGTCTCCGTGCCGGCGGCGCTGGACGCGGTGCGCAACGGCACGGCGGCAGCGGCACTCGTACCGATCGAGAATTCCGTCGAGGGCGGCATCACCACCACCCTGGACCAGCTCACCAGCGGCGAGCCGCTGATGATCTACCGCGAGGTGCTGCTGTCCATCACCTTCGCGCTGCTCGTGCGCCCCGGTACCAAGCTGTCCGACGTCAAGACGGTCACCGCGCACCCGGCCGCGCAGCCGCAGGTACGCAACTGGATGGCCGCCCATCTCCCGCAGGCCGTATGGGAGTCGGCGGCGTCCAACGCGGACGGTGCCCGGCTGGTGCAGGAGGGCCGGTACGACGCCGCGTTCGCCGGTGAGTTCGCCGCGGCGACCTACGGGCTCGAACCGCTGGTGACCGAGATCCACGACGCGGAGAACGCCCAGACCCGGTTCGTGCTGGTGGGCCGCCCGGCCCGGCCGGCGGCGCCGACGGGTGCGGACAAGACGTCGGTGGTCATCTGGCTGGGCGACGACCACCCCGGTGCGCTGCTCGAACTGCTCCAGGAGTTCGCGGTGCGCGGGGTGAACCTGATGCTGATCCAGTCCCGGCCGACGGGTGCGGGCATCGGCAACTACTGCTTCGCCGTGGACGCCGAGGGCCACATCTCCGACCGCCGGGTGGGCGAGGCGTTGATGGGGCTGAAGCGGATCTGCCCGAACGTCCGCTTCCTCGGCTCGTATCCGCGGGCCGGCGTGACGGCGGCGGACGTACGTCCGTTGCGTGCGGGTACGTCGGACGCGGAGTTCACCGTGGCCTCGGACTGGCTGGCCCGGAACCAGGACGGGCGAGCCTGACGGTCCGCGGCCCGTCGGCGCCCTCCGCCCGACAGGCTCGGTGCGTCCGCACTTCAGCGCTCCCGCACACCCGCACACCCACACTTCCGCACACGCGCCCTTCCTCACTTCGGCACGCCCACAGGCCCAGTGCGATCAGTGGATTGTCATCATCGAAAAGTTATCCACAGGCGTACGTCTCGACCTGGGGACAAGTCGACACCGCAACGCGACATGGTCGACAAATCTCCCCAGTCCACCCAGACCCGTCCACAGACCGGCAGGACGCCCGGTGTCACCGCAATTCCATTGATCAACTCTTTAGGACGAGGAATTCCCACCCGAACGAGCGTGCAGAAGGGGTTTGAAGGGGGATTCCGCGAGCCTTCGCACCGCTTTCGGAATGATCTACCTCGCGTCCACAGATCTTCTTCACAGCCTGTGGATAACTTTCAGAAGGCGCCCACCCCTGTGGACAAGTGGGCACCAACTCCCCTTCCAGGCAAGGCCGATACGTCAAGACCCACGAACCTTCTGCCCCATTTAGGGGAATAGGACCTCTTTATTGACGATGGCGCCCAAACACTCGCCGCGGATTCCTCTTCAGCATTACCAATACCGGCAATTCGGGCAAAGTGACACGCTCGCCAATATCGGTTCGAGCTACGGAAGCCGACACCGGTAGCCTGGAGGGGTGATTGACCTTCGCCTGCTTCGTGAGGACCCCGACCGTGTTCGCGCCTCCCAGCGCGCCCGTGGAGAGGACGTCGAGCTCGTCGACGCCCTGCTCTCCGCCGACGAACGGCGCAGGTCGTCCGGGGTTCGGTTCGACGAGCTCCGTTCCGAGCAGAAATCGCTCGGCAAGCTCATCCCCAAGGCCTCGCCGGAGGAGCGCGCCGAGCTCCTGAAGAAGGCCGAGCAGCTCAAGGTCGACGTCAAGGCGGCCGACGCGGCACAGGGCGAGGCCGACGAGGAGACCAAGAGCCTGCTGCTGCGGCTCGGCAACATCGTCCACGAGGACGTGCCGGTCGGCGGCGAGGAGGACTTCGTCGTCCTGGAGACGCACGGCACCATCCGCGACTTCGGCGCCGAGGGCTTCGAGCCCAAGGACCACCTGGAGCTCGGCGAGGCGCTCGGCGCGATCGACATGGAGCGCGGCGCCAAGGTGTCCGGCTCGCGCTTCTACTACCTGACGGGCGTCGGGGCACTGCTGGAACTCGCCCTGGTCAACGCGGCGATCGCCCAGGCCACCGAGGCCGGCTTCATCCCGATGCTCACCCCGGCGCTGGTCCGCCCGCGCGCCATGGAGGGCACCGGATTCCTCGGCCAGGCCGCGGAGAACGTGTACCACCTGGAGAAGGACGACTACTACCTGGTCGGCACCTCCGAGGTACCGCTCGCGGCGTACCACATGGACGAGATCATCGAGGCGGACAAGCTGCCGCTGCGCTACGCGGGCTTCTCGCCGTGCTTCCGCCGCGAGGCCGGTACGTACGGCAAGGACACCCGCGGCATCTTCCGGGTCCACCAGTTCGACAAGGTCGAGATGTTCTCGTACGTCGACCCGGCGGATGCCCAGGCCGAGCACCAGCGGCTGCTGGACTGGGAGAAGCAGTGGCTGACCGCTCTCGGGCTGCCCTTCCAGGTCATCGACGTCGCCACCGGCGACCTGGGCTCCTCCGCCTCCAGGAAGTTCGACTGCGAGGCGTGGATCCCGACCCAGGGCAAGTACCGCGAGCTGACCTCGGCATCCAACTGCGACGGTTTCCAGGCGCGCCGGCTGTCCGTCCGGATGCGCGACACCCGCGACGGCAAGAAGGTGCTCCAGCCGCTGTCCACGCTGAACGGCACGCTCTGCGCCGTCCCGCGGACCATCGTGGCGATCCTGGAGAACCACCAGCTGGCCGACGGTTCGGTACGGGTACCCGAGGTACTCCGTCCGTACCTGGGCGGGCGTGAGGTCCTGGAGCCGGTCGCCAAGTGACCTTCCCCTACAAGCTCGTCGCGACCGACCTCGACGGCACGCTGCTGCGTGCCGACGACACGGTTTCCGGGCGCACACGTGACGCACTGGCCGCGGTGACCGCGGCCGGTGCGGCGCACATCATCGTCACCGGCCGCGCCGTCCCGTGGACCCGGCACATCCTGGACGACCTGGGCTACGAGGGCCTCGCGGTCTGCGGTCAGGGCGCGCAGGTCTACCACGCGGGCGAGCGGAAGCTGCTGACCTCGCTGACCCTGGACCGGCAGCTCGCCGGTCTGGCGCTGTCCAAGGTCGAGGCGGAGATCGGTCCGCTGGCTCTGGCGGCCAGCCGCGACGGGCTGGACGGCGAGGTGCTGGTCGGTCCGGGCTACCGCGTGCAGGAGGGCCCGCTGCCGGCCGTCTTCGTGCAGGACCCGGCCGAGATGTGGGCGGCCCCGCTCAACAAGGTCTACATACAGCACCCGGATCTGGACGACGACGCGCTGGCCAAGGCCGCGCGGGCGGCGGTCGGCAATCTGGTCGACGTGGTCATGGCCGGTCCGGGGGTCGTGGAGATCCTGCCGCTCGGGCTCAGCAAGGCCACCGGTCTCTCGCTGGCCGCGCGCCGGCTGGGCGTGAAGGCGGCGGACACCATCGCCTTTGGTGACATGCCGAACGACATCCCGATGTTCGCCTGGTCGCGGCACGGTGTGGCGATGGCCAACGCGCACGAGGATCTGAAGGCCGTGGCCCACGAGGTCACCGCGTCGAACGAGGACGACGGGATCGCCGTGGTGCTGGAGCAGCTGCTCCAGCAGCCTTCGGCGCCGGCTGCCTGAGGCGGAGGATGCGCGGATCGAACGCGCGCGGGGTTCGCACCCCGACGACGGCTTAGCAAGCCGCTGCCTTACCACTCGGCCAATCCTCCAGGGGGAGGGCGGCCGCGCGCGATGCGCATGAACGGCCGCCCCGGCGTGCTGCTCGAAGCGGCTCGGCGGAGACAGTCGCTGACTACTCCGCGGCCCGCTCGGCCACGCCTTGCAGGGAGCTCGACGGACTCGGACTCCCGGTCATCGCCGCGCTCCTCTCCCGGTCTGTGGTGCCGTTGCCGGCAGGTGCCGTTCCCGGCGGGTGCCGTAACGCCACTGTGCCGCGCGCCCGATGTCCGGTGCCACTCATTTACGGGCGGCGCGTGGCCGGTGGTATCCGCGTGACCGGTGGTATCCGCGTGACCGGGTGGCACCGGACATCAGGGCTGTCTCAGGACCCTCAGCGGCTCCTGTTGCGACGGCTCAGGTCCTTCAGGTTCCGCGCGAACTCGTCCATCCGCCCGTCCAGCCCGGCGATGTCCTGCGAGACCCCGCCCAGCCGCACGCTCATGGCACCGATCACCTGCTGTGTGACCTCCAGCCTCCGGTCGAGGCTGTCGAGCCTGAGCGACATCCGGTTGAGGACCGGGCCCAGCTCCTGGAGAGCACTACCGACTCCGGACAGGCAGCTCTCGACCCGGGTGACCCGGTGTTCGAGCGAGGCGTACCCCGCCCGCAGGTCCTGCTCGGCGTCGAGCAGGTACGTACGGACGCAGCGCGCGATGTCGCTGTCGCGAAGAAGCATCGCGACGTTGAGAACGGTCCTGCGGGTGAAGAGCGTGAGCTGCGCAGGCGCCTGTGGATAACTTTCACCTTGCCCCTCACCCAATAGGGACATCATGTCCCTATTGAAAACCCGCAGTTCAGAGCCACGAAGCAGTCGCAGACCGTTCTCCTCCATCTCCGAGCGGTGGCGCTGGATCACCTTCTTGACGACCTCTGTGGATACTTCGAAGTAACGAGCCACATCCTCGGTGCGAACGTGAATTCCGTCCGGGAGCATGACGAGGCTCTTCACCTTGTCGAGGGTGTCTACGCGCCCCATCTGTTCGACGCGCAGCGCGCGTGATTCGAGCAGGGCGACTTCCGTGGGCATGGGCATGCCTTCCGATCGGGAGAGTGACAGGGACAGCCCTCTCCCCGGGCTTCAGGGGCGGAGGACGCTCACGTTTGCCACTTGCTCTATGACCGACCCGGTGGACGGGTGTCGCCCGTAGGCGTGTACCGCCGGCATCGGCAATCCCCGAATTCACGAAAGCTCGACGTCTCAGATTCCAGTTGCCTCCACGCATCCGGAACAACGAACCGATATCCGTACAGTTACGCGTAATCGCGTAATACTGTCCGACATACGACAGCCCCTGTCCGCAGAACATCGGACAGGGGCTGTCGCATCAGAGGGGTGTGCGTGCTCACTCCTCGCCGGCGAGCTTCAGGGTGCGCAGCTTCTGGCCCGCGTACCAGGTCGCCGCCACGGTGACCGCGATCAGCAGCACCGTCGCGACCGGCAGTCCGACGTCGGAGCTGATGGCGTCGCTCCCGCCGACCTTCTCGGCCAGCGCGAGGGACCACTGCTGGACGCTGAGCGTGCGCGCACCGGGGACCAGGCTGCCGAAGAGGGCCTCCCAGACCAGGGCGTAGACGAGTCCGAGGACCACCGCGTGCCGGCTGACCGTGCCCAGCAGCAGGAACAGTGCGCTGTAGGCGATCGAGGCGACCAGGGCGGCGATCGTGTAGGCCACCGCGATCTGCTGGCCGTTGCCGTTGAGGATCAGGCCCGCGATCATGGTCGGCACCGCCGAGAAGACCATCGTCACGGCGATCGCCACGATCAGCTTGGTGAAGATGATGGTCGGCCGGCTCACCGGCTTGGCCAGCAGATAGACGATCGAGCCGTCGTCGATCTCCGGCCCGATCGCTCCGGTTCCGGCGATCACGCCGATCAGCGGCACCATGGTGGCGATCGCGAAACCGCCCAGCACGTCCGAGGCGACCTGGTCATCGGCCCCGGCGAACATCCGTACCGCCACCGCGATGACCAACAGCAGTGCGGGCAGGATGAAGAGGATTGCGGCCCGGCGCCGGCCGAGCAGGGCCCGGTAGGTGAGCCGGGCGACTGTGGGGTCGTACATGACGCTTCACAGCTCCTTATCGGCCACTACTCAGGCCGCTACGAGATAGGAAAAGACCGATTCGAGGGATTCGTCGGACGGCGAAACGGTCAGCAGCCGGATGCCCTGCTCGCGTGCGACCCTCGGCAGCAGCACGGTGAAGCGTCCGAAGTCGACCGCCTGGATGCGCAGGGCGTTCTCGCCCAGGTCCACTTCGATGCCGGCCGTCGACGGGTCCGCGATGAGCGCGGCGGCGAGTGCCCGGTCGTCGCTGGACCGTACGAGATAGCGGTGCGGGCGGTCCGTCATCAGCCGGCGGATCTTGCGGAAGTCACCGGACGCGGCGTGCCGGCCGGCCACGATCACCTCGATGTGCGAGGCGAGTTGCTCGACCTCTTCGAGAATGTGGGAGGAGAAGAGGACCGTGCGTCCCTCCGCGCCCATCCGTCGCAGCAGCTCCATCAGCTGCATCCGCTGACGCGGGTCCATTCCGTTGAACGGTTCGTCGAGCAGCAGCACGGACGGGTCGTGGACCAGCGCGGAGGCCATCTTCACGCGCTGGCGCATGCCCTTGCTGTACGTGGAGATCTTGCGGTCCTGCGCGTACTCCATCTGGACCGTGGCCAGCGCGCGGGCCGCCTCGGCGTCACCGAGGCCGTGCAGCTCCGAGTTGGCCACCACGAACTCGCGGCCGGTCAGGAAGTCGTACATGCCCTCCCGCTCGGGCACGATGCCGATGTGCCGGTAGACGGCCTCGTTGCGCCAGATCGCCTTGCCGTCGAGCGTGACGGTGCCCGTGGACGGGGCGAGGAATCCCGCCATCATGTTGATCAGCGTGGACTTGCCGGCCCCGTTGGGACCCAGCAGACCGGTGACGCCCGGCCCCACGGTCATGCTCACGTCGTTGACGGCGACCACGTTGCCGAACCAGCGGGAGGTGTGGTCGATCTCGATGGTGGTCACAGCCCGACCCTCCGGTAGCGGCGCATCAGTACGGCGTACGAGCCGGCGACGAGCGCGAGAACAACGATCAGATAGACCACTCCGGCACCGGCCCCCGGGCCTTCCCCTCCGGGGAAGGCGGAGGTGGCGCCGAGGAACGCGGTCTGCACACCGTCGATCAGCGTGATCGGCGAGAAGAGGCCCAGCCACGGGACGGCTCCGGTGGAACCCGTCGACCAGGCGATGCCCTGGACGGTGGAGACCGCACCGTAGGAGATGGTGAGTACGGCGATCACCGCGGCGACGCCGAAGCCCCGGCGCGGGGTGAGCGCGGCCATCACGAGGCCGAGCCCGGCGAAGAGGACGGAGAGCAACGCCACCGACACCATTCCCTGTGCGAACCACTTGGTCTGGTCGCCGAAGTCGAACTTACCCAGCAGGGCGCCCACGTAGAGGATGACGAGCGGCGCACCGGTGAGGACGAACAGCGCGGAGGCCATGGCGGCGAATTTGGCGATGACGTAGTCGCCGCGCTCGATGGGCCGCGAGAAGTACAGCGGCACGCTCTTGAAGCGAAGGTCCCTGGAGACCGACTGAGGTGCCTGCGAGGCGAGGAACAGGCCGATGACCGCCTGCAGGTAGACCGCGTACGAGGTGTACTTGACCGGCAGCTTCGTCGAGTCGGGGATGTTGATCGCCACCGCCACGATGATCGCCGCGACCAGGCACATCACGCCGAAGAGCAGCATGGGCAGCACCTTGGACTTGGCGGAACGGCCGAGTCCGAAGGAACCGCGCAGGGACTGCGAGTAGAGCGAGCGGCGGGCGTACGCCCGGCCCAGGCGGGGCCCGTCGTAGGCGCGGTAGCCGATGTTGTGGATCCGGGAGGTCTCGCTCCCGGTCGCGGCGCCGGTCTCAGTGCTCATCGCTACCGCTCCCCTTCTGCTGTACGGCCCCGGCGGCCACGGACGCGTGCTGCGCCGCGGCCTGCGCTGCCGGTGCCTCTTCGGTACGGAAGACCTCGGCGATGTGGTGGCGGCGCTGTTCCATCCGGACGAGGCCGAGGCCCAGGCCGGCGACGCTGTCGCGGACGATGTCGTACGTCTCCTCGCCGGTCGCCTCGATCAGCAGGATGTGGCCCGCCCCGGGCAGCCCTTCCGCGTCCAGCCCGTCGAGGCCCACCAGCTTGATACCCGTCTCCCTGAGGGCCCGGCGCAGCGCGTCGGTGCCGTCGGGGTGGGTGTCGCTGTCGGTGACCTCGACCGCGAGGGTCGTGGTGGTCTGGGTGAAGTCGCTGGTGGAGCTGGAGCGCAGCAGCGCTCCGCCGTCGATGACGACGACGTGGTCACAGGTGCGTTCGAGTTCACCCAGCAGGTGCGAGGTGACCAGGACCGAGATACCGAAGTCGGTGTGCACCCGCCGGATCAGGCCGAGCATCTCGTCGCGGCCGACCGGGTCCAGCCCGTTGGTCGGCTCGTCCAGGAGGACCAGCTGCGGGTCGTGGACCAGCGCCTGGGCCAGTTTCACCCGCTGCTTCATGCCGGTCGAGTAGCCGCCGATGGGGCGGTAGCGCTCCTCGTACAGGCCGACGTGGCGCAGGGTGTCCGCGGTCCGCTCCCTGGCGGCGGTCGGCGGGAGTCCGGACATTCGCGCCATGTGCACGACGAACTCGGTGGCCGAGACGTCGGGCGGCAGGCAGTCGTGTTCGGGCATGTAGCCGACCCGTTCCCGGATGGCGGCGCCGCTGGTCGAGACGTCGAGCCCGAGCACCGCGGCCCGGCCCTCGGTGGCGGGAGACAGACCCAGCAGGATCTTGATCAAGGTGGACTTGCCGGCTCCGTTGGCGCCCACCAGCCCGGTCACGCCGGGGCCGATGTCCAAGGAGAGCCGGTCAAGCGCGGTCACCCGTGGGAACCGCTTGCTCAGGCTTTCGGTCGCAATGACAGTCACGTAAGCGACGTTAGTGGCGCGGGCCACAACGGTCGTCAGACCTGGCGGCTGGTTTCCCCTCAGACTCCAGATGTACAGACCCGTAGGGGGACCCCAGGAGGGAGGAGGCAGGCGGTCCGGCTTCCGGTTGCCGCTCCGGGTGGTGTGCGGCCACCGCGTATTGCACGGTCTCGGGATGGTGCGCGCAGTTGTCCACAGGTCCGGCGGACCTCTTGACGTAGCCGCCGGACATTGTCACATTCATCAGTGTCACGTTACGGGCACGTACCGCACACGGCAGGGAACGGACGGTGGCATGGGTGCGCGAGTGAACAGCCAACTGACCCCGGAGCTTCGTGGGTTCAGAGAGGTGCAGCGCCTCGCGTCCGCCTGCGCGGAAGCGGTCGCCGCCCGCCTGCGGCCGGGGGTGACGGAGCGGGAAGCGGCCCGGATGCAGCGCGAGTGGCTGACCTCGCGCGGGGTGCGGGACTGGTTCCATCTGCCCTTCGCCTGGTTCGGGGACCGCACGGCGTTCACCGGATTCAAGGTGCCGCTGCAGTTCTTCCCGACCGACCGGCGGCTGGAGCCGGGGATGCCGTTCATCCTCGACATGGCGCCTGTGTACAAGGGGTTCACCGCGGACATCGGCTATTCCGGCTGCCTGGGGCTGAACCCGCTGCACGACAGGCTGCTCGCCGACCTGGAGGCCCACCGCGACCTGATCCTGCGCGAGGTGCGCGAGCGGCGCCCGCTGCGCGAGATATACGAGGACGTCGAGCGCCTGATGATCAGGCAGGGTTACGCCAACCGGCACCGCGCGTATCCATTCGGCGTGATCGCCCACAAGGTCGACCGCGTCATCGAACGCCGTTGGTCGCCGAGGGTGTTCGGGTTCGGCAGCCAGTCACTCAAGGGACTGTTGAGCGATGCGGTCCACGGGCACCGGGACGGCTGGTCGCCGCTCTGGAGTCCGCACCGCTTCTCCGACCATCCCCCGCGGCCTGGACTGTGGGCGGTGGAACCCCACATCGGATTCCGGGGTACCGGCGCGAAGTTCGAGGAGATCCTGGTCGTCACCGACTCACGGGACCCCGAGCAGAGCGCCTTCTGGCTGGACGAGGATCTGCCGCACGTGCGGCGCTGGGCCGAGGAGAGGGTGGGGGCATGAGTCTGCTGGATCTGCCGGGGGCGCGCGAGCGCCGGGTGGCCACGGGCGGTATCGAACTGTGCGTCGTCGAGCTGGGCGAGGCGACGCGTCCGACCATCGTGCTCGTGCACGGCTATCCGGACAGCAAGGAGGTCTGGACGCAGGTCGCCCGGCAACTGGCCGAGCGGTGGCACGTCGTGCTGTACGACGTGCGCGGCCACGGCAGCTCGACGGCGCCCGTCCCGCTGCGCGGCGGCTTCACCCTGGAGAAGCTGACCGACGATTTCCTGGCCGTCGTCGACGCGGTGAGCCCGGACCGTCCGGTGCACCTGGTCGGTCACGACTGGGGCTCGGTCCAGGCCTGGGAGTTCGCGACGGTCAGCCGTACCGAGGGCCGGATCGCGTCCTTCACCTCGATGTCCGGCCCCTCCCTCGACCACTTCGGGCACTGGATCAAGCAGCGGATGGCCAGGCCCACTCCGCGCCGGGTCGGCCAGCTGCTGGGCCAGGGTGCCAAGTCCTGGTACGTGTACATGCTGCACACGCCGGTCCTGCCGGAGCTCGCCTGGCGCGGGCCGCTCGGCAAGCGGTGGCCCGGCATCCTGCAACGGCTGGAGAAGGTGCCGCCGGGCGACTATCCGACTGCGTCCCTGCCCGAAGACGCGGCGCACGGGGCCTGGCTCTACCGCGACAACGTCCGGACCCGGCTGCGCAGGCCCCGCACCGACGCCTACGCGCACGTGCCGGTCCAGCTGATCACACCGACGGGCGACATCTTCCTTTCGGAGCAGCTCTACGACGGACTCGATTCCTGGGTGCCGCAGTTGACCCGCCGCTCGCTGCCGGCCAAGCACTGGGTGCCGCGCACCAGGCCGGACCAGCTGGCCTCCTGGATCAATGAGTTCGCCGCCGCCAACGAATCGGCCATGCAGGGAGGTGTCCCGGTGGGGGACGCCGCGCCGAAGGGTGCGCACGCGGACCGGTTCGGCGGACAGCTCGTCCTGGTGACGGGCGCGGCCGGCGGCATCGGGCGGGCCACCGCCTTCGCCTTCGCCGACGCGGGCGCCCGGGTGGTGGCCGTGGACCGGGACGCGGAGGGTGCGGCCCGGACGGCGGAGCTGGCCAGGCTGATCGGCGCGCCGGCCGCCTGGGGGGAGACGGTCGACGTCAGTGACGAGGCGGCCATGGAGAAGCTGGCCGAGAAGGTCGCCACCGAGTACGGGATCGTCGATGTGCTGGTCAACAACGCCGGGATCGGGCTGTCCGGTTCGTTCCTGGACACGACGGTCGAGGACTGGAAGCAGGTCCTCGACGTCAACCTCTGGGGTGTCATCCACGGCTGCCGCCTCTTCGGCAAGCAGATGGCCGAGCGCGGGCAGGGCGGCCATATCGTCAACACGGCCTCCGCCGCCGCCTATCAGCCCTCGCGCGCGCTCCCGGCGTACAGCACGTCGAAGGCTGCCGTGCTGATGCTCAGCGAATGCCTGCGCGCCGAGCTGGCCGAGAAGTCGATCGGAGTCAGCGCGGTCTGCCCCGGCATCGTGAACACCAACATCACCGCGACCACCCATTTCGCCGGGACCGACGCGGCGGAGGAACAGCGGCTGCGGAAACGGACGAGCAAGCTGTACGGAGTCCGCAACTACCCGCCGGAGAAGGTCGCCGAGGCGGTCCTGCGCGCGGTCGTACGCAACCAGGCCGTCGTCCCGGTGACGCCGGAGTCGCATGCCGCCCGGTTCCTGTCCCGGCTCAGCCCCGGGGCGCTGCGTGGCATCGCCCGGCTGAAGCCGCCGCTGTGAGCGGCCAAGGGCCGTCGTCCGGGCGGGCGGTGTCGGAGTACCGGATCGAGGACCTCGCGCACGCCAGCGGTGCCACGGTCCGCACGATCCGCGCCTATCAGGACCGCGGGCTGCTGCCGACCCCGGAACGGCGGGGCCGGGCCAATGTGTACCGGGACACCCATCTCGCCCGGCTGCGGCAGATCGCGGACCTGCTCGACCGCGGCTACACCCTGGCCAGCATCAAGGAGTTGCTGGAGGCCTGGGACACCGGCCGTGGCCTCGGCGGGGTGCTCGGGCTCGTCGCGGAGGTGCACGGGCCGTGGACCGACGAGCGGGCGGACCGGATCACCCGGACCGAGCTGGACGCGAGGTTCGGCGGCACCCAGGACGAGCAGGCCGTCGCGGAGGCGGTGGATCTCGGTGTGCTGGAGCGCATCCCGGGCCGCGAGGACGAGTTCCTGGTGCCGAGTCCCCAGGAACTCTCGGTGGCTGTGGAGTTGCACGCGGCGGGCGTCCCGTTGAGCGCGATCTCCGGGCACCTGAGGGAGCTTCGGGGACAGGTCGAGCAGATAGCCTCCCGTTTCCTGGAGTTCACCACGGAGCACGTCTTCGCCCGCTATCTCGGTCATCGGCCGCCGACCGACGCCGACGCGGCAGAGGCCGCGTCACTGGTACGCAGACTCCGCCCGCTCGCCCAGCAGACGGTGGACGCCGAACTCGCCCGTGCCATGCGTACGTTCGCCGCACGCCATCTGGAACACCACCTCACCGCGGAGGAGCCCTTCACCTCGGGCTCCACCGCACATCCGCCGAAGCCGGTGGCTCTGCCGCCCGGGACAATCACCGCTGTGGAGCGACTGGTTGGCCGGGAGAACACTGCCGCCTTCATCACCGCGGCCACCGAACGTGAGGTACAGGCACGGACATTAGATGCACTTGCCTCATCTCACGTTAATGCAGACTAACTTCGCCAATTAGCCTGAATCGCACGTCACTTGTCCACAGAACCAGCAAATTACCTGTGGATAAGTCGAGTTGGCTGTGGATCAAACCTGTGCACAAGAACTGGCTCTGTGAATCGCGTACGAAATCCGGATGCGCGGGAGGAGACGCCGCGGGCACCCTGGACGGATGGACGAAAGACGCACCGTCAAGGTGTCGAAGTACCTCTCGAAGCACCTGCGGCACCAGCCGGAACGGATCGGCCTCCAGCTCGACGCACACGGCTGGGTCGCCATCGACGACCTGCTCCGGGCCACGGACCGCCATAACTTCCCGCTCACCCGGGCCGAGCTCGACCAGGTGGTCGCCTCCAACGACAAGCAGCGCTTCGCGGTCGAAGGCGGCCGTATCCGGGCGAGCCAGGGACACACCGTCGACGTGGACCTGGACCTGCCACCGGCCGAGCCGCCCGCGTACCTCTATCACGGCACGGTCGGCCGGTTCCTGGACGCGATCCGGAGCGAGGGGCTGCGGCCGATGAACCGCACCCACGTACACCTCTCGCCGGACCGTGAGACGGCGACCCGCGTCGGGGCCCGGCGCGGCCGGCCCGTCGTGCTGTCCGTGGACACCGGCGCGATGCACCTGGCCGGTCACACCTTCTGCGTCAGCGCCAACGGGGTCTGGCTCACCGCCGCGGTGCCCCCGGAGTTCCTGCGCCTGCCCGGCTGACCCGGGAGCGGGACGGCTACGCACCCGGTGGCCTGGAGCCGGCCACCCCGCGCTCCGGCCAACGACGAGACCGTGGCGGGCTCAGCCCAGCTGGCGGAGGGCTTCCGTCGCGATGCGCTCGAAGACGCCCTGATCGGCGGCGAAGTCGGAGTCGGGGATCGGCCAGTGGACCACGATCTCGGTGAAGCCGATCTCGCGGTGCCGGCCCGCGAAGTCCACGAAGGCGTCCACCGACGCAAGCATCCTGGAGCGGTCCGGGGTGAACGCGGTGAGCAGAACCTTGTCCAGCTCGGACGCATCCCGTCCGATCTCCCCGCACGCCGCCCCGAGCCTCGCGACCTGCCCGCGCAGCGCCTCGTCCGACTGGGCCGGCGTGCCCTCCTCGTAGAGCTTCGGGTCGCCCGTGGTCACCCACGCCTGCCCGTATCGCGCGGCGAGGCCGAGGCCGCGCGGGCCGGTCGCGGCGACGGCGAAGGGCAGCCGGGGCCGCTGCACACAGCCCGGGATGTTCCGCGCCTCGACCGCCGAGTAGAGGGCCCCCTCCCGCGTCACCGCGTCCTCGGTGAGCAGCCGGTCCAGCAGCGGCACGAACTCGCCGAAACGGTCCGCGCGCTCACGCGGCGTCCACGCCTTCTGCCCCAGCGCCGTCGCGTCGAAGCCGTTCCCGCCGGCCCCGATCCCCAGCGTGACCCGGCCGCCGGAGACGTCGTCGAGGGAGATCAGTTCCTTCGCGAGCGTCACCGGATGCCGGAAGTTCGGCGATGTGACGAGGGTGCCCACCCGGAGGCGGGTGGTGGCCGTCGCGGCGGCGGTGAGGGTGGGCAGGGCGCCGAACCAGGGGCCGTCGCGGAAGGTACGCCAGGAGAGGTGGTCGTAGGTGTACGCCGTGTGGAAACCGAGCTCCTCGGCGCGCTGCCACTTCGCCCGGCCCCCCTCGTGCCAGCGGTCGACAGGGAGGATCACGGTGCTCAGGCGCAGGCTCATGATCCGAGCCTACGTGCCGCCGCCTCGGCCGGCATGATCCAAACGAGAGGCCCTAACCCCAATGCCGTTCGGTTAGGGGTTCGATCGGCAGTGCAACTTTCGGCGTTTCGGCTGGTGATATGGGTGCAGCCCTTGTAGTGGTTCTCGGGTC